>CANHQR010000034.1 GCA_947462815.1 Pseudobdellovibrionaceae bacterium
GCGGGCTGGCTTTCCGCGCTGGCGCGGGTCGCAGCGCAGCGAGCTTTTCTCGTGCGAGCAGCGTGATCAGCTCAGCCGTCGTGAGTTGGGGATGTTGGTGCGCGAGCGCCCCTTTGATTTGCTGGAGCAGGTCCAGAGTTTCATTCGGGAGCTCAAGACTCAGCTGCGAAGTCGTGGCGGTGGTCGCGCGTGTGCGCTCAAGCCGTGGAAGCTCAGGAGCTTGACTGGCGATCAGTCGCTCGGCTTCGCGCTTGGTTTTGTGTTCGATCTTGCTGATGAAGGCGAGTTTTTCGTCACGCGTGTGGGGCTTGTGACGAAAGAGTCGCTTCGCCTGGCCAAGGTTGGTGAGTGTCAATCGTCCCTCTTCGATGGCGGGTTGGATCTCGGGAAGATCTTTGAGAAGTCGCATGGCTTCAATGCGCCGCTGAGCTTGATCTTCGGAGTAGCCGAGTTCTTTCACCGCATATTCGAAGAGCGAGCCGCGTTTGAAATCACAGTAGAGCTTGCGGCGCTCGACCTCTTTGAGGTGGGTGAGAATTTGCGCGAGCACGCGACGCTCTTCGCGCACCAGGTCCGTGAGTTTTTGATGGAGTTCTTGGTCTGTCATGCTGTCGGTTTAGCATGGGTTTTTGCGGGTGATTTTTTGCCGCGAGGAGGGCTTGTGGCGCGCGCGGCGAGCGGGCCACGCAAAGCGGGGTTTTGATGTTTTTCGCGCAGCGAGCGGGGCCTCAAGCGGTGTTTGAACCCTGGCGGATTGGGGCTGGGATTTGCGAGATCACCACGCGCGCGACACAGGTAAAAACACGTCAAGGATAATCCGGGCACACCGTGCTGTGATCCGAAATCCGGACACGCGACCTGCACGCCCCGCCAACGCGAGTCCGCGCACGCGCTGGCGCGGGTCACCGCGCGTCATACAAATTGATCCGAAGAGGCCGGCACTCGACGTGACCTAACAAGCCTCAACTCACCCCCGACCCGCGCGTAAAACGCACCGGCGCGGGTCACGCCGCGTCGGGAAACACCTTTCCAAGGCCTCACCTCACAGCAAATCGTTCCCACGCGCGCACAAACTCGCTAAACCGAACTCATGATCCCAGTCGTCCTTTCCGGCGGCAGTGGCACGAGGCTGTGGCCGGTGTCGCGATCCGCATGGCCAAAACAATTCTGCGAGTTTCTCGGCGAGTCGCTCTTTCACAAGTCGATCGCCCGACTACAACCCCTCGGCACACCTTGGACGGTGACCACGCGCGAGCTCAAAACACTGACCGAGAAGACTCTGAGAGATTGCGGCATCAAGGCCGACCGCGTGATTTATGAGCCGCTTCCCAAGAGTACGGGTCCCGCTGTGGCGATTCTTTGCAAAGTTTTGTCGCTGAAGGGTTATGACGACGAAGTCGTTGGAATTTTTCCGGCCGATCAGCTCGTGGGTCGCGAGCCTGCGTTTCACTCGGCCGTTCGCACGGCCGAGCACTTTGCTCGCCAGGGCGAAATCGTCACGCTGGGTATTCAGCCGACGTACCCGGCAACGGGATATGGCTACATCGAGACCGACCCGCAGCCTCTCGCCGAGGGTACCAATTTGCCCGCTCGCAAGGCGCTGCGCTTTCGCGAAAAGCCGGACGAGGCCACAGCCAAGACTTTTCTCGCCAGCGGTCGCTACTTTTGGAACGCGGGCATGTTTATCTTCCGTGTGAGTCGTATGCGAGAGCTCCTCAAGCAGTACTTGCCCGATGTCTATTCCGTCGCTGAAAGCTTGCGCGCGGACCTGAGCAACATCGATCAGGTTTACGCGGCCCTCCGGCCCATCTCGATCGACTACGGTCTGATGGAAAAGCTTCCCAGCCACATCACGGTTCCCTGTGATTGTGACTGGAGTGATCTCGGCACTTGGGACTCGCTCGCGCAGGCTGTGCCAAAAGGCGCTGCCCGCGAAGTCCATGTGCAATCGGATGATTGCTTCGTTTTTCCGCACACACCCGAGAAATCCTATGCCTTCGTTGGTGTTAAGGACTTGTTGGTCATCGACACGGCGGATGCCCTGCTGATCGTGAAGCGGGGCCAAAGCGAAAAGGTCAAAGACGTGGTGGACGTACTCAAGGGCACCCAGCCCGGCCTGGTGGCCAATCACCCCTATGAAATTCGACCTTGGGGGCGCTTTGAGGTGTTGCGCAACATGCGCGACTTCAAATCCAAGCGCATGCTCGTCGACCCGGGCGCCCAGATCTCCTATCAGTCGCATGCGCGGCGTGCCGAACACTGGATTATCGTACGCGGCGAGGGCTACGTCGTTCTTGATGGTAAGACCATCCCCGTCCAAGAGGGAAGCTACGTCCACGTCCCGCTCGGTGCGAAGCATCGCATCGGCAATTCGGGGCAGGAGCCTCTTGAGTTCATCGAGGTGCAGCTCGGCACGTACTTTGGCGAGGACGACATCGTCCGCTACGAAGACGACTATCAGCGGATTTAAGAAGCGCATCTGAGAAACGCATCTGAGAAACGCATCTAAGACGCGGCTTGAGTCGACAGACCGAGACGCCCGGTTCGCCCCCCCTGGAGCGATCGCTCCACCGACATCCCGCATGTGGCGTGTGCGGCGATGCGCCACAAGCCTCTACCATATAGGGTTTGCGGCTGTGACAACGGGGTGTTAGCACTTTTCCTTCAACAGGTTTTCAGGGAGTTTCCGAATGACCTCGAGTCCCGTAGCTCGGTCCAAAGCCGAGTGGTTTTCCGCTTATTCCAAAATGCTGCTCGCCCGCATGTGCGAGGAAAAAATCCGCGAAGAGTATTTCAAAGACGAAATGAAGACGCCGGTCCACTTGGGGATCGGTGGAGAAGCGATTGCTTGCGGCGTTCACGCCTCAATCGCTCGCGTGCGCGGGGCTCAAGCCGTGAAGAGCAACACCAAGTATTTCGGCACTTATCGCAATCACTCAATTTTTCTCGCGACCAGCGACGACACCGACACATTCTTCGGTGAGATGTACGGCAAGGTCACCGGCTGCGGTAAAGGCAAAGCGGGCTCGATGCATATGGCCTCTCCGGAGCATGGCTTAGTGGCCACATCGGCTGTCGTCGGCACGACAATTCCTCTGGCTGTTGGATCGGCTCTGGGCGATGCCGTCATGGGCCGCGATGGTTTGAGCATTGTCTTCTTTGGCGATGGCGCGATGGAAGAAGGCGCTTTCTATGAGAGCGTGAATTTTGCCGCGCTGGAAAAGCTGCCGGTGCTCTTTGTTTGCGAAGACAACGACTTGGCCATTCACAATTTCCGTCACAACCGTCTCGGTTGGAAGTCGACCAAGGATATGGTTGAGGGATTCCGCTGCCTCTATGATGAAGGCGACGGCACAGACCTCAAGGAAGTCATGGAAAAGACGGATCGCATGATCGCGGAGATGAAGAAGCAGAACATGCCGGGCTTCTTGAGCTTCAACTATTATCGTTTCCTCGAGCACGTCGGTCCCTTGGAGGATTTCAAGTTTGGCTACCGGGCTAAAGCTGATCAGGCGGAAGCGAAGTTCGATCCGATCGCGAAGGCCGAAGCTTTCCTCAAAACTCAAGGTGTCACGGACGCCGAGATCGAAGCGGAAAAGAAGAAGCATCGTGCGCGTATCGATGAGAGCGTGAAGCGCGCGCAAGACGCTCCTTTCCCGCCACCGAATGAACTCTATGCGGACGTTTGGGCTGAAGACACGCCGGTGAGGTACATGTGAAACGACTTGATTTGAAACTCATGGAAAACAACATCACGCGCGAGGATCTCGATGTTCTCATCGATTTTCTCAAGGGTGATCCCATCCTCACGCAGTCGGCTAATGTCCGCGCCTTTGAGGCGGAGTGGAGCCAGTGGCTGGGTGTGAAGTATTCGGTGTTCGTCAACTCGGGTGCCAGCGCCAACTTGCTCACCATGGCGGCCCTCAAGCACCTGTACGGTGGCGGCGAGGTGATTGTCCCGACCCTCACTTGGGTCAGCGACATTTCGAGCGTTCTGCAAAATGGCTTCAAGCCCGTGTTCGTCGATATCGACAAAGATCACCTCGGTATGGACACGGATGAAGTCATCGCCAAGATGACGGACAAAACTCGCGCCGTTTTTCTGACACACGTCCTCGGCTACAATGGTTTGACGGACAAGCTGATCGACGAGTGCAAAAAGCGAAACATTCTGCTCATCGAAGACGTTTGTGAATCGCACGGCGCAACTCACAAAGGTCAGCGTTTGGGCTCGATCGGCTTTGCTTCGAACTTCTCATTTTACTACGCCCACCACATGTCGACCATCGAGGGCGGCATGGTGTGCACGAATGACGAGAAGTTTTATGAGGCGATCCGCATGCTCCGCTCGCATGGCATGGTTCGCGAGTCCACGTCTCAGGCAGTGAAAGAGCACTACTGGAAAACTTTCCCGGACCTCAACCCTGAGTTCATCTTCGCTTACCCGGCGTACAATGTGCGCTCGACGGAAGTGAACGCGGTGATCGGGCGGAATCAGTTGAAGCGTCTTGATGCGAACAACAAACTGCGCACGCGCAATTTGCTGACTTTCCTCAATAACCTCGATCCGGCGAAATACAAAACCGACTACACCACGGAAGGCTCGTCGAACTACGCCTTCACTTTGGCGCTGGCCAAGCCCGACAAAGAGTTTGTCGTGCGCTTGATGGCGGCGATGAAAGAGGCGGGCATCGAGTACCGTCGCGGGATGAGCGGGGGCGGCAACATGGTTCGCCAACCGTTCTTGCGCGAAATCGTTGGCGCTGATGCTTGGAAGCAGTTCCCGAAAGTGGATCACATCCACTTCTTTGGTTTTTATATTGGCAATTTCCCTGGTCTCGAAGAAGGCCGCGTGAAGGAGCTCGCCGAGTTCTTGAACGCGGTGAAGTGAGGTACGCGATGGCGAAGCAAGTGATGCAATTCCGTGATGCTTTGGCGATGGCGCAAGCCGATGCCATGCGCGAAGACCCCAGTGTTTTCGTTTTCGGACTGGATGTTCCCGATCATAAGAGTATTTTCGGTTCGACGAAGGGGCTGCTCAACGAGTTCGGCTCACGTCGCGTGTTTGGCACGCCCCTGAGCGAAGATGCGATGACCGGCGCGGCTTTGGGTGCGGCCATCACCGGCCTCCGACCCATTCATGTGCACATTCGCGTGGACTTCTTGCTTCTTGGCATGAACCAGATCGCCAATATGGTTTCGGCGATTCGCTACATGTCGGGTGGGCAGCTGAAAGCGCCGATGGTGATTCGCGCAGTGATTGGTCGCGGCTGGGGCCAAGGCCCGCAGCACTCGAAGACGCTGCATTCTTTCTTTGCCCACATCCCGGGCTTAAAAGTCGTGATGCCCTCGACCACGCAAGACGCTTACAGCCTTCTGCGCGCCTCGATTAAAGATGATAATCCGGTCATCTTCATCGAGCATCGTTGGCTCTATGACGTCGAAGGCGAAGTCGACACTTCCATTGAAGGTCGTCTCGGTGAATCGGTGGTTCGTCGCCAAGGTCGGGATCTGACAATCGTGTCGACGTCGTGGATGACGGTCGAAGCTTTAAAAGCGGCGGAAGTTCTCGCTCGCCATGGCATCGAAGCTGAAGTTGTCGACGTGCGTTCGATCTTCCCGCTGGATAAAGAAACGATTCTCAATAGCGTGCAGAAGACAGGTCGCCTGATCGTCGCCGATTATGACTGGGTCAACTGTGGATTCTCATCCGAGGTCGCAGCGACGGTGTCGCATGCGCTCTTCGGTCGACTCCAACACCCTGTCGAGCGCTTGGGCTTTGAATTCGTACCTTGCCCCACGACGCGTCCCTTGGAGAATCTCTATTATCCTTCGGCAGTTCAAATCATTCGCACAGCGGAGCGCATGCTCTCGATGCAGGCGATCGACCTGACGCGCGACAATTTCTATTCTTACGAAAATAAATTCAAAGGTCCGTTCTAAGGAGGGAAGCGATGGCAGGAAACAAAGTCGACGTGTTGGTGATCAACCCCAGCGCGCTCTCGAGCATTTACCAATCTTTGTCGAATGAATTGGCCGCCATCGAGCCGCCGATTTGGGCGGGTTTGATCGCGAATCATCTGCGCATGAAGGGTCACTCCTTGCATCTGATCGATGCTGAGGGGGAAGGCCTGACGGTTGCGGATACAGTCAAGCGATCGGCCGAGTGCGAGCCGAAACTCACCGTCATCGTTGTCTATGGTCAGCAGCCCTCGGCCTCGACCCAAAACATGTATGCGGCTCATATCCTCTGCGACACTTACAAAGAGGCTTATCCGGAGCGCAAAGTGCTGATGATCGGTGGACACGTTTCGGCTCTCCCAGAGACGACGCTTCTGCAAGAGAAGTGCGACTTTGTTTGTAAAGGCGAAGGACCGGCGACGATCACGGGACTTTTGTCGATCAATATGGACGATTCCAGCCAATACAAGCAGATCCCCGGTCTCTGGTGGCGCGAGGGCGGTAAGCCTGTCTCGGGAACTCCCGGTGCGAATATCCCGCAAGAGAAGCTAACAACAGAGCTCCCCGGCATCGCTTGGGATCTCTTGCCGATGAAGAACTATCGCGCGCACAACTGGCACTCTTTCGGTCACATCAATGAGCGCAAACCCTATGCTTCGATTTACACCAGCTTGGGTTGCCCGTTTAAATGCACCTTCTGCTGTATTAACGCTCCGTTTGGCGGCTCGAGCTTCCGTTACTGGGATCCCGAGTTCATCGCCAATGAATTCGAGACGCTCACGCAAAAGTACGGCGTGAAGAACGTGAAGATTGCCGATGAAATGTTCGTCTTGCGCGAGAGCCACTTCTTGAAACTCGCCCAGCTTTTGGGTGAGCGCGGCTACGCAAAAGACGGTTTGAACATTTGGGCCTATGCGCGTGTGGATACGGTGAAGCCGCAGTATCTCGAGCCGCTCAAAAAAGCCGGTGTGAACTGGCTGGCTCTCGGTATCGAGTCGGGCTCCAAGCATGTTCGCGATGGCGTGACCAAGGGTCGCTTCGGCGAATCCGACATTCGCTCGATCGTGAAGCAGATCAAAGACGCGGGTATCAATGTGATCGGCAACTACATTTTTGGTTTGCCCGACGACAACTACGAGTCCATGCAGCAGACCTTGGATCTGTCGCTTGAGCTCAACTGCGAAATGGGGAACTTCTACTCCGCGATGGCTTATCCGGGATCGAAGCTCTACACCATGGCGGTCGAGCGCAATTGGCCGCTTCCGGATTCTTGGTTGGGCTATTCGCAGCACGCGTTTGAGACGCTGCCGCTTCCGACTGAGCACATCTCGGCGGGTGAAGTGCTCGCGTTCCGCGATAGGGCCTTCCAGGTCTATTTCAATGACCCGAATTACCTCAGCATGGTGCGCTCAAAATTCGGTGAAGATACATATAGGCACATCGTCGACATGACCAAGCATCAGCTCAAGCGCAAGCACGCGGCTCCTCTGAAAGTCGAGCCGACCGGCCGCGAAGGGCAGTCTTACAAGCAGTACACCGCTTCCATGGGAGCGTCGGAAGGAGCACGCGTATGAAGATTTTGGTAACCGGCGGTGCCGGCTATATCGGTTCGATCTTGGTTCCTAAGTTGTTGGGTCTTGGCCATGAGGTCACTGTCGTCGACAACTTCATGTACAATCAGACGCCGCTCCTCGATGTGACCTTCGACGATAAGTTGACGATGGTTCGTGGCGATGTGCGTGATCATCAGATCATGAAGCCCTTGATGGCGAAAGCCGATGCGGTCCTGCCGCTGGCGTGCCTCACGGGTGCTCCGCTCTGTAAGCAAGATCCCATCGGCGCGCGGACCATCAACCACGATGCTGTGAAGATGTTGTTTGAGATGAAGTCGAAAGATCAAATGATGGTCTTTCCGTGTACGAACTCCGGCTATGGCGTTGGCGAAGCCGGCATTCATTGCGATGAGAACTCGGCGATGCGTCCCGTTTCTCTCTATGGGCAATTGAAAGTCGAGATCGAGAAGGTTCTTCTCGACTCCGGTCACGTGGCGACTTTCCGTTTGGCGACCGTGATGGGCACAAGCCCGCGCATGCGCTTGGACTTGCTCGTCAATGATTTCACCTATCGCGCCGTGAACGATCGTTTCATCGTGCTGTTTGAGGCTCACTTCAAACGCAACTACCTGCACGTGCGCGATGCGGCCGATGCTTTCATCCACACGCTCAACAACTACGACAAAATGAAGGGCCAGCCCTACAATGTCGGCTTGAGCGAAGCGAATCTCTCGAAGATGGAGCTTTGCTTGGCGATCAAAAAACAGATTCCTGAGTTCACCATCATGGAATCCGAAATTGGTGAAGATCCTGATAAACGTAACTACATCATCTCGAATGCGAAGATCGAAGCGACAGGCTTCAAAGCCAAAGTCGGCTTGGATCAATCGCTGCGCGAGCTGATCCGCGGCTTCAAGATCATCAAGCGCAACTCCTTTGCGAACATCTGATCCAGAGCCATCGGCTTCGATCGGCGAATGAGAAACCCCGTGGGCGCGCCCCGCGGGGTTTTTTGTTGGTCTCCCTAATGAGATGTATGCAGTGAAAAAGTCGATTTCCACCTGCGACGCGCTGAGAACTGACTCAGGTCAGTCTCCGGGCTAAATCTCTATTCATGTTCAAACTTCAGTCTCAGCATAAAGTCTTCGTCGCCGGTCATCAGGGCCTTTTGGGCTCAGCTCTCGTTCGCGAACTGCGGCGGCGCGGTCACGACAACTTGATATTGCGTACACGCGCGGAACTCGACCTGCGAAACGAAGTCGCCACCGAGGCTTTCTTTCTTGAGCAAAAGCCGGATGTGGTGCTCTGTGCAGCGGCGGTCGTCGGCGGAATCCAGGCGAACTCGAGTTTTCCTGTAGAATTCAGCGTCGACAATATTCGGATCACCACCAACATCATGCGCTCCGCTCATGCCGCCAACACAGAGAAGCTTGTCTATGTCGGTTCCAACTGCATGTATCCGCGCATCTGTGATCAGCCGATGGGCGAGTCCCTCATTTTGACTGGAGCGCTCGAGCCCACGAACGAGGCCTATGCTTTGGCGAAGCTGTCGGGCTACATCGAGGCCAAGGCCTACCACAAACAACATGGGCGTAAGTGGATCACCGTTATCCCCGCTTCGATGTATGGACCCAACGATAACTTTGATCCGGTTTTCTCCCATGTGGCTCCGGCTCTGCTCCTGCGCTTTCACAAAGCGAAGCGGGATCAGCTGAAGGAAGTGGTGATGTGGGGGACGGGTTCACCTCGCCGCGAGTTCCTCTTTGTCGACGATGCCGCGCAGATGATCTTGGGGGCCTTGGAAGGCTATGCGGAACCGGAAGCACTCAATCTGGGTTTCGGCGACGACATCTCGATCAAAGAGTCGGCTGAAGTCGTCGCACGGGTGACGGGATTTCAGGGTGAACTCAATTGGGACACCTCGAAGCCCGATGGCGCGCCCCGAAAGTTGCTCGACTCACGACGGGCAGCGGCTCTGGGGCTCAAGCCTCGACTGAGTTTTGAGGAGGGCATGCGTCTCACCTACGACTGGTTGCAGAAGGCCGAACGCGAGGGTCAGGTTCGAGGGCATCGCCTCGCCTGAGCTTCGTCGAAATGAAGGGCGAACGCGGAAGGCGTGCGCCGCAGCATATTGCCAGAGTCGAGGCAATTTGAGATGGTGGGGTCCGATTGCAGCCCCGTGACTTGGAGGACTTATGGCTTTGATGACGGATTTCAAAAGCTTTATCCAATCGGAGATCGAAGAGACGATTTCCACCAAAAAAATGCTGCTCGATTCGCCGCAGTTTTTGGCACAGATGGAAAAGGTGATCGAGGTCACGCTCCAGGCCTACAAGAACGGCCGCAAGACGCTGCTCGCGGGCAATGGTGGCTCGGCTGCGGATGCTCAGCATATTGCGGCAGAGTTTGTCTCTCGATTTTATTACGATCGCCCGGCGCTCCCATCGATCGCACTCACGACCGACACCTCGATCCTGACGGCCATCGGTAATGACTACGCCTACGAGAATTTGTTTTCACGCCAGATTGAGGCCCAAGCTGACAAGGGCGACGTGTTCATTGCGATCTCCACTTCAGGTGGTTCAAAAAATGTGATCAAAGCCATTGAGGCCGCTAAGAAAAAAGGTGTGATCACTGTGGCACTCACTTCCGCCAAGGGCCAAGCGATGGCGGCGATGTGTGACTACGCCTTGATGGTACCCTCGAACTCAACACCGCGGATTCAAGAATCCCATATCGTCATTGGGCATATGCTCTGCGGTGCGATTGAGGCGGCCCTCTTTGAGCGCCCGACGAAGTGATGCTCGAACGGTGAGACGAGTTGTTACTCTTTTCGCTCTCGGCGTCATCCTGCCTTGTTTCGCCTTTGCTGGGGAACTGAGGGTGCAGCTTCAGGTGGAACCGGGACTTGAGCGCGCCGGCGATGCGTGGAAAGAGCCCTATAAGTTTCTGTTGCTCGCTCGCGCCGCAAATGCGGTTCCCGAGGCTCACGCATTCCGAAGTGTCGTCATCGGCCCAAATGGTGAGTTGCGTATCGCGAGTTTGGGCAACGGTTTCATCACAGATGCTCAGCTTCGCTCATTGGATCCGCAAACGGGTGTGTTTGAAGTGAAGGCCAAGGTCAACATTCTCGGATTGCAAAAAGAGGTTGTGGGTCAGGCACGGGCCGACTTTTCCGAATTACAAAAGCATCAGCGAATCAACCTCTCCGTCGAAGTTCCAGATGCAGTTTTGGAGTTGGTGGCGCCTCGTGCCCAAAGGTTTTTCGGAAAAATCCTAACCCCTGAAATTCAAAGGCAGATGGTCGCCTACCTAAGTCAGGCGAAAGTGTTGAGCTCCGGAACCGTTGGTGACCTCAATTGGAAGCAAGTACTCACCGATGCTCAGGCCCAAAGTTGGAAGAACCCGGGTCGGGCACGTGAGTGTGAACCAGGGCTGATGCCGACTCGTTGGCAGCAGATTCAAGCGGGTTTTGTCTTCATCGTTTGGGCTTTGATCTTGCCGCTTGCCGCACTGACCGTGTTTTGGCGTTCAATTCGCCGTTCCCCTGAGAATTAGGAAGCCAACCACTCCTGGATGCTCAAGGTGTCGACGTGCATGTGAAATCTAGAGCAAGCGGCGAAACCCAAACTCCCAACACATCACCAAGATCTGTTGGGTCAGTGCCATAGCCGTCATATACAGAATGAAGAGAGCGTGAAACACGCGCAACCAAACCCTCCCTTGGCGCCAATCGCTCTGGACGCGGGCGGCGTAAAGGAGAATTGCTGGTCCCACAATCCACCCGACAAGAAGTCCTGACTGTTTGCCGACAAAGTGATGGACGGCCGCATGTTGCTTCATCACGACGTACCAAGACACAGATGCAGCCAATAGAACATAGATCAGCTTTTTGAACTCTCGCAGCTTCGGAGAGGCCGAGCTCGTGGTGTTCACATCGCGAAACATAAAAATTCCGAGGAAGACCAGCGCAAAGCCCGTGATGTGAAAGTAGCGTTCGATCCGCTCGAGCGCCACCCAAGGGAGCTTGAGCAGATTGACGTCACCTGTGCGAACTGAGAGGGCTTCATGAAGATCTGTGAGCGCCAGAGACCAGCCACCTAAGAGCAGGGCGTTCAGATAGAGATGTGAAGCAAAGCTCACCACAAAAGCCGCACCCAAAACAAAATTAAGGGGCGCAAAGACTCGCCGCCAGCCTCTCTCAAAGATCATCGACAAGCCTACCGTCACAACAGCGAGGAATACGATGGGCTCAAACGAGGCGTGCCCTGTGAAAAAAGCCAAAACGGCCAAACCGGCGATGCGCCACAGACCACGGCCAGAACTCTCTCCGGAGGCTGAAGATTGGAGGCGTTGGTAATGGGTGAGAAGACCGGCGAAGTAGAGCCATTTACTCAATTCTTCATAGGGATGCTTGTGTAGACCATCGGCCCAAGCGATGAAGTAGTTGGAGCTTACCAAAATCAACCAGGAAAGTGCGGCGGTCCGATCGGCGAACTCGAGAGATGAGAGACCCGCCCATTGAGAGTTTGCGCTTTCGCCCCAGTAGTGTCGCATCTGCTGGCGAAGAAAAAACCAAAGTGCGACAGCTCCACAGAAACTGAGGGTGAGCGGAAACCAGCGAAGGTGGCGCTGGTCCGTTGAGCCGATCAGCCGTGCCACTATGCCGTGAAGCACATCGGGTAAAGCCGGATAGTGGAGGTAGGGCGTCGCTTGGATTTTTCCTTGCTCGGGATCATAGTTGTGCATGGGACGCAGTTTGGAGGCCCAAAGTCCGTGTTCGTAGAAGTAACGAACTGCTGAGAGAGTGTTGATGTCGCTGTAGCCATCGCCGCGCTGAAAGCTTCGACCGCCGGCTTCGTCATCGGACAGAATCAGTTGTGAACGCACACTCACCAATACGAGCGCCAGAAGAAGAGTGATCCAGAGAACGCGCTGTGACCTAAACATGGAGAGCTCGAGGTTGGTTCTGGTCAGGGTCGTAAACCCAAACAAGTGCTGATTTTTCTCGGCTCGTCGAGAGGCTCTGCGTAGGAACTGAGCGAGTGTCCTCGGGAAGCGATCTCACCACAAAGTCGACGACTTGGATCAACTCATCTTTAAAAGACATGCAGTGATTCTGTCCCCGGCATGGCGGAGACTGCGTGAAGTGCACACAGGGTGAACACGAGACCTGCCGAGAGAGCTGAAGTTCGTTGAGCGAGAGAGGGCGAAGCAGTGAATCCTGGCGCGTAGGTCCCCAGAAGCCGACAACCGTGGGTGTGAGGGCACGGGCAAAGTGGAGGAGTGCGGAATCGATTCCGAGATAAACCGAGGATCTCCCGAGTTCGCGGAGAGATTCGCGAAGATTCAGCTCGCCACATTTGTTATGGACGCTCCCTTTGAGCTGACTTTTCGAACGAATTTCCTCCGCGAGCGCACGATCTCCTGGTCCTCCGAGGAAGACGAACTCCGTCGCCGGTCGCTGTCGCTCGATGCCCTGGAGGATTCGCACCCAGGCGTCGACATCGAGTTGTCTTTCAAGCGCCAAATCCGAGCACCCGACGCCCAGCGCGACTTGCTGGGGGCGCCGAGAATCAAGCTGCAGTTGGGTTCTTAAGTTTTGATAGGTCGCATCGACAGAGGACGATCGGCCATCAATGAGTCGCGGAAGTGCATCGTAGGATTCAAAGATTCGGCCGAAGGGGTTCACATAAACCGCGTGAGTGTAGAGCCGTCGACGCCAAAGTGAAGCGTGATCGACAAGGCCGATCCGATTCCGCACGCCTGCGGCCGTCGTGAGCAAAGTTGTGAGCCGCGAGTGAACCTCCAAGTCCACACTGAGGTCGGCTTCTTGCCAAAGAAAGCGCGCCGCTGCGAGCCCTGTGCGCAAGAGCGAGGCCAAACTTCGATCATCAATCACGACAATGCGATCAAAGACTCCCATCGTTTTGACGAAGCCTTCCACGCTTCGACTGCAAACGATGGAGATCTGCCGACCCGGTTGACCTCTCTGAATCGCCTCGATCGCCGGGAGCGCGATAAAGATGGAGCCGCCCCCTAGCAGTTTAACGAAGGCGATGTGCTGAGAAGCATGCAAGGCCTCATTGGAGTGATCCCGCCGTAAGATGAGTGCGGCAAGACGAACGAGGGGATAGATCAAGCCGATCAAGAGATTGCCGACGTAGAAATCGATCTGTTTGCGTAAATGGAGGGTCATGATGGGTCGGCTTTCTCGTCGGGAGCCCAAAGCTCAAAGGTGCAATCGTCTCGATAAACTCGTTTCCATTTTTGACCGCTCGGGCTCGTCGTCTCCGATTTTTTCCAGAAGAATCGATAGAAGTTTCGTGTCGCTTCGGGGTCCTTGAGGTGATTCACAAATCCCGGCGAGCCGCCTTCTTCGCGAGGTAGGTACATCTGATAGTACTCGCTCTTCAGAGCGATCAGGCGAACCTTCTCGGTCCATCGATCCGGAGTCATCTCCCAGGCCATGCGAATTTCGCGATCATGGAAGAGGTGTGAATAAGGAATATAGGGATCGACCAAAATCGCTTCGCTCTGCTTCGTTTGTCGAAGAGCCTCGGCATTGACGAGCTGTTCGACCTGCCGAGCCTCGGGCCGGCAACGCTGCAACAGAGCGAACTGTTCTGTCCACGCCTGGGGAGTTCCGACGATGGCATAAGGTAAGAGAATGAAAGTTGCGAGTTGGACCCAAGCGTTGGTCAGCCAGCGGTTGATTCCTGCTTGGTGTCGGTCATTGACTCGAGATTGTAGGGCCGCTCGCAGTCCCAAAGATCCGACGACGAGAAACGCGGCGACGAAGGGAAAGGGGTACCAGGTGTTCGGCGAGACCACGTTCTGACTCACGAGATAGATCCAGCCGCACAAGATCGCGAAGGCCAACCTCAGCCACGCGACCCAGCTCCAGGCGAGGGTAAAGGGTCGTCCTGCCCCCCCAAGCACGAGCGTTGCGAGAGCCAGCGTCAGAGCCGGCCATGTGAGCTGCTCGCGAAAGAGCTGAAGCCATCCGACAAAGGAGTCCCAAGTTCCCGGCAGGACGTTTCGTTTCTGCTCGAGGAGAAACTCGATCACGCCGAGAAAGTTAAAGCTCTGAGGGAACCCCACCGCCAAATAGGTCATTGAGGCGATCCCGATTGTGACCAGCAGTTCACGCCAACGAAAGGCCCACGATGGCTCGCGACGTAGGAAGAGCAAGAGAAGACCCGGAATAAAGGTGATCACCGACATCTTCGTTGCCGTCGCGAGCCCCCAGCACACAGCCATCCAGCACCGGTCCGCAGAATTCTCGGATTGCAGCCAAACCCAAGTTCGCCAAGTCGCGAATCCGACGAGTGCCGCAAAGAGGTGATCAGGATGGGGTCGCAAAATCATCTCGGTCCAAGTTCCGTTCGCAGTGAAGGCTGTCAGCAGCATTGAAGTCGTAAGAATGCGTGCAAACAGAGACTCCGTCACCAGCATCGCCAAAAGCGCGCAAAGACCGACCAGCGAAAGATACGAGACCAACGTCAGCAGAAAGTGATGAGAGCGCTCCCGGGCCTGGAGAAGTTGAATTTCTCGCTCGACGCCGCTGGCTTCCGAAGCCGGAGTGGGTTGAGCGCCCAAGTGATGAAGAATACGTACGGCGCGATAATAGAGCGGACCATAGGGGCGCCAGCCATTGTCGTCGTAGAGTTTGGTTTGTTCGGCCGTCCCGACCGCGACGCCTCCGTCATTATCGATGGCGGCGATGACGGCGCGAGTGTCCATGTTACGCGCCAAAAAACCGATCTGAACGGACATCTGGGCGATCAGCGCGAAGATCGCCAGGAGGACAGCTGCCGTGGTGAGGCGATGATCGTAGCCCTTCTCCCAAAACCTGCTCCACCAGCTCTTGCTCATCTTGCCCTCGAGTCGGAATGAAGACTTCAACACACCTGCGTTCAGCGAGCGCGATTCAATTTTGAACGAGCCAAATCGATAGAGCTAAAGAGAGGATCGGGCAAGCCTCTCTGCTCTGAGTCTCGGTCGGTGGAGCGGCAGAGCCGAGGCTCCGCGCAAATTTTCTTGGGCTAATTTAGTGGGCCAGAACTTGCGGCTGCCAGCGGCTCAATGCGTAGACCTTCTCGTCTGCTGGAAGTGACCTCCCGAAGTTGGGGTCATACAGCGAGATGCGGCTACCTTGGAAGTCGAACTGGAAGTTCACTTCGATCAAATGCTTGAGGCGCTCGCGAACAGCATCTTGTTTCTCGAGCGGTACATAGAACAGCATGAAGCCGCCGGCGCCGGCGCCGATCAACTTACCGCCCGTTGCCCCAGCATCAAGACCCGCTTGATAGATTTGGTCGATGTCGTTGGACGTCACTTTCTCCGAGAGCTCGCGCTTCAAGCGCCAGCCTTCGTGGAGGAGTGTGCCGAGTTCGTCGAGATTGCGTCGCGGGTTTTGCATAACGGCCAAGCCTTCATCGACGAAGGCGCGCATCATCATCAGCTGGCGCTTTTTCTTATCGAAATTTTCGATTTTCGACTGGGCCACAACAGCAGCCGTGCGGGAAAAGCCGGTAAAGAACAGCATCAGCTTGCGGTTGAACTCGATGATGCGTTCCGACGTCATGATCACGGGCTCAACGGTGAACGAATCATCGGGATGGAAAGTGACCTTATTCAAACCGCCAAAAGCCGCGGCGATTTGGTCTTGAGAGCCAACGGCCTCGCCAATTTTATTTTGCTCAATATCGATGGCGAGTTTCGAAAGATCCATCTTCGAAATCATGCGGCCTTGCAGGGCGTGTAGGGCATTTAAAAGGCCCACGGTGAAAGATGACGACGAACCGATTCCGCTTCGCGCCGGTAAGTCACCATCGTGATGAATTTCAAGGCCGTCGGGCGCGCCCATGAATTTGAGACACTCTCGCACAGAGGGGTGTTTGATTTCGTCGAGCTCACGCACGGACTCAATCTGTGAGTAAACTATGCGATGCTTGTGTTCAAAAAATGGTGGCAGGTGGCGGACTGAAATATAGCAGTATTTGTTGATGGCGGTGGACAGTACGGCTCCGCCGTACTCTCGGAACCATTTGGGATAGTCGGTTCCGCCTCCGAAAAACGAAATCCGATAGGGTGTCTGGCTGATGATCATGGCGCCCCTCCTGCCTCTTCAGCTTGACTGAGAATGGAAAGATTCAGAGATAGGCTCTGCTTGGCCGCAAGGCAATTGAGTTCATCACAAAGTGACCGCTAGCTTGTCGCGCAGCAAAAATGCGGCATTCAGGATTTCAACGCCTGGTGCTTGTCAAAAACTTCTCCCCAGATCTGGTAATTCCGAGATTCTTCGTACCAATGGAACATTAATTGAAGGAGTTTCAAATTTCGATATCGAGGCGCGCCAGACTGAGGCGCAATCTAGAGGTCCTAAGAGAGTCTGGGCTACAGTTGGCGCCCCCTCTCTGATCGTGATCTCTGCAGTTTCACTTATTGAACTTTTCCTCTTGAATGGGGCGGAGAAATAGGACCGGTTGACATAATGCATCAAAGATGTGCCGAGGGCCCGCTTTGAAAGGCACAGTTTGATATTTCTGCTGTCATCAAGATAGTTTGGAAAATTACCCGGAGATAACATGAGTTCCAAGCCGACGGTCACCCTACTTGTACTGACCCTGAATGAAATCGACGGAATGAAAGTCATCATGCCGCAGATCGATCGCAGCTGGGTCGATCAAATCATCATCGTCGACGGTGGCTCGAAAGACGGCACGATCGAATGGGCTAAAGAGCAGGGCTATGAGGTCTACGTCCAAAAAAAGCGCGGCATTCGCTTCGCCTATATGGAAGTGATGGAGCACGTGCGTGGTGATTACATCATCTCCTTCTCTCCGGATGGAAATTCGCCGGCTCAATCCGTGAAGGAGCTGAAGGACAAAATCCTTGAGGGATACGATCTCGTGATCGGCTCTCGCTATTTGGGAGATGCTAAAAGTGACGATGACGACTTGATCACAGGCTTTGGGAATTGGTTGTTCACACGAACCGTCAATGTACTCCACGGAGGGCGCTACACGGACGCCATGGTGATCCTTCGTGCGTATAAGAAAAGCTTGGTCTATGACCTCGATCTCCACTTGGATGAATCTTACACCTTGCCGGAAAAGTTGTTTGGTACCGTCATCAGTTGGGAACCCCTGATGGCGGTTCGCGCGGCCAAGGCCAAAGCTCGCGTGGGCGAAATTCCAGCCGATGAGCCCGAGAGAATCGGCGGGGTCCGAAAGCTCCAGATTTTGCGTTGGGGCGCGGCCTACTATTTTCAATTCTGGTGGGAACTCTTCAATTGGAAGCCGAAGCCCTTGAGGGCTCGAGCACAAGTTCAAGGTGCTGAAGGTCAATAAGGCGAGCTGGATCGCGCTCGCGCTCATTGCATCTTTTTTTCGGTGGTGGCTCACGGCCGATCTCGTGAGCACCGCAACTTATAGCCCACACGATTCTTCACTTTACGTACAAAGAGCCTCCTGGCTTCTGACCGATGGAACGTTTGGCCCTTGGACTGAGCGGACCTTGATCAAGCTTCCTGGCTTCTCCTACCTCATCGCGGGATTCGCCGCTCTTGGCCTCGATTACGAGACCTGGGCGCTGGGTCTCTGGATCTTGTCAGCGGCGTTTTTAGCTTGGAGTGTGCGAAGATGGCTCAGACGCTCGTGGCAACAATTCGCTCTCTTTGTGTTTTTGAGTTTTCATCCCATTAGCTTTGATGCGGGTTTTGATGTCTTTCGCGAGAAGGTGGCGCTTTCTTTGGGTCTGGTTTTAATCGCGGCGAGTATCGAAATTGTTGCGACGGCCTGGGCGCATCAGCGGCAGCGACTCTGGGTCTGGTTTGTATGGGCCTCGATGTTTGCGATTCTTCGTTTAACCCGCGAAGAAGATCGAAGCGTGTTGTGGATTCACCTTGTGGTGATGTCCTCGGTGCTGCTTTTGATCAACAGACGGATTGGGGCAGAGAGAATCAGGTTGCTGAGTCTTATGGTCATTCCGATTTTGATGACCTTCACGATGGACGAGATGGCCCGGCGCCACATTCAAGCCTCCTATGGTTTGCCTCTCCTTCATGATCTTTCCCAAGGTGCATATCCGCGTCTGATCGGCGCTCTTCGCGCTCTGCCTGGAAGTGAACAAAATCGCCATGTCATGCTTCCTCAAGAGGTCCTCAGTAGGGGAAGCGGGGTGGCGAGTGAACTTGCGCCGATCATCGCGGCCTATCCCAAACCTTCTCAAGACTCTTACTCTTGCCAGAGGTTTGGGGTCTGTTCTGAGATTACGAATGGGTGGAGTGTCTTTTTCCTCAAAGATGCCTTTCAGTTCACAGGTCATGCTCCTTCTCTGCTGAGTTCCCAAGCTTTGTACGAGAGAACGGCGGCCCTCATTGAAGAGAGTTGCAAGAGGGGAGAAGGCAGCTGTGTGGAAACGCCGCGAGCGAGCTTATTGCGGCCGCCCTCTTGGCGTTGGCTACCCTTCACGGTCGAAGAGTTCTTTTCGCAGTGGAAGCTCATTTGGGACCCAGGTTTTACGACGCCCCCCCCTCCAAAAGATCAAACTGAGGATGTTGAAATTCAGCGTGCTTATCGACATGTGATTTCGGATGGACGGCCGAGGCTTTCCGAATCAAGATGGCCAGCGGCCTTCCGAGAAGCGATTCGGGCCTCGGCTCGGCCCCTCACTCAAGGTCTTCTGATCCTTGGCGTAGTCGTAGCTCTGGTCCTCTTCTTCAACCGAACAACGACGGGCGATCTGCGCGCTATTCTCTTGATCGTTTTAGCGAGCCTTTACGCTCGACTGGCGGGCCTGGCTTTTGCCGCAACCACAATGGGATCCCTAGACGGTCGGCTGTATTTTTTCATACATTTGATTTTGGCACTGATCGGCCTCGCTGTGCTCATGCAGGCGAGTGAGCCGAGGCGAGTTCGCATGATCTGGTGCTGGATTCAGAATCGTTGGAAAGTTTCTTCGAGCTTACGATCATGGATTGCTATGGTCGGCTACATTGGGTGCAGCTTTTGCGCAGTTTCGGCTCTCGCCTCACCATCGGTGACTTCGGCCGATGACAGTCAGGCATTGTTATCTCGACTTCTCGAACTTCAAGCGCGAGATGGTCAGGTGATCTGTACTCCGCCGCAAGTCGATTTGGGTGTATGGTCGCTGATCAGTCTCGCTCTTTTGGTCGTTATGGTTGGGTTTTTCACCCAGCAAATTCGTAAAGTGCGAGGTCCATCGTGAGTGAGATTTGGCTTTCTCTGGTGGTCCCCACGCGTGATCGAGTCAAATCGGCAAAATGGCTCGCTCAGCGCCTTGAGGAAACGGCCGCACAACCGGATCAAGTCGAATTGATATGGGTGATTGATGACAATGATCTCAACTCAAGATCAATCGTTGAGACCGTCAACGGAGAGTTGGGAAGACAAAGTGGCCGATCTAGCTTGAGGCAAGATGTGGTGACCTGTCCTGCGGGTTCCAATATGGGGGAACTCAATCGCGCTGGTGCAGAATTCGCCCGGGGCGAATGGGTGATGCTTCTCAACGATGATGTCGAGCCGCTGACCAGGAACTGGGACCTCGCGTTGCGCCGAACAGTTGAAAGTCTCCGCGATCCCTATCATCTACTCATGGTCAACGACCTGGATTTCGAGCATCGCCTTGCCACATTTCCCATGGTCTCGCGGAAGTTTATAGAAATGGCCGGAGGGATTTGTCCGCCCGGATTGCGACGTTTTCGCATCGACGATCATACGCACGCCATCTTTCGAATGCTGGGGCGAATGAGCGGTGAGCTACGCATTCAATATCACCCCTATGTGATTTTTCGTCACAAGAACTGGGGTCTGACGGGTCAATCGCGCCGGGATGTGATGGCATCCGACGATCAAGAGTATGTGAGATTACAGACTCAGCGACTTGAGCTATGTCGTCGGATTCTTGAAAGCTTGAACCTCAAGGAGCGAATGGACTTCGATCTCTCCTCTTTCAGGACGGCTGTTCCAGCCCATCGCAAAGAAGCGCGATGGTCGCACCACGGAGTGAGAATGGCGACTTTGGCATTGGCTTTATGGAGCCGATGCACAGGAATAGGTCGTCGAGCTTGGCGATCGAGCTTATCCTCTCCACGGATTGAGACGCCGTAGAGTCGCCCGAAGGAACCAGAGCCAGGCTCCCGGCTGGCCTTCAAGCGCATTTTGCACACGACGAGCTAACCGAAAACTCGGCTTCTTCATTTCGTAGTGCATGCGTAGCCAATCCTCTTTCACAAGCTGCGATACGTGAGCCGGGCTTCCCGCGAGGTAAGAGTCCAACAGCTTTCGATGTCGGACCATTGGATTGGTTCGACGCGAAAGAGACCCAGGTACAACGCGGTAGTCGATGAGTACCTCGGGCGCGACGACTCGTTTGTAGCCCGCAAGTTCGAAGCGAATAAGAAAGTCCCAGTCTTCAACTCCCATCAGGTCGCGATCTTCGCGGAATCCTCCCAGGGCCTCGAACACGCTTCGCCGTACACAGAAGTTGGTGTCGCCCAGGTTGTTGTCTTGAATTGATTTGATGGGATCGAACTTGGAGTCGGGCGTGTACACAAAGAGAGTGTCGTCGGGTTCGCCATCGGAATTTGTCTTCGAAAATCCGCGCATGGGGGAAACAACGAGATCCGCCTGCGTTTCCTCGATGGTTCGAAGGAAGACCTCAATCATATTGGGTCGAGGCAAATTGTCGGCATCGACGAAAATGAAGTAGTCCACGTTGGAGGCGGATGTGCCTCGGTTGCGCGCGGCCGCAGGTCCCAAATTATTTGGCTGACAATACCAATTGACCGGGACTCCCTTGCCAAAAAGTGTCGCGCGAAGATTTTCAATTTCGGATATTGCCTGCGATTGCGTTGAACAGTCGTCAACTATATTTATCCAATCTGGCTGTACATTCTGGAAAGAGATTCGCCTCAACGCAGCCGGCAGAAGCGTATAGTGATTAAAAAAGGCAATGACCACGCCAACAGTCTTCATATCCAGGCTTTCGAGATTTCATCCTTGTGTGGCTCTGCCCGCTCATTGCCTAAGAGAAGTTTCGTTATGTCGCCTTTGACAGTCTCCCATTGAGCATTGCTTTGTGTTTTGTAGGCGGAACGGATCGAAGTTTCATCTATTTCCTGCATGACTGTGGCCGCGCAAGTTTCTACAAAAGACTCTGACCCCGACACCCTACAAAACTGGTCTTGCCAACACGAAAACGTTGATTGCTCTACGACTATTTTCTTTCCCAAACTAAGTAGTTGATGCAGGCGGATATTGGAGGGAAATGGCCAGCTTGGATGAACTTTAATGTGAAGGCAGACTTTGGCGCGCCGTAGATAATTTGCTCGAAGGCATTCGGGTAAATTGGCAGGTGTAGCTACAACAGTAAACCCCCGGTCCCGAAGCTCCTCAATAATCCGTCGTCTGTGTGTGGTTAAGGTACCCGAGAAGAAAAAATCAATATCGCGATTTGGGTTCTGGCTTGCTGCTTTACAGTCGTCTTCTCCAAGTTGAAAGATAGGTAAACGTGCGATCTGGAGATTTGGGAAGGCGTTGGAATACCCCTCTAGCTGATGATCGTTAACAATAAAAATGAAGTCGAAGAGAGGGGACGCCTCAGCAAAATTTTCGAACCTATTTTTCCAATAGCTAATTTGTTCGTAGTGGGTTTTCATTAAACGATGGGCATCTTTTCCAAAAACAGAAAAGTAAATGGTTCGCCCTTGTCGGTAGGCAAATCTGAGTCTTGAATCAAAAAAATCACGGATATTCTGATTGATAACCGTGCTGATCGTTCTGCCTAAAACCAATCTGATTCGTGATTTGATATCACGTCTAACGTCAACAGTTAATCCAGATTCGAATTGGTTGAAAGTCTGCTGAGTTACGAATTCAGTAACTATGCATATCAAACGAGTGTCAGGATTTGACGCTTTAATGTCGCGAAGGCGTGCATTAAAATTGGCATCAAAACATTCAACGATAACGTTCAGAGCGCCAGGTACAGGCCGTTCGCTTGCTAAAAGGTCAACGTTTAATGCGCGCTTAAAAAGCTGTACACAAATGTTCCATAGATCATCGAGCTGATTAGGTGACGAGCCATGGTTTCCATACACAAAACAAACAGATGTCATGCTTGAGACTTTCGATGCTATCAGTTTGATGCCTTCGCTCTGGCGGATGTCCGGTTTAAACTGGTTTCTGCACGGGTTCTAACGCTTCAGTCCAGCAAACTACACAACTCTTCCCAACAGAATGGAGTATAACACGGGTTACGAATCCCAAAAATCTTTTGTAACCAATTGAGGCCATCTGCTTTCGAGGAGCCTCAATTCATCAACGAGAGCTTACCTTCTGTGAGGTTGACCATGGGGTTCTGTCCAAACTGAAAATCTAAACTTGGTACTCAAGTTGAACATAGAAGCATGTGAAGGGAGAACTTCGCGAAACCAATCCGGAGCAACAAGTCTAGGTAGATATTTTTCAGGTAGAAGTCGTCGGATTGGATCTATATAGAAAAATTTTAGGTCTCGATCGAAAGAGGCGACCTTATTCAGTCTGCTTTTACCAACGACGCCTAGATCAATCCTGATAGGCCAAAACGGCCACTGACCACCTTCGTTGAACAGATAAACCAAATCAGATCTCGAGTTAAGACCTAATTGGTTGATCTGTTGAATATTTTTAGCCTGTACTTGGCCGATTGGTGAGAAGTGTTCATTGAAAAAGGCAGAGTAAAATCGCTGCGGCGGCGATTTAGCAGCTTCGTCGCACGGAAACTTCCCTTCGACGCGAGTAATATATGCCTCAGTTCTTACCTTGCATGAATCCGAAATAACATATGCCACATCCTCTGCGAGAATCGAATTGGACCAAAGTTTATTCGGCCTTAGGGCTCGCACCTGTTCGCTTACCCAATCAGTGGCTTTAGCAAATGTTTTCCAATGCATGTACGAGCCGGTAACATTTGAGAAGCCCTCCCCTAGAAGTAGAACGACGACTACGACTTTGAGCACGAAGAAGTTTCTTTTTGAAGCTTCCTCATTGAATTTGGCGATGTGCTCACCTGCAGACCCCAGCAAAATCAGGAAAGGGGGGAGCGTGTACATAAGATGGTGGTCTATAAAGTAGTACTTTGACATTCCCACGAATGTTCCCACGAACCAAATCGCGACAACTCTAAGATTGGAGTCAAAACAAATGAACATATACGAAGCGAAAACAATGGTGCCACACCACAAAATCTGCGATGTCATGTCGCTTTTGAAGAGTGAGTTAGAACCCTGTATTCGATCGATCAAAAGCACTGGGACGTCGATTTCAGGGATGGCGTAAAATAACAAAAATGGCGTAAATGCGATGATAACCGCAACGCCGTAGCTTAGACTTCTTAACTTCAAAAAAAATGGATCTAATTTATTAGTTAGAACGGAAGTCAGGGGCGCCTGAATCTTTCTCGAGGAAATTAGGAAAATAGAGAACACCGATATCGATACGGTCAGTGGAACTTGCGCCCAAAGATGTTTTGCGACTGGGGTGTAGGGGATGCTGTGAGCAAAGTCTGAGGTAAAGGCTGGCTTAATCAGGTCTCCAAAGAATAGCAGATTTGAAAGCACTGATGGATACAATGCATTGAGAGAGATTACACCCAGTGCCCCCAACCAACGAATATTTCGTTTAACTGAGATTAACTCCGCGATGAAGACTGCTAACGTTGCGGCAATGCAAGGCTCTTTGTAATACGGCGTGACAAAGCAAAGAATTAAACAAACTGCTCCGGCAATTCCATTCCCGCGCTCCTTGAACCGATTGTAGCAAAGTATGATGAAAGCCGAAAGTGCGACGACTAGTGCGTCTTCAGTGACAGCGTGTAGCCAAGACTGGTTGATGAATACGGGAGTGAAGCTATGTGCGGTAGCCACTAAAAAAGAAATCGAGTGGCGAATCTGAAGTGTTCGACAGACTAAGAATAAAGCGATGAACGCTAGCGTTATTGCGACGACATTAACGGCGACTCCCGAGTATTCCCAATATAGTCGATTAGCATAGAACTTTGCTAGGTAACCAGAATTAGCAATAGGTCTGTATTTTGCCCCGCTTCCGTCGTACCTAACAAAGGTATCTAGTAGAGAGACTTCCTTGGTTAGTCCGCCCGTCATGTGTTCAAACGCGTTGAAGACAGTATTGTCAGGGAACACGTATCTGTTCAATTGAACACTCGGGATCAAAATTGCCACGGAGATCAAGAAGCCAGATAGAAAAGCGAGCCAAGTCTTCATTCCATTGCGAGTCGAAGCTAATGATTTAAACACTACAAGACCTCACCTACTTTTGAATACCAATCGGGTGATGACTTCCGAATGAGGCTTTCAGTCTTGGTCCTTCTGAAAGAAAACATCAGGCAAATGACATCGAAGACATATTTTCGCCGGGCTTGGCCTTCAAACGCGGTCAGTTCTTTGTACCGTTTATAGATCGGCACACCCACCACTTTTGCTTTCATGCGACCGGCAGAAAACAACATATGTCCATCGAAGTGAGGGGTATTGGTTATTGCATCTAAATTGACCCTGTTGAGGAATTCGTTCTTATACATCACATATCCTGAATGCCACTCGTGCCTGAAATATCCTGTGATTGCGCTCTCAAGAACGCTAAGGAGTCGAATTACAGACCAAGTGGTGATTGGCGTCTCCTCCTGGAGACCATATTTAATCTTTGACCGAAAACCATACACAAGGTCGGGATTGCTGCATTGAGCATCGATAAAGCTGGGGATCAAAGCGGGATCATATTGGCCATCACCATGCAGCATTAGAGTCCATGCTGCTGCTTTAGAATCTCTCGCTATTGAATACGCCAATTTTTGAGATCCTGCATACCCAAGATTTTCTGCTGTTTTGACCAAAATCACATGCGCTGGTATTAATCCGTTGTCGCGGTATTTAACGAGTAGTTCAGATGTACCATCTGAACTACAGTTATCAATGATCAGAAGATTGCTTGTTTCTTTGATTTCATTGGGAATCTTATTGAGTACTTGTATGATTGTATCCGCACAGTTGTATGCTGGAATATAGATCGTAGTCTTTTTCGAGAGGCGACTTGGTAGTTCCCGCGCAGCATCTAGTCGCCGGCCGCTGGATGCTTCTTGGCTTCCATGCGCAGCCGAAACAATGTCCGGAGTCGCCGCAGACAAAAATATTTTCCCATCTTTATCTGCTTCAAAAATTTCCATAACCATCCTAAATTTGAGTGAGCGGCAGTTGGTTTGAGCTAGTGAACGGTTTATTTCGTCTTCAACTGTGTCCTCAAGACAAAATCTTGCGTTATTGCGCGTTGCGCCGGGCGAGGCCAGCGACGAAATCTAAGTTGCATGAGTTTTGAAATTCGTTTTTTGTCTCGAGCGCAAACGTTGTCTTTAGGTAGTCGCAAACGGGCAAATGTTGTGAATGCCGAGGAAATCAAGCAACCGATCGCGAGTCGTTATCGTGGTCAGGGAGATTTTTTAAATGGAAGTAAAAAAAGAAAATTCTAGGACTGGTATTGGTGACGGCCGTGAGGGGGTCCACGCTGCGGTTGGCGACTTCTTTCTAGCAAACGTTAAGTCTGGGTTGGCGCTCGATGGCTACATACCAGTTACCGGAAAGATAATTGAACAAGACGACCTTCATGCAATGGTGGAGGCGTGCCTTGATATGTGGCTAACCGCCGGGAGATTTGCAAAGCAGTTTGAAAGGGAACTTGCGCAGAAAGTCGGCGCACGCTGGTCTCGCATGACGGTATCCGGCTCAGCTGCAAACTTACTTTCATTTGCGGCCCTAACCTCTCCGTCTCTTGGTAAACGCGCAGTGCGACCAGGGGATGAAGTCATAACTGTGGCTGCTGGTTTCCCGACAACGGTCTCGCCCATCGTTCAGCATGGTTGCGTTCCGGTCTTCGTTGATGTTGATCTGCAGACGCACAATGTGTTGGTGGATCAAGTCAGTAGCGCGGTGACTTCAAAGACTCGGGCGATCGTTTTAGCGCATACGCTAGGCAATCCATTTGACCTGGATTCAATTTCCGAGATTTGTCGTAAGCACGATTTGTTTTTGATCGAGGACAGTTGTGACGCCCTTGGCGCCACCTATGACGGTCGCCCTGTTGGAACATTTGGTGACTTGTCCACGCTGAGCTTTTACCCCGCTCATCATATTTGCACTGGCGAGGGTGGAGCGGTGTTTAGCTCGAAGCCGCAGTTTATGAAGATTGTAGAGTCGCTCCGGGATTGGGGGCGCGATTGCTGGTGTGACCCCGGAAAAGACAACACTTGTAAAAAGCGCTTCGAATGGCAGCTAGGCGACTTACCCGAAGGCTACGATCACAAGTATATCTACAGCCACCTCGGTTACAATTTGAAAGCTACGGATATCCAGGCGGCGTTAGGGCTGTCTCAACTTCAAAAGCTTGACCGATTTGTTACGTCACGAAGAGAGAATCACAACTATCTCGATCAGCAAATCAAGTTGAGAGGTCTCAATGAGTTCTTTTTGACTCCCGAGGCTACTGCTAAATCAGATCCATCATGGTTTGGCTATCTGTTGACTGTTCGTGAGAACGTTCCGTTGAGCCGACGAGAACTTGTTAAGAGTTTGGAAGAGAAGGGTATTGGGACTCGCCAGCTCTTTGCTGGCAATTTGATTCGACAACCTGCCTTCAAAGGGGTCGATTATAGAGTCCCCTTCGAGTTGAAGAACACTGACCACGTCATGGCTAGTAGTTTTTGGCTAGGTGTTTGGCCAGGACTTACGAAATTGCACCTAGACCGAATTTTGGACTCTTTGGAATCAGTTGTTCGAAATAGTCTCGACAAAAATAGGAGTTTGAAACGATGAAGTGCGTGATTTTAGCGGGCGGAGTGGGGACACGGCTTTCGGAAGAGACGATCTCCCGACCGAAACCGATGGTCGAAATCGGCGGTCGTCCAATTCTATGGCACATTATGAAAATCTACTCCGCTCACGGTGTGAACGATTTTGTAATTTGCCTCGGCTACAAGGGCCAAATCATCAAGGAGTATTTCTTTAATTACGGACTCTACCAGTCCGATGTGACAATCGATGTTAGCGATCGTTCCATGGTGATTCATCGGAATGAAGCAGAGCCTTGGAAAGTTACGCTTGTAGAGACAGGCGAGCACTCAATGACAGGTGGGCGGATTGGTCGAATTCGGGATCACGTGGGCGATGAAACTTTTTGCATGACCTATGGTGATGGAGTTGCCGACATCGATGTAAGTGCGGAAATTCAATTTCATAGGGCGCATCCCGGCAGTGCAACTTTAGCGGCAGTTCGGCCCCCGGGTCGATTTGGCGCAGTGGTCTTCGAAGGTGGCAACGGGCGTGTATCGAGATTTGAGGAAAAGCCGCAAGGCGATGGTGCTTTTATTAATGGAGGTTTTTTTGTTCTTGAGCCTGATGTCTTCAATCTCATAGATGGTGACGACTGCGTTTGGGAGCAGGGCCCAATGCGAAGTTTAGCAGCTGATGGCCAAATTTATGCCTACAATCATTCGGGTTTTTGGCAGGCGATGGACACGTTGCGCGACAAAAATTATCTTGAACACCTTTGGAGCAGCAAGCAGGCAAAATGGAAAACTTGGTGATTGAAAGAAAATCGTTTTGGCGAGGCCGACGAGTGTTTGTAACGGGACACTCCGGCTTTACCGGCAGTTGGTTGACATTGAAGCTGGTGGAACTTGGCGCGAAGGTTCAAGGGTACTCGATTGGTTTACCGACTGAGCCCTCTTTGTTCAACCGGGCTGAGATTGGAAAGATCTGTGACAGCATCTGGGGGGATGTTCTCGATCGAGAAAAACTGTTAGATTGTGTTAGAAGATTTCAACCTGATGTCGTGATTCATCTCGCTGCGCAGCCACTCGTTAGGGTTGCATATTTAGAACCTGTTTCTACGATTCTTACGAATGCGATCGGGACGCTTAATCTGTTGGAGGCCGCGAGGAAGCTGGATGGCTTAGAGTGTGCTCTGAACGTGACTACAGACAAAGTTTACCGAAATTTAGAAAGCGGTCAGCCTTTCCTGGAAAGTGACATGCTCGGAGGACACGAACCTTACAGTGCAAGTAAGGCCTGCTCAGAGATTATCTCAGACGCTTATCGCGAGTGCTATTTGAAGGGAATTGTGATTTCTGCTCGAGCTGGCAATATCATTGGCGGTGGTGATTGGAGCTTGGATCGTCTAGTCCCGGATTCTGTACGGGCAGCTCTGGCAAACGAACCGATCCGGATTCGAAGCCCCCTATCAGTCAGGCCCTGGCAGCATGTTGCGGATGTAGTGACCGGTTACCTCGACTATGTTCGGTACAAGGTCTCCGGATTTACAGCCGAGACTTGTTTGAATTTTGGGCCTGATCTGGATGGCTGTTGGACTGTCGAAAAGGTTGTCTCTGAATTTTGTAATGAGTGGGGTGAAGGCGCAAGCTATGTTGTTGCTAGTGACGCCAATCAGACTTCTTCAGAGAGTAAACTTTTGTATCTAGATGCGAGTCGTGCAAAGCGACAGCTATCATGGCGACCCAGGCTTTCTCCTCAACAAGCTTTAAAGGCGTGTGTTGGGTGGTACAAGGCTGAGGCGAGTGGCGCATCCCCGGCGGAGCTGGTTCAACTTATGAAGGCGACATTCGAGTTAACTGAGAATGGAACCAAGAGTGTTTAAGTGTGTGGCAATCACGGGATCGACGGGTTATATCGGGGGCCGCTTTGCGCGTAAGATCGAGTCCTTAGGCGCCCGAGTCGTTCGAGTAGGAAGGGTGTCCTCTCAAGAGGAAATAGTACAGATGTTCGAGGTTGATAGGCCCGACATCGTATTTCACTTCGCTTCTCTTTTCATTGCCGATCATTCACCAGATCAAGTTACGCCACTCGTTGAAAGTAATATTCTCTTTGGGGCAAGACTTTTGGAGGCCATGAAGATCTCTGGGGTCGCAAATTTAGTTTATGCCGGATCAAGTTGGCAGAGATTTGGCGATTCAGGTGAATGGCCGGTCAATCTCTATGCGGCGACAAAAAACGCGTTTACTGAGTTGGTTAGATATTATGTTGACGCTCATTCATTTAAGGCTTTGCAGCTTTTAATCTACGACTCTTACGGGCCCGATGATCCGCGCGGGAAACTGCTCACCACTTTGTTTGGCGGAAAAGGTCAACATGGAAATGCGGGAACCAAACTATCCCCGGGACTCCAAAGAGTATGCTTTGTCCACGTTGACGATGTTGTCCGGGGGTTTGAAATTGCGGGTAAGAGAATTCAATCAGGAATGATTTCTAAAATTGAAGAGTTCGTGTTGAGACCAAAATCTGCGGTAACCTTGAGGGAGTCTATTCAGGAAATCGAGAATTTGACTGGAGTCCGTCCAGTTATTGAATGGGGTGCTCGTCCTTACCGGAAACGTGAAGTCATGGAGCCTTGGGATGGTGGAGTTGTGTTGCCTGAATGGGAACCAAAAAAATCGTTTCAGGAAGGTGCTAAAGACTTGTTGGGAGGCTATTGAAGAGCTGGAATTTGGGCGTTAAAGGCTGTCTGGGTTTAAAGATTGAGATTCATCGGGATGCCCGGGGTAGCTTCGTGAAACCCTTTAATCGCTCTTGGTTTCAGGATCTGGGTCTCGTGTTTGAACCAAGAGAGGTTTATCTATCAACGTCGCATAAGGGTGTCTTAAGGGGCATGCACTATCAGTCACCACCGCATCATCATTCAAAGCTCGTGGTTTGTCTGAGTGGCGCTGTGTGTGATGTTGTTTTAGATCTTAGAGGCCGTGAGGCCTTGGGTAAATTCGCTTCTATTCGACTGGACGCAGCAGATATCAATGCCGTTTTTGTTCCGCCGGGAATCGCCCATGGCTTTCTTTCACTCGTGGACGGCTCCCAGTTACTCTATATCGTTGACTCCGAGTATGCACCCGAGTTTGACAACGGAGTTCGCTGGGACTCGTTTGGATTTAGTTGGCCAGAAGAGATACGTACTGTTTCTCAGCGTGACTCGAACTTTTTGACATTGAATGCGTTTGAAACGCCTTTTTCAGAAGATGGCGATTGACTGCTGTGGCTAGGAGCCGCCTGAATTAGATTGGCTTTGTAGAGGTCCGCACCGAAAACCAGTTTTCTAAATATCCCCTTCCCGCGAATCGAAACCTCCCTAAACCAATCCGGTGCCACCGGTCGTGTCCAAAAGTAACCGGGTATAAAGGCAAACAGCACATCTACGTTTAACAACGTGAGGTGCATTTCATTTTTTGATACGGTGACAAAGTTTTGTCTTAGATTAGTCTTCTCAAATGGCCAAAACCGCCAGTAACCGTAAGCGTTGTGTAAGAGGAACGTCATGTCCGCAGATGCGATGAATCGATTAAAATCAAACTCATCCTTAATATGTTTGTTTCGTACGACAATGAAGGGCTTTCCGTAAACGGCCGAATATCGAGTTTCGAGAGTGCGCGACTCTTCCCAGCAAGTTGCGCCTTTGGACGCTACACTAAACCAAGACCTAGGTTGCCGACCGCACCTTTCAGTTGAGAGATACGCTAGGTCTTCTGCGAACACTGAGTTTGATATTATAATTGCTGGATTGTCTTTAATGTCGGATGCCAATTTATTAGCCAATTTGTCCGCCGAGTGAGTAAACCGAGCCGTATTGATGATATTGGCAGGCTTTTGTGAAAGTCCCATAATCAGGCACAGCGAAAATGCATGTAAGATAAGGCGATTGTGACTTTGCTTAAGTGCCGAGTGAAGTTTGCGTAGCTCGGCGACCATGATCACAGATATGCCCGGCATCACGTACATCAAATGATGATCGATGAAATAATATCGTACCAAACCAAAGGCGGTTCCGCCGGCGTAGATAGCTACAACCATGGTAGAAAGGTTCTGGGGAGCCGCAAAGAACAAAAGTGTCGCGATTGCGATGAAGGCGCCCAAAGCTAAAGGATCTTTGGGTATATAGCCCTGCTCCCATTCGCCAAGCGACAGTTGGAAGTTAGGATGAAAACCTGCAATCGGAGTAGCAGAAGGATCAATTAAGCATGTGGCAATTCCACACACCAAAACTATACTCAAGCCCGGAAGGACTCTGAGTTGACCTAACTGCTCAAAGAGACGACCTTTTGGCGTCGGTAAAACCACCATATTGCGATAACCAGAAAACGTGTCTTTGATAGTTCTAGAGCGATGCAAATGAATTATACCGATTGCGGAGAGTACAACGATGGTGGGTCCGATCTGCGAAATCAAATGCTGGGCTGCCGCCCAGTAAAGACCCTCGGAGTGAATAAAGTTCGTGGAAACTCGAGGCTGAGGGATCTCACCCTTCAGGATTAAAGTGGGCAAAAATGCCGGATAGGCTGCGATAAATCCAGAAATCGCAGCGCCAACTCTTCTGTGATGTGGAGTGCCTTTTGAGAAAAACTCTGCCAAACAAACAGCAGCACTCGCAGCGATTATTGGCTCTTTGAAAAGAGGGAATAGTATTGTTGACAACCAACACCATATCCATGTCAACGGTCGCTGAGTTTCCCGCGCTCGCAGGTATATGATAATTATCGAAAGGGAAAATGCGATGACCAATGCATCCTCGGCGACAACGTGAAGTAAGGACTGCCCAAGAAAGACCGGTGATAAGCAGTAAACGATCGGCGTGATAAACGCCCAACTGGAAGAAGCCCCCATTGCCCTACGTGTGAGTTGTATCAAAAGGAAGGCACAAAGAAAAATCGAAGCAAAATTGCACCAGACTCCGAAGTAGGGCGTTACATGTATGATTCCGTAGTACTTCAGCAAATAGGCCAGATTGCCCAACGGCCGATACTTTGCGTCGCCTCCTGGGTCAACGAAGTACCGATTGAGTAATTCGAGCTCGGAGATTGGCTTGGTGCCCTCTGCAGTTAGATCACTGTACTCGGCAATCATCTCGTTGTCCGGAAAGAAGTACCGCTCGATTGTCAATGAGGGAGAGACGCAAAGTGCTGCTGTGACCATGGCCACCAACAAGCTAATGAAGAGGAATTTGTTCGACTCGCTTAGGTCAACAAGTTGCTGGGCTGTGGGTATTCGTGACTTTGTGTTCATTCAGGCCCTCGAAATTCAGTGCTCGACTGATCAACTTGTGGTTATTAATCAGAAGAGGTGTGCCAACGCCAGTGAACTTGTCACTCCCGGCGACTCGATCCCCAGCAAGTGCGTGTGAAGTCCATGGCTGCCAAGATCGTCGATGACGAATTCGGGGTGAGCCACGCCGTTTTTGAAGAGTTTAGCGCGCACGCCGACGTAGTCGGGCTCCAGGTGTTCTCGTTTCAAGCCCGGTAAAAATTTGCTGCCGGCTTCGAAGAACTGATCGCGAAGCTCCTCGACGTTATCGTCGAATCGGTAGAGATCCCAAAGATCGGCGGGCTCTTCTTGGCGTGACCAATCCACATCGGGGCCGAGGCGACCGCGCAATCCCAGATCGATCGTGAGGTGTGTGCCGAGGCCGCCGCGCGGATCGGGAACCGGATAGATGAGGAACTTGTAGCGGCCCGTCCATTCGCTCGCGAGGGTGAAGTAGCGTCCCCGACAGGGTTTGATCTGCCAGCTGTCGCCTCGACCGGCGAGGGCGCGGAATTGTTCTGCGATGCGGGCTGATGCGAGTCCCGCCGCATTTACGAATCGGCGACAACGGATCCGCATGGATTCACCGTCGCCCGTGCAAGCGATAAAGCTCACCTCAGTGTCGGTGACGCTCTCAAGTTCATGAAAGGCATGTTTGTAGAGGACCATGCCGCCGCGAGATTCCGTGAGATGTGCCAGTCGTTCCATCAACACATGCGAGTCCACGATGCCGCTCGTCGGACTCCAAAGGGCCGCACGAAGTTCTAATCCCACACGCCGAGTGGCTTCGGCACTTTCGAGCCATTCCAGTTCCACGCCGTTGGCCGCCGCGGTTTCGCGAATGTTCTTGAGCTTTGGAATGTGAGAATCGTCACTGGCCACGACGTACTTGCCGCAGTTCATGATGGGAACTTGGTGCTCGCGACAGAAGTCGTACAAAAGTTTTTTGCCTTCGACACAGCTGCGGGCCTTGAGTGTTCCGGGAGTGTAGTAGATCCCGGCGTGGACCACTTCGCTGTTGTGCGATGAGGCCTCTTGGCCAAATTTAAAATGTCGTTCGAGGACGATCAGCGACTCGTTGGGATAACGACGCGATAAGGCCTCGGCGCAGGCCAAGCCCACGACACCGGCGCCAATGACCACATTGTCGAACTCGAGAGTTTCCATCGCACTCATTGAAACATCTCCCGATAGCGTCGCGCCCCTTCGGTGGCAGAGCCGTCGAAGCTGACTCCGCCATTATCGATCAGAATGCAGCGCTGACAGTGTCGCTCAACCTCGTCGGCGCTGTGGGTAATGAGGACGATGGTGCGGCCTTGAGCGTGCAGATCCCGGATTTTCTGCAGGCACTTGTTTTGAAAGCCGGCATCACCCACGGCGAGAATTTCATCGAACAGCAAGATGGGCGCGTCGAGGTGGGCTGCAATCGAAAACCCAAGGCGGACCAGCATGCCACTGGAGTAGTTCTTTACAGGTCGGTGAATGTGATCGTTGAGTTCGGAGAACTCGATCACTTCTTGCAAGCGGCTTTGAGTTTGCTGTCGCGAATAGCCGAGGATGGCCGCATTGAGAAAAATGTTGTCGAGCCCTGTAAGCTCCTCATTGAATCCCGCACCGAGTTCGAGAAGAGGGGCGACGCGACCGTGGACATGGATCGCGCCTTCATTCGGGTGGTAAATTCCGGAGATCATTTTAAGAATGGTGCTCTTACCAACGCCGTTTCGTCCCATGATGCCGACGAACTCACCTGGCATGATCCTAAAGCTGACGTTGCGTAGGATTTCTCGCGTCTCGACTTTCAAACGTTTGTAGCTGAAAGAAACGATTTGCGCGAGCATGCGTTTGACGGAGTCTTGGCGTTCGATTCGCATTTTGAAGGTCTTGCGAACGTCCTTAAGCTCAATAGCGGGCTGGGACATCATAGATCCTCCGCCAGTTCGCGACCTTCGACTTTGAGTAAATAAAGTGCAGCAAGGAAGAGTGCCGTGGTCCACCCGCTCATTGTGATCCAGTCGGCACCTGATAACGGGTCGGCCAATCCCCAAGCGGCATGTATTCCCTGAAAGATCATACCCACAGGGTTGACCGCAACGAGGGCTCGCATTTTCTCCGGCATCATGTCCTGGGTGTAAATGATGGGTGTGGCATAGAACCAGGTTTGCAGCACAATACCCAAGGCGTGCTTCAGGTCGCGTAGGTAGACAAACGCTAGGCCGGTCAGCAGCGACAGCGAGTAGGCTTGCACGAGCAGCATCGCGAGCAGCGGAAGTAGCGTCAAGAGTGACCAGCTCAACGACAGTCCAGAAGCGAGAGCGAGGATCGCGACGATCGGAAGGCCCAGCGCAAAGTTCACAAAGCCCGTGACGGTTTCGGTGAGCGGAAAAACTTGGGGCGGGACGGGGACTTTGTTGATGAGGGGTCGGTTGCCAACAATGGATTCAAGACCATTCATCACTGAAGTTTGAAAGAAGGTCCACGGCAGCAAACCCGCCATGAGCAGCGTGAGGTAATGCTCGTGTTGCACGCGCATCACGAATTTGAAGACCGCAAAGTAAACGAGCGCGCTGGCGGCTGGAATCAACAAAGTCCAAAGCATTCCGCCGATCGATTGTCGGTATTTGATCTTCAGGTTTCTTCGGATCAGATTGAATGCGAGGAACTTTCGTTCCAGGCAAAAGATGTCGATGCCCATTGGGCGAAACCGCAGTGTCATGGAAGCGTCTCTTCTAACCACTTGTGCGGCCTGTGTTAAGGCGCGGTGTATCGCTTCGCAGCGGTATCGATCTGCCAGCCTAAACTCCCGGCATCGGTGGATCTCGAGCGCAGGAAAGAGTGGATCGAACGCCCGTGACCTCGGACAATCCGCGAGGAATGACGTTAGTATAAATAATTGTAAATATTGAATTTAACATTAATTGCGACATTGTTTTATTTGTCGTAATATAGAGAGGGAGGTCCAATGAACGATAAGCCTATTAGCAAAGCCGTAGCCTTGAAGGCATTTGAGAAATTGGACGCCTATTTGCGGGAGCCGCTCACTCTCATTATGGGCGGGGGCACCAGCATGTTACTCGCACACGGTTATCCTCTCTCCACCTCGGATGTCGACGCACTTCCTCGACAGACTTCGTTTGAGGCCATCGATGCACATGTGAAGCAAGTGGCTCAGGATTTGGATCTACCACCGGATTGGTTGAACCCCTATTTCGCCTCTTTCACGCATGTGTTGCCGGCCGACTATGGACGGCGACTCATCAGTGTCTTTCAGGGTCGTTCTCTTCAAGTCGAGGCCTTGGGGCGCGAGGAGATGTTGATTATGAAGTGCTTTGCCCATCGACCGAAGGACCTTGGGCATGCGCGTGCGCTATTGAAGCTCGGCGTAAACCTCAACATTGTGGAATCGGCGATAGAGTCTTGTCGAGATCGGGGCGTTCCCGGGGCCGATCAGGCAATTGAGTTTTTGGATGATCTCATCGATGAGTCTGAGGCATGAAGGGCCTGCGAGATCTTCCGCAGATCGATGACCTGCGGGTTGCCTATGAGGAGCTCGATCTGAGTTTTTCAAGAGCACGCCAAGTTGAGCAGCTCGATATGAAGCGCCTTGCCTTGCTCTCTCAATGGGCCAGACTGGATCCGCGTTTGGCTGAACTCTTCTGCGGTTATTTGCAGCGGAACTGGTCGCAGCTGCGGTCCGTGGAATTACTGGAAGCTCTCACCGAGCAGCCTTGGCCTCGCGCCATTCTAGTCCCCTTACGTTTCGTTGAGCTGGCCGCGCTCGATGAGAGCCATGAGTCTGAGGGGGGTGGGCATGAATCACAGCAGGCCTCGGCGAATTCCCTGAGGCTCTTTGCGCTTCGGGCCCTCATTGATTTGATCGACCGCAGTTTTCCGCAAAAGACCTACGACCTATTTTTCATTCCACTTCAGCAGCCCAATCGGGTGATCCTTCGCAACGAGCTGAGGCTAAGGGGTATGGCCTACGTTCGGTCAGGATATATAGGGTCGGCCTCGTTGCTCGCGAAGGGTAGATCGCCTCAAAGTAGAACTATTCTCGACGCCGGCGCTAGAAGGTCGCTATTAGAGGAGAGGGTTCGGCAAATGAAAATCGGCGACCGTCTGACAGTTGAAGACTATCTCGAGTTATGCGCCGGAAAAATCAGTCGCCGCCAAGCCCAGCGAGACTTGGCCGTATGTGATAAGCTCAGGTCCATCGGCCACACCCGACGGCTTCGATATCTGAAAAGCGCGAGTCGGTAAGACGTCGGACCACGGCCTTTTCAGTCGAACTTCAGCACGGATTTACACTTCATGCCGCGCCACTCGAACTTATTGAGGAATCGCAGATCGATCATGACTGCAAGATCGACGACGGCATAACCCGCCTCGGTCAGCGCGTTGGCTGAAGCGCCCAGTGTGCCGCCCGTCGCGAGCACATCGTCGATCAGTACAATGCGACCGCGGCCTCGCTTCACTTCGATGGCGTCTTCGCCATACTCGAGTTTGTAGCTGTGATGGACGACCGGCGGCGGCAGCTTGCCTTTCTTGCGTACAGGGATGAAACCGCAGCCCAGTTCCTGAGCCATAGCCGCAGCGAGGATGAAGCCGCGTGATTCTACGCCGGCGATGGCGTCGGGCTTTTTGTCGCGGATGAGATCGCAGAGAGTGACGATCAATCGCGGGAACTCCGTCGGCGAGCCGAGCAGCGGCGAGATATCTTTGAAGATGACGCCCGGTTTGGGGAAGTCTTTGACGTTCTCAATCAGGGAAAGAAACTTGGCGTCGTTGGTGTTGCTCATAAGGGTCTCCGAGTAGGGGTCGAATGCTAGTCGTAGCGTGGGCCGTTGGCCTCGTCCACTCTTGTGCGCTGTTTCCTTGGTGGAGGGCTTGTGTTAGGAGGGGCGTATGGCAAAAAAGAAGAGTGGTTGTAGAGCGTCGTCGGGGTTATCGCCGCATCGGTCGGAGGCTGAGCATATTGTCGAAATTTGTCGGCGTTTGCATCAGCGCTTTTGGCTGTCTTCGGCGGATGGCAATGTATCGATTCGCTTGGATGATGAGCGGATTTTGATCACGCCGACGGGTCTGCATAAGGGCTTTATAGGATGGCGCGATCTCGCCTTGGTGGATTGTAAGGGTGAGGTGTTGTGGGGGCGACCGAGTAGCGAAAAGCTCATGCATCTGGAGATCTACCGGCGCTTGCCACTCGCACGAGCTGTTGTCCATCCGCATCCGCCGCATTCGATTGCATGGTCGGTGGCTCGGCCTGATTGGAAAGAGCTGCCGATCGACGCATTGACGGAGTTGGTTTTGGCCGTCGGGCGCATTCCGATTGCGCCTTACGCGTTACCAGGCACGCAGCAGATGGGTGATGTGTTGTTTCCGGATCTGGAGTCGACGCGCGTGATGATTTTGGCGCGACACGGTGCTTTGGCTTGGGGCGAGTCGCTGGAAGAAGCTTACAATGGCATCGAGCGTATCGAGCACGCGTCCATGATTTTGGCAGCAGCGCATGCGATGGGCGGGATCACGTGCTTGCCGGCGGATGAGTTCGCGCGCTTGCGTGTGTTGCGCGAGAAGTTGGGGCCGCGAACCTTGTGATGCTGGGGCGGGAAGGTTGAGTGTTTGGCGCGGCTTGGGCGTGGTGTGCGGTTGTGGTGTGCGGTTGTGATGTGCGGTTGTGATGTGCGGTTGTGATGTGCGGTTGTGATGTGCGGTTGTGATGTGCGGTTGTGATGTGCGGTTGTGA
>CANHQR010000035.1 GCA_947462815.1 Pseudobdellovibrionaceae bacterium
GAGGATCCCTTCTACCGAGCCAAGAGCTTTGAAGCTGAACTCAAAGAAGCACCGAATCACTATGAGTTTCGAGCCAAAGTTCCCGCTCATGAAAAAGAGAGCGTCCAAGTGCGAGTTCAAGATGGCCAGCTGAGCATCTCGGCCACTCGACGATTTGATCAACGGGTCCAAAACGAGGATGGGTCGAAACTCAGCAATTCAGCTTTTGAAAATTGGCGGCAGGATTTCGAGCTTCCCCACCCCATCGTACGCAATCACGTGAGCAAAAAGATCGACGAGAATGGGGAGATCACGGTGCTGATTCCTAAGAAGAATATGAAAAAGAATAGCCCGGCGTGAGGCACCGATTTGAAGCATACCATTGTCTGCGGGCTTTCAGTCGGATTCGGCTTCAACTTTCACCGTAGACTGAATTAGCGGCGAGTGAGAGAGGTCAGTTCGCGCATCATGAAGCGCAAACGGCCTTGCAGGTCCTCGAGCGTTGCCAGATTCATCTGCAAACGCTGCAAACCATCGACTTCGATGTGCGGATTCTCAGCGAGCTCATGATAGGCGCGTGTCGCGTATTCAGAAAGCTCTTGCGAACGCAAAGACGCCGAATCCATCACCGCTGAAGCGGCCGAAGCACCTTTCACCGAAGTGATCGTCGGGCTGATCGTGGTGGTGTTCGACATGGGTTCCGCCTTTCTCGTTGCGAGCTGACCTGTTCATCGTCCGCCCAGCTTCGCAGTTTCGCCAACTGAAATTACCTTACAAAACTCACTTCGCTTCGCCGCAAAAAAACGTCGTTTTCCTAGCGAAACACTCTTCTTCATGAGCTCCTGGCAAAGTTTCTGGTTCCGATTTGGAACTTTTTTCCTTCTCTGCCCACCTGAATGCAGCTCAGATGATTTCAATTTGAGACCTTGATCCTTTTGCGCAAGTCCAACTCCTGTTGACGCACTCGCGCCGACCTCTCTCCTTACGCGTTCAAAAAACCGGCCAAGCTGTCAAATCCGCGAACTCGCCCGTGCGCCATCTCAGTACTCACACTTCATGTTGGAGATGTCGGAAGGTGTCGGTGATCGGCGCAAATAGGCATTGGGAAGACTTTTGGCCATCACGCTTCCACCACTGTCCGAATGCGCAAGCCCCAGTACATGCCCTAGCTCATGAAGAACCAAGCTCTGAAGGTCGACTTTGCCAGCCTCGGGCGTGCTGCCCGTGAAGTATTCGAAATCGCGACCATTGATACGCAAGTCGGCCTCAAAGATCTTCGAACCCGCCCAAAACACGGTGGTGCGCGCTTGCTCGTTGCTCCGATCCAACTCCCAATTGTTCATGAAATAGATGACGTTCGAACCGTCCTGGCCAGGGGAAGTGCGATTCGACCAGCCGCCGAGCCGCAAGACCTCACGTCCCAGGGATTGATTCCAATCACGGATCGCCGCCTGAATGGGACCCTGAAAATGGGAAGGTACCGAGCTATCTAAATAGAGAGTCACGGGGACGTCGATCTTCCACGAGACTCTCTGCTGTTCGGCACTCATGACGAAGTTGCAGGGTTCTTGCGGCGTAAGTTGCGGCGCACAGGCTTGCAAAGCCATCGCGACTACGAGCGTACCCATCATCGCCAACCAGGGCTTTCTCGAAAACCCTCGTACGAGTTTGCGCCACTTTAATCCCAACACCTAAACTCACTCCTCGGACCCCTCGGGCATCCGGCTGTCTGTTCTCCCTTCTGTCAGGCAAAGCCAGTTCCCAGCCTTGCCAGTTTGATAGCGCAGACCCTAAACACCTGAATCAACGCTGTTTTTTGGATCACCTGAGGCTTTTTCAAAGGCCAGGGACCAATCGCGGCAGCGACCTTCCAGGGCGCTCAAATTGAGACGTTTCAGCTCGAGACAGGCTTAAGTGATCGAAAATACGGCCCTATCCAAAGGTGTCTAGAGAACAAACAGTGCCGACCCGACACGGGCTCCAAAAGAAAGCCGTGTTGGCCTCGTAAAAGTGACAGGCTTGTCTGGTGTCAGGACAGGTCTTGGTGCCAGATCATCTCTGGGGCTGGCCCAAGAGGAAGAATAAGCATCGATTATACTTCGACAGTAACGCATCGCGCATGTCGAGAGTGCCGCACTCAGCTCGAAATGGCCCCACAAATACCCTGCCCCGCTGTCAATTTCACGGTGCAAAAAGTCCCCGCAAGACGTTGGCACAGGCCATGCTCTACTCCTTAGACAACTCGCTTCGGCGAGGTTGACTGGAATCTCGGAGCGCAAGCTCCTCTGAATTTCCTAGGAGAAATCAGAGTTCGGGATGAACGGCACAAAGGCGCCGACAGCAACCAGAGCACCGAAACCGAGTGAACGCCAGCTCTCCCGCGATCGCGGATTCCAAAAGAGCTGCAACCAACTCCCCGCGCTGAAAGGCGCCACCTCAAACGGACCGGGTCGCAAGACCCGGCTCCTGTCCGTCTGCTTTTCCATAAGAATTTCTTAGGTCAGCTCCAGGCCGTCTGTTGGCCGTCTGTTGGCCGCCTTTTGGCCAAGATGGGGCCAGATGGCCAAGATGGGGCCAGATCCTGCTGAGGCTAAAATGCTGCATTGACCGAGTGGGCCAGTTGATTGGGCTGAACCCAAAGGTATTCCCAAAGCCCCAGACAGGCAGGCTCCCACTCAAATCCATCGCAAGTGGCTGAGGCGAACAAAATCATTCGCGATTCTGGCCTTTCGCGCACAATCAACGGGCCCAGCTTCCTTCGTTTAAGCTTTGGTCACCGCGCGGCCCATCCGGTAGCCCACGCCCCGCACGGTTTCGATGAGCTCGCCCGGCGCCCCCAGCTTTTTACGAAGCGAGGCCATATGAACGTCGATGGTGCGATCCGTGACATGCGCTCCCTCTAGGGCTCGATCGCGCAGTTGCTCACGCGTCAAAACGTCTTCGCTCTGACGGAGAAGCTCAAGGAGAATCTTGTATTCAGTCAGCGTCAGGTGCAGCTCCTGGTCGCCAACAAAGGCGCGATAGCTTCGCAGCTCGACACGAATCGGACCCTGGCGAAGTTCGCCAACTTCCCCGGGTGAAGCCTCAGTCGTCGGCTCATGCTTTGGCAATACGTTTTGCCGAGCCATAGAACGACGGACCACCGCGTGAATGCGCGCACCCAGCTCACGCGCCTGAAAGGGTTTGGTGACATAGTCGTCCGCACCAAGATCCAGCGCGAAAACCTTCTCTTCCTCGCCGGTCAGGGCTGTCACCATGATGATCGGCAAATTCTGGAATCTCTCCTCGGCGCGAATCAGCTTAATCACTTCGGTGCCACTCAAGCCGGGCATCATTTGGTCAACGAGTAGCGCTTGCGGAGTGTGGGCATCAAGTTGATGGATGATCGCATTGCCCGAGGAAAGAGTTTCGACCGCAAAGCCTTGGGCCTCGAGGAGCTCCTTCAAAATTCGACGGATCTCGAGTTCATCTTCAACCACCAAGACTTTGATCTTCTGCTGGGACAAGTTCGACTCCTGAGACGCCTTGGTGAGACTGCTTCTGACCGCCCTAATTAATGAGCGATCTGTGGACTGATTTTCTACCCCTGTTATGGTCGCCATAAACACTCTGCATTCTGCGCAATATCTGCCCCAAGTCGCAGTCATCCGGCGGGCGGGGGGGGGGGCGCAAAATTGTCTCAGCTCAAGCCGCAAACCGCGCAATTTTGAACAGTGACTTCGGACATTTGCCCCCGGTTTTCCAAAAATTTCAATTATTCTCGATGTCCAACTTCTAGACACGCCGCGCTAGCAAGAGGCCCGGCAATTGAACCCTGGACCCATAAGCCCGAGGGGCGCTCATGCCTTTTGGGGTCCGGGAGGACTGATGCCGACGAACACTTCTCTTCGACGCTGGAATTCACGTCTGCAGATCATGCGAACCGGCCTGGCGGCCGGATTAGTGGCCGCGGCGGCTGTCGTGGCAGGTCTAACGCAAAGTGGATGTACGATTCGCACTCCGTCGACGGAGACCCCAGTCCCCAACGACACGGGCGTCGAAAAATCCTTCTTTGTGAATGAGGTCACGGCGGCCAATGGTCAAAAGGCACAGGCGCCGAAGACCTTTCTCTGCGGCTGGGCGCCGATCACCGAATCGGGCGCGATCGCATCCTCCATGCTCACGCACGCCGTGCACATGGCCGGTCATTGCAACATGGAGTTTGAGGTCACCGAGCAGTACTTGATTGGTCGACTGGTCAACCCCTCCTTCCCTCAGGATCGCACCCGCTGGAAGCAGGCGCTGCTGATTCCGATTCGTCAGCATTATTATTACGAGCGCTCACGCGACAGTTATGGCCGCGAAACCAACGCTTTCGTTGAGAACTCGCAGCGCTCTCACTGGTCGGCACGTCCCCAAATGCAATTGGATCTGAGTGGCGTACGTATCCAGGATTGGGATCTTGCGATGTTCTATAACTCACGCGACGCGGTGATCACTTCGGTCACGGATATCGAGTGGGATCGCGAGAACAACTTCTTGGGCTTCACGGCGGTCGCACAGAACCCACATTGGGGCTCGACCGTTCAAGCACGCTTGCGATTCAATTTCCGCGCGTTCCAACATAACCCTCGCTTTGAGAAGACGCCTTGGACTCCAGCGAATGCGCGGCATCTGAATGCTCTGCATGTCATCGGTGAAAAAGTGGAAGGCCTGACCCAGGTTTGGTCGGCCGCGAAGTGGGATCTTTCGAAGACGCATGACGTTTATACTTATGGCTTTCCCGAAGATCTGTTGCCCATGGCGGAAGAGGTCGTGGCCTCATGGAATGAAGCCTTGGCCAAGATCGGCAAGCCCAAGGCATTTCGTCTCAATCGCGAACGCGTTCGCTATCCATTTGATTTGCGTAAACCCATGATGGTGTGGGTCGACGATCCGCAGATCTCCGCGCACTCACCCCTCGGCGTCGGCATGGCTCAAGCTGATGTTCGCAATGGTGAAATTCTTTGGGGCCAAATCACCATGTACGGCGGCATGCTCGAGCGCTACATCAAATCGCATTTGACGCCGTTGGCGGGTGGACACTCGGGACCCACGTCGCGGTCTGCAGGTCTTCGCGCGAGCTCACGCCCCTCGATCTTCCCAACTTACTTTAATCCCACGCGCGCCTTCGAAGCTCCTGCGGGCACAGGACCGGTCGCGATGAATGGTCAGCTGCAAGTGGCTCAAGAGAGTCTGAATACCTTGACGGCTCGACTCGCTGAGCGCGTCCAAGCGACGGGTGCTCAAGAGCAAGAGCGCCAGCGCCAAGAGCAAGCCCGACTTCGAGCCCAAGACATTCGCACGCGTTTGGTCGAATCGCTGACTGAAACAACTCAGGAAATTCAGGCTCGATTGCAACGGGATGATCGACGTACAGATCTCATGAATCTCTTTGCATTTCCCGATCGAAGCACAGAAGAGGCCCGACGCGCGGCCTTTGGTCCCGATGCAAGCTCCATCAGCGCGCGCGAGATGCTCCGGCGCTTGAACGCTCACGGTCACGAACATGCTCAGGGCGCCTCGGGGCGCGTGGTCCACGACTTGGATCGACGACTGATGGATGTCGGTCCGCAAATTCTTGCGGCGATCGAAACCTCGCAAGTCGACTATGAGACCGCGATGAAGCGCATCACTCGCGAACTCATCATGCACGAATTCGGTCATATGATTGGACTCGGCCATCAGTTCAAAGAAAACATTCTTCCTGCCGAGGGCACGGTGCCTGAGAAATACCGCGCTCCGCTTGTGGCCGCAGCTCAGAAGAATTGGACCAATTCCACTTCGGTGATGGGTTACAAACATCCCTTCACAGAAATTGCGGAAGACGGCGGACACGAGCCGGGACCGCAAGACTTACTGGTCCTTCGCTACCTCTATAACGGTGAATATGCGACCTATAAGCGTGGCGACGAAGACTTCATCTTTCACAAACTTCCGCCGAACGGCGTGATCCCTGCACGACACCCCGAGCGTCAGGACTACGTCACGTCTTACTTCCCGCAGTGCAATGACTTCGATGCAAGCTTTGCCGCCGACCCGTATTGCAATCGTTTCGATCGCGGCTATAACGCCGAAAGCATCGTGAAGTCCTATTTCGAAGACCTCAATGCCAACATGGTATCGAAAATCTACGCCTTCACAGACTCACGAGGCGGAGACACCGAGGGGGCCGAAGGCGCTCTCTGGTGGAGGGCGCTCACGACTTTGGGTCGTGTTCGAATCTTCTACGACCATATGCGCTCACGGTACGACGCCCAAATTCGTGAGATCGCGGAGAGCGAATCGGATTTGTACGAGTTCTCGCGGGCCTGCGACGGTGAGAACATCGGTTCAGCAAAGCTTCGTCGAATCTTGAACGACAATCCCGGACTCGCCGAACTCTGCAAAGTGAATCGACTCGCCGTCAAAGAGATGATGAACCTTCTCGTGATGCCGGGGCCGGATCGTTCGCGAATGAATTGGGATGACGCTGTCGCTCCGGCAGCCATGACCGGCGGCGATGCGGATATGGATTACTCGCGCGCCTTCGGAACGCACTCTGCGCTCTCCGTCCTGCCCCTGAAACTGAGCGCGATCAACGCTCTCACCACGCCTTACCCCTATGCGATGTTGGGTGGCTGGATGTTCCCGATTCCGCGCTACACTGGTCAGGATGGTTTGTTCTCTTACTCCAGCCTTTACCCGATCGAATTCACCGAAGCCTTGGCCGTCGCGACAGAGAAGAACCTCAAGTTTGTGGCTCCGGGCTCGCGAGAACAGGCAACCATGGGACTTCCCATCGTGTCGATGGGGTACTTTATCGATTCACAGCGACTCTCGAACGACTCGACACGCTTCCCACGCGACTTCATCGAGAACATTCGCTCGCAAACTGAATTCCGCCTATCCCTGCAGGCCATCATCCTGCACGTGAAGACCCGGGAAGACAAAACTCAGGTGACGCACTTCGAAGCCGAGCTCTATGATCCACGTACGGACAAGACGACGAGAGTCCCTGAGGCCTTCATGTTGCCAGGCGGCAAGCTCATCGTTCGCCCGCCAAGCCGAAACTTCGTCTATCCGCTCACCAAGCTCACCTTCTTGAGTGACGAAATGGCTTTCGCTTGGGGATACCGCGTCGAGTACGACGACAAACACGACGATGTTTTGGCCGCGCATAGTGTGAAAGCTTCCCTCGAGAAGCTCCACAATCAGGTCGTGGATCAGTGTTTACGCGGACCCAATAACAACGGTCTCGCGAGCCACTTCAATGCTCAACAAGACCGCGCCGTCTTCGCTGGCTTCCAGATGATGAGCGGAATTGCAGCCGATAAGGAAAAACAGATTCGCTTCTTAGATTCCGTCAAGCGCGCATTCGATGCGTACGAGCAGCGAAATCCAGGTCAGCGAAATGCTTGTGAGCAAAGCTTACGAGGCGTTGGTCTGATCGTCAGCTCGTCAGCCGTTGTGAATGGTTACTGGTTACCCGAAGTTCTCGACTATTTGGTGAAATAAGCGGAGGCCTGCGATGAAAACGACAAAGACTTGGATCGCTCTAATAGCCTCTGCACCATTTTGGGTGGCTTGCGTAAACCGAGAGGTGACCCACACTCCCCACGCGGGGCCGATCGCCGGCGACGAGATCGTCCAAGCTCCGGTGACGGAGACCGCCGACGAGCAGAGACTTCGCGCTCTCTGGAATCAGCCCATTTTAGCTCGTCGAACAAGTGAAAGCTCTCGCCCTGCTGGGGACCTCGAGGAAAATTTGCGCCGCCTCGAGCCCTACATTTTGAACGCCGCTTACGTGGAAAATCCGCGCCTCGCGAATACGCGCGTGATGCGAGCCGCTCTTCAGGCCTTCAATGCAGATCTCTTGGCTCTGCATGCGAGCTCTCCGGAAAAGGCCGCTCCTTGGCTGGAACGCGTGCGAGTCATGATGGAGTCGGGCTGCGATGGCGAACTTCGCGGCTGTAACAACATTGGTTTCTTCCGCGGCGACGCAGGCTCGCCTCGTTTACTCGAGCTCGCAACGGCACCTGTTGATCGCGAAATTCGATCGCTCCGCGACGCACTGAAAACGCGACCCGACACCGAGAAACAGCAGCGTCTCAACGACTTGGTGCGGGTGTACTACCGTCGATTGTCCATTGCATTTGAAATGCGAAATCGCGTCGCTGACCCGAACTTTGAGTTTTCCTACCTTGCCCACGCGCGCGAGTACGCGACGGCGATGGCGGGAGCCGCGGAAGGTTCACGAGAGCGCCAGCTCCTAAGTCGCCACACCGAAATCTTTGAGATCATCTTGAACCGCTTTAATCCGGATCTCTCTAACCCGGAAATGCGCACGCGTTTTTCAGAGTTCATTGATGCTTTCTCTCCGTGGACCTATTCACGTCGAGCCGCCAATCCATTTGGTCAGGCGTCGACTCGACTTTTGAGCCTCGCAGCGACCGGATTTTTGTATGACGGAGCTCGGGTCAACGCTTCATTGACTCGCGCCATTCAAGAGTCCCAACGCCCGTCAGACCCGCCCGCGGATCAGGGTCTAGACACGTCCTTTGCCTCACTCGTTGCCTACATAAAAGCCCAGTCGCCCGGTATTTGGCGAAACCTCAAACTCCGCGATGACTTCGAGCGCGACGAATACTTTTTCATGGTGGATCGTCTGTTCGGTGATCACTTGACGGTGGACGATGTCACAGGAATCTGGCGTGGATCGCGACGCGACTCGCGACGCGTGCTGGAGACGGCCGAGGCCTATATCAAGGTTCAGATCGCCGCACAAATTCTTCGGACAAACAAGTACATGAGTGAGATCTACTCGAAGAAGGAATGGTCGTCGGCGACCTTGTTCACCAAGGCCATCGAACTGTCCTATCCCATCTCCACGCAGTGGAATCAGTTGCTCTCACGTGTGGATCGTGTCCAACTCTTCCTCGATCGAAACCTCAAGCGCGCCGATGGCGCTGTCGGTGAAGATGTCGATCGTTATCTCGAAGTGGAACGTGGGTTGTCCTCACTGCGCCGAAACATCAAGTATCTTTCGGTCTACCCGAACATGATGCTCATGGCTTTCTTTTTGGCCGAAGTGAATTTTAAAGTCACGGTCTACACATTCTTTGGAGCCTTTGAGATCGACTCAGCTGTTATCATCAGCTGGTTCTTCAACGGGCAAATGCGACCTCTGTTCAATTTTGGAAATGACGGCGAATCCCTGAAGCGCCTTGAAACTCTGTACGCCTTCCTCTTCGCCCTCGACACCGAGACCTTTAAGGCCTTTCAGGTGAATGAAGCTCAGCGACTCGACACGCAGACTTTCTTCCGCGTCGTACTCGGTAAGTTCTTGGACGCGAATCGTCTGTCGATGCAGCAGTCGTTGGATCGCGTGCGGTCCAGAATGCAGCAGTCGACAACTTTAGGGACATTCATGCAGGCCTGTCAGTCTCAGGATGCCAACCCGATCGCCTTGGAGTTTCGTCAAATCAACAGTGTCGTCTATATGGGTGGCAGCGGCTTCGGCGAAGACGCCTACAAGTTCCATGAAAACTTGATCGTCAACAACGTGCGTGAGATTCGGGAAGAATTGGGACCTAAGCTGCAGTTTGTGGAGATGATGATCGACACGCTCAGGACTCAGCAGCTGCGTTCCGGCGAGTCGCAAGCGAACGTTGAGGCCGAAATCACGCGGATTCGCTCGTCCCTGCAAGACATCGAGCGCCTCCAGGCTGAGTTTTTAACTGAAACTCTTCGTCACCACACGCGTTTGAGTCCTTGTATTGATCGAGCCAATCGCATCGAACATGAGCGCCAGGCGCAATTAATCTTCGACGAGAAGAAGCACCTGGAAGACGTTTGGACCGCAATGAATGAAGCTCGTGCGCTCAATGGCGGGACCCAAGCCCAGCGTCTCACCGCGGCCAATGAAGCGCTGAAGCAGACACTCGCGCTACAAACCTTCAATACGGGCAATGATTATCGACCACTCTCGTCGATCAGCACAGATGTCTACGTGTACAGCGAGCTCGATGTGCTGCTGCGACTCCGCGCCAACATCGAAAGTCGCCGTGGCGAATGGAAAACACGTATCATTATGCCGTCGGATCTGACCGATACAGAGGCTTGGCGCAATCGTCGCCAAAGCGTCATTCCCTTCCGCGCGAGCAAAGAGGAGTTTGTTCGCGAGGGGCTCAAGAGCTGGAATGGCACGTACTCAGGATACATTCGCTGGTTGGCATCAACTTCGGATGTGGACAACTTGAAGTATCGTTTGGCCCTCAACGCGGAACTCTACAAGTTGGGCCAAATGAAGCTCTTCAAGATCAATGATCCAAGCTGTGTCGACAAGCCGATGACCGATTGCCCATTGATGGACTTCCGTCTGACGGCTGAGACTCTCGTCCGCAGCTCCCTGGATGTCGCTCGCAATCTTTCGATGCTCGATGAGCAAGGTCGGCCGACTCGCGACACTCAGGCTCTCGCATTGACCGGCGCTAAGGCACGCTATGGACGAGACAAACTGAAGGACTTCTTGCTCGATAAGAACTTAGATCCTCAGTCGCTTATGGAATGGACCTACTCCCAGCTCACCAACGATGAGGTGGCTATGGAACAAGGTCGACAGTTTGCGACCCTCGCTCGCTCGGCCGGTCACTTCTTGTTCGCCCCTGGCCGTGAAATCGAAGATCAAGTTGCCGATCGGATTTCCGCAATCGTACGTACACATTTCGGTCAAGTCGCCGAGTTTGAGTCCGCTCTGCAAAAGCAGGAATTGGAAGACGCTCGGCAGAATCGCGTCGTTCGCTTCGCCTATGAGATTCGTGACGATGGTCGTGGGTTTCTCGAAGTCGCTTCGCCCACTTCACGTCGGGAAGGTGTTGAGGCGCCGACCTATCTCGCGCGGCAGAAGATCGAAGACTTTGCAACTCGGCGCTCGCTCTACAACCGAGAAACGAATGGCTTGCTCTTAGACCGCACGGCGCCAGCCGCTCGTCGAGGACAGTGATATGAAACAGCCTGCCTTCAATGACAAACTGGGCGACAAATCGAAGCGTCAAAAAGGGCGCAAGATCGCTGTCGCGGCTTGGGGTCTATGCGCCTCATTGGTGATTGTTGGATTTCAACCAAATATCGCTTTGGCAACAATCTCTCAGGCATCGAATGCCCAGGGCAGCAAAAAATCAGCAACAGCATCTCGCTCGACGAAACTTGCAAAGAGCCAATCCGTTCAGAAGTCGAACACGTCGCGGGCCTCCGCAATGAAGATCGCCCAGCCCAAGGTGAAGCGCACGTTCATCAGCTTTGATGAAGCCCCAACTCAAAGTACAAGATCCGCTGTACAGGGGCCCGCACGACCACGCAAGCAGGCCAAGGCCCTGAAAGCACCCCAGCTCATGTTTGCTTCAGGCGCCGTCGCACCGACGAGTCTGTACCTGCCGGACACAGATGAAATGACCGTGACCCGCCAGCGCGAAGATCAACTCCGCGGCAAATCCGAAAGGACCAAGCGACGAATCCTCGTCGATGAAGATCATGATGTTGGCAGTTCGCGGCTATCGACAGCGACTGAGGCGTCGGACGAGTCCAAGCAGCGCTTCAAGCTTCGCCCCTCGTTGAATTACTCGGTTCGTTCTGATCTGGCCGATGAACGCGACCCGAGAATCAGCACGCACCGCTTGGGCGCCGCGATGTCGGCGACGATTTTCAATCGCGCGATCACACCTGGCTTTGACGAAGAGATGGCCGATGAACTCCTCACCCTCTCCGCCTCGATTTCAGGACAGGCGCGCACCATTGGCCAAGAGCTCGATGGCCAGCAAGGTGGCTTCGATCTCGCCGATCTCGATATCGCCGCCAGCCGAAGCTTTGATCTCGGCGACTGGGCCACGGCCTCGCACAGCTTAGACGCCGCCTTAGGTACGAATATTCCGACCTCGGTGGACTCACAGTATGAGGGCGTCAAGGCAGTTCCCTACGCCAGCCTCGGTGTCGCCTCGAGCTTTCGAGGAGGGCGAGTCCAATTGCTGAATTCCGTCACCGGTGACTATGTGGTCAACACCTACACCTTTAGCCCCTCCTCCCGCCAAATCAATCCTGACGCGTCTGTGGGTTATACCCTCGGTGGATCGGTTCTCATTGCCTCAGGATTTCGATTTGGCGTCTCGGCTACGGCACGACTTACGCATCATCTCGACGAGAGCGTATCGAACGGCTTTTCGAACCAACAGACGCTGTCCTGGTCGAACAAAACTTGGACAGTGGCTTTGCGACATTCGAATGGATCACGACCTGAAGATCGAGAGAGCAACTTGTGGTTCTTTGATCAGGTTCGACGAATGGTCGCGCTCAGCGTAACCGCGAGGTTTTAATGCAGCGATCGTGGCGGCAAATGACATCAGCTTCGAGCCGGGCCATGCTCAGCCTCGTGAGCACTTTGCTGCTCGCGCAGGCCGCTTGTACGCGCGACGCAAGCCTTCGCCGCCCGCATTCGCCCGATCGTCCAACCGAAGCCACAGCGCCGACTCCGGTTTCCCCGCAGGCACGCGCCGCTGTCGTTCCCGCAAGCCGCGATCAGCAAAGTCGAGCTCGAGAGTTTGAACAATTCTTCGAGCCCTCGCGCTTTGAACAAAAAGCTGCGCGCCCCGATCAAGCCTTTCGCGACGAAGTTTCGCAGTGGCTCGTTCGCGGTGTTGAGTTACTCAGCACCACAGAGCGAAGAAGTGTTTTGCGCGCTTTCACGCGCGTCGCACTGCTGGGCTGCGACGCGGAATTGCGGGGATGCCGTGTGGCAAACCGCTTTCGCCGAACACCGGGGGCTGTCGAGCTCCTTTTGGCGGCAGCTGACGACGTGAGCTCGGAGAGCGAAAGCTCGGCCGATCAAATCTCAAATCGGCACCGTTTGCTGAGCTTGGCATTTGCCGCAGCCGGAGAGGCACATGATTCACGAATTGGCGAGGCCTGGATCCGCACCGCAAAGGCCTATGAGGATACTTTACGAACTGAGCTGACACGAACTGAGCGCGAACGCCGATCAGAGATGGCCAATTCGATTCGTCGCCGATTGACCGAGAGCCAAGAAATTGTCGATGTGGTCCTCTCGCGTTTGAATCTCACCTCAGCGGACGCACAAACATTGCTGGATCGACTTGTTCAGGATTATGGCGCTTGGAATTTCGATGCACCCCGCGACCCGCGCTTGAGCGCTCGGCGCGAAGCACTTCTTCGCGCCGTTGCTCCAAGGCTCTTGACCCAGGAGTTTATTCGTCAAGATCTGCAACGCGTTCGCGATCGTCGCGAGTCGGTCGGGCCGCAATTGGCCGAACTTTTCCGGCTTCGGCCCTGGGCTGAGGAAACCTTGGGCTTGCAGCGCGAGCTACCTCAAGACTTCAATTTGTGGGTTTTCGAAAGCTTGTGGATGGATCGACTCACAGCCGCAGAGGCCGTGCAGCTTCGCGAGGTCCACCTACAAAACCTCTCTCGGTCTTCAGGCGCGTCCGGCGTGTCGGCATTTAACCTTGATGCATATCGAGAGTCAGAGCGCCACGCATTCCTCAACTACTTGCGCACACGCTTGCTCCTGACATCTCGCCAAGCCAACGCGATCATCGCCGAATTTTTCAGCGGTGATCATGGCCGAGTGAATTCCGCCAATGCCGTTCAAGAGGGCGTCAACGAATCTCATAAAGGTCAACAGATTTGGGCGGATGCCAAAAGACGCTTTGAGAGCTTGCGTGCCTATTCCGAGCGAACTCTGCGAGCTGGGTCTTCAGCTCCTGCGGCCACAAACCCTGGCGTGGGTGCCGACGCGCTCTCCCCGTTACTCTCTCCCCTACAAAAGGTCGACCTCTTCTTTGCGAGCCTCGATCGAAATATCAAGCTCACTTCGACATATCCGAGCATGTTGATCATGGCCTACCACTTGGCACGCCTCAACTTTGTCATGCGCATTATGACTTGGGGTGGAGTGGTTGAGATCGACGGCGGACAAATCCTCAGTTGGTTCGTTCGTGGCGAAGTGAATCCCTGGTTTGCCTACGGCTCTGACTTTCAAAGCATCCCAAGCCCTGAGATCCCGATGGTGTTTCATTACGCTTTGGAATTGGGTACGCTGGAGCAGTCGAAGATCGAGCTCCCCCACTTCTTTCAACTGCTCGCGGCGCAGACCATTGGTCCGCATCGCGTTTCGGCCGAGAAAGTTGAGCTCGCCTACCGCACGCGGTTTGAAGAGTCTGCGGATATGCATGAGTTTCGCTCTCGTTGCCGTGAGATTCAGTCTCCCCACGCCAAGACTTCGGTCCAATCACAGCTGCGAAGTCTTCGTTGGTTTACGAGCTTCGGCTTTCCGCAGTCGCTTCATCATAATCGATCCGTCAATTTCGAGCCACGCGCCTCCGAGCTCTTGATGGAAGCAGGCGGCTTCTACAGCACCGAACGCGACATCACGAAGGTTCGACTCGATGAGAATATCGAGACCCTGCGCCTCGATTTAGGAACGATTCTCGAAAAGGTGCAGATCTTTGAACGAATGGCTCAGATGCACCTGCGTCGCAACCAACGTGACGAGATCGCTCGCGGCATCCGCGCTCATCTCGAACCCATCGAGCGTCTGCAAAAAACAGCTTATCGACAAATCGCGAAACTCAATGAAGAGATTGGCGGCTGCATCGACCGTATGGTTCGCCACGAAATGACGAGCCAAAGCTTTACGATAAACGCCTGGATTGAGCATCTCAAGCAGGTGCATGCTGCCATGACGATTCTCCGTCAGCGGCAAGTGACAGAGCGACAAACTGACTTGAATCTCCTAGGGCGCCTCCAACAAACTGGCGAATCCCTCCAAGGTTACGCGGAACACGAGCAAGCCCTTGGATACGATCATGAGTCCTACCGAAGCACAGGCTTACAGGTCGTGCTGCGTATGAAGCTGTTCTTGGAGCACGGCGCGAGCATCGGCGGCCAAGTTCGCCAGGGCCCTCGCCAAGCTCGAAGCATCTTGTTGCCTCAGCGCTTGCGAGACCTGCCGACAGAATTGCGAGAGAAGGAAGTCCGAATTCCCTACACAAACGATGTCAACGAGTTTGTAGACTTCGGATTGCGGGCCACGATCGGCGGCGTAGCACAAGGCGTGGTCCACTGGGCCGATCAAAACTCGATTTCGCTCTCCTACAATCACCGCATGCGCGCTCTGATCGCCTTGCAGAAGGCCTTGGCTTCGACCCAAGTGAACAAGTCCGAAACGGGCCCAGGAGCCCAGGAGTTTTGGCGTGCGGACGTTCAAGCCGTTCAACGAGCCGCCCTCGAAATGCAGCGCTGGTTTGAACCCGATGAAGTTTGGACACGTGTGTTGCGCGCGACAGGCCGAGGCGTACGCCCCGATATCTCGTCCTTCCTTGATGAAATCGCATGGCGGAAAGGCGAAGACACCCCGCGAGGGCTTCTGGATCATGCCTTTGAGACCATGAGTTCAGATAAGCTGGGCGAAACGGATGGCGAGGCGGCTATGTCTCGACAGCGTGGACGTTCCTCACCAAAAACTGAGTTCATGTCATACCGACTGGCTCGCCAGAGCCGAGGTTTACCCGCTATTGAGCTTCCGGCTGAGGCTGAGGCCGAGATCAAAAATTTCTACGAAGACCGCCTGAACACCCAGCTCAAACTGACCGCTGGTTTCTTACGCGAAGCCCAACGCGTCGACGCCGACCGACGCCAACGCCCTGCCCAATACCCCGCATGGCGCATGAATGTGCTGCGCCCGAGCCGCGACGCTTTGAGCATTCCAACTCTGAGCCCTGCCGTGATCACGGAGTTCCAATCGCAAATGGGTGAGCTCACTCGCGAAACGGGCTATCAGCTCCCTGAAGAACTGACCTCGGCCCTCCGGGGTCGCTAAGGTCAGGTCGCAAAGAAGTCGAAGGTTCGAGAACTCGATCCCTTGAGAGAGTTCTGGAAGGGAACGCGCAGGGGCAACACGTTGCCAACTCCCCTCAAGTTTCACTAAGCTACGACGGGCCCTTCACACCCAAGAGGCTTTGACCGCGTAGCTCAGACGGATAGAGCAACGGTTTCCTAAACTGTAGGTCGGCAGTTCGACTCTGCCCGCGGTCACCAACTCACTTGCCCCACCCCATCGAGTCCAAGGTCGCGAGCTGAAGGATCTCCCAGGCGTTGGGCTTGAGAGTTTTCGAAGGCTCGTTCGTTGGGACTCCCAGGTGTAAAACTCGTGGTCCACCGAATTCGGCGCTGCGGGTCTCGCACACAGTTTTCGCTTCGCTGTGATTCTCAATTCAAATTTTATGGCAATTCTTTACGCGGGCTTGACGTCGCGGAGGTTCCGAAAATTACAGCGTTCGGCTGCATCGAATCGCAGAATCGGCGTGCCCAACTTCACACTTTCGGCTGATCGAGTAAATGAGAGCTTGCCCGAACCCAGCATGCCCCAACAAACTTGAAACATGTCTGACCTTAACGATTCCGCTCAATTCACTGGCCCCGGAGAGCCGAGGCGCCTGGCGAACAGATTGAGCGGCGCCTTAGCCGTCGCGAGCGGAATTTTTCTGAGCCGTATCGTCGGCCTGGTTCGACAAAAGTTCCTGGCACACTATTTCGGCGCCAGCGATTACGCCGATGTCTTTCAAGCGGCGCTCAAAATTCCAAATTTTCTGCAGACTCTTCTTGGCGACGGTGTCATGTCGGGAAGTTTGATTCCTGTGTACGCTCGGCTTCGCGCCGAGGGCCGCCACGAAGAAGCTAACCAAGTCGCGTCGGCAACCGCCCAGTGGATGGCCCTCATCAACACCGTGATCGTGGGCGTGAGCATACTCCTCGCGCCTTGGGTTATTCCGTTGTTGCTGCCAGGATTTTCTGCTGAGAAGCAAGCTCTCACCGTGCAGCTGGCGCAGATGTTGTTTCCCGGAATCGGCGCCCTTGCCCTGTCTGCTTGGTGCCTGGGTGTTCTCAATTCCCACGGACGATTCTTTCTTTCTTACGCAGCTCCCGTCATTTGGAATGTGAGCATCATCACCGCTCTCGTTTATTACGGGACAGATTGGTTTGGCCAGTCACTCCCCCCTGAAGAATTGGTTGTGCAAACCACCTGGGGCGTTGTGATTGGCTCCTTCCTCCAACTCCTCGTGCAGGTCCCCGCCGTTCTCGGACATATCAATTGGAAGTGGGGACTCGCCTCTGGGTCATCCCATGTGAGGCAGGTGGCGAAAAGTTTTTTTCCTATCGTTTCCGGTCGAGGTGTTGTCCAACTGAGTGCTTATGCCGATAACCTCATCGCCTCGCTTCTCCCGAGTGGCGCACTCGCCACTTTGGCGTACGCGCAGACACTTTACATGCTGCCCATCTCATTGTTCGGTATGTCGATCTCCGCTTCGGAGCTTCCTGCGATGTCGAGCGCACTCGGCACACGCGAGCAAATCTCTCTGCAGTTACGCGATCGGCTACAAGCCAGCAGCGCTCGCGTGGCCTTCTTCATTATCCCGACCTGTGGAGTGTTCTTGTTCTTTGGAGCCGATGTCTTGAGCGCATTGTTTGGCGGCGGACGATTCGACGCACAAGCGATACGGGCTTCGCAGTGGGCTTTAATCGGATACAGTCTGGCCTTGTTTCCGACGACACAGTCTCGACTCCTGGTCTCCGCCTTTTATGCTCTGAAAGATGCGCGCACGCCATTTCGCGCATCAGCCGCCCGCGTGCTCGCCGCGTCTCTGATCGGCGCAGCCCTCGCACTCTACTTCGAAGAGTCGTCTCAAGGCGCCCTCCCCGCTTCTGTTCTCGGCCTTACGTTGGGGACAGGGCTCACCAGCTGGCTGGAGTGGCTTTGGCTGCGAAAGAAATTGCAACTTGAAATTCCTGATCTCAGTGTAGAGTCGCGACTTATCGTGAAGCTTCTGTTGATCTCGCTTCTCGCTTTGCTCATAGGTTTTGTCCTCGGACACTATCTGACGGATTTGCCGAGACTCGCCCGAAGTGGAGCCGTTCTGTGCACGATCGGTACGATCTACATCGTCTGCACCTACCTGGCGCAGGTCTCCACCGCACGTGAGATCGTTCGGCGAGTGCGCCGCCGCTCAACTCAACGCCCCTAAACTCTATGACTGAACTCATCTCCTGAAGCCAAATTGATTCTCGTGCGCCTCACGTCAGCGCGAGCGGCAGGCCGCCGACTTACAGGGAAGATTCTGAATAGCGCGAATGAAAGCCGAAGAACTGATCGCGATGTTGGCATGGCGAACGTTCCAAGCTGGGATCACGCGATCTTCGGGACGGAATTCACGCGACGCCATGCCCACGACAAACCACTCTTCGATATTCTGCGTATTCTTGATAGGCATCAACAGCGGCCCACCAGACGCTCCCACTTCGAGAGCGCAGTCAATCGGCAAAAGGCTCGGCACCGGCTTGGGAGGCTGCATGCTGGCATCGCCATTGAGCGCTCTGGCCGAGCAGTCTCGCTCTACGGAAATTCCGGGCTGATCATAGCGTGAAGCAGGAAATCCCAACATCGCCAAACGTTGTACGCCTGCGCGGTTTTGGAGAACCTCTTGAGCTGTTTTCGTCGCCACATCGAGAAAGCCAAACTCCGCCCCGACACAAGTCTCAAGCTCAAGAATCGCCCAGTCTTGCCCGAGCCCATCCCAAGTCACATCATAGGAGCCCCAAGCCACCGGCGTGGCCTTCACTCGACGCGTGAAACGAAGGGGATCGTTCTCGGTGAGTCCAATTTGAAATTCAGAAACATGCTGGCGCGGGTGGGTCGGCGGCGTCACTCGCTGCGAATTGCTCTCCGCGGGAAAGGCCACATGATAAGCCGTCGCGATATGACATTCGGTGACCAAGAAGGCCGTGCCCCATCCTCCATCATCCGGCACACGAGTGAGGATCCCGACGGAACGCAAGATCGGCCGAGCGGGATTTTCCTGCACTCTCGCGTCGCGAACAAAAACATTACCCCACGCGGTCGAGTCCCAGCCCCCCGAGACGAGAACGAGAAAAACCCGCAAGGCGTAGGAACGGAGGTTGGCTTCCTTGCCAAGCAAGCTGCCGAGGAACCTGCCTAGGAGTTTGTTACGGAGTTCGCCACACAGGCGATCGCGAAGGCATATGTTCGACTTCATCAGTTTCTCCTCAGAAGCGCCTTAAGTGGTCTCGAGCTGCGGAAAGACGATATGGGTGACATTCAATTCAAGGGCACAGCCAAGGGAGGCCGAATTGCATTGAGTTCGCATTCAGGGCGCTGGCCTCGCGGGAAGTGACGATCTACGGCACCTGGCGCCCGCGATGGCCGCTCGGAGCCTACGGAGCGCTGATCTCATGTTGAGGTCTTCGCGTGAGTTGGTCGGTTTCGTCTCGAGCCGCCATGTTGCGGTCGAGAAAGATCAACCGCGGCGTGCGACATCCGCGCGTAGACGACGGCGAGCCAATCGCTCTACCTCAAAGCCAAGAGGCAAGCGCGCCGCCAAGAGTTTCCAAAACTCATCGCGTGTGAGCTCCATAACCAAGAGCTCCGAATCCGCAACGACCGTGGCCGTGCGAGTTTGACCTACGGTCATCAATGCGATTTCACCGAAGGCCTCGCCCGTTCCCATTTCATTGATCTTGCGACCACCTTGCAGAACACTCACACGCCCCTGAACAATGAAATACATCGATTCGCCCGGGGCACCCTCCGTAAAAACTGTTTCACCGGCGCGGTAGCCACGCCGGTGACCTGCGAACACCAGAGCATCCATCGCCTCGGCGGGCAGTTCGCTGAGCCATGAAGAGCTCGAAAGAGCCTGCAAAAACCAAACACGGAAACGGAACTCATCGCTTTGCGAAGTATCGAGGCTCTGCATACCGGGCACATAGGGAATCTCAAGTAAGCGCGAAGTCTCCATGGCGACCACATCCGCTGTTCGTGGCGAAGCAAAAAAGAATGCCGTTTCACCAAAGGCCGCACCGGATTCGAGAAACGCGACGACTTTACGACGCCGCCCCTCAAAGGACTTCACAACGGCGAGTCGCCCCGAGAGAACGACAAAGAGCGAGCGATCCACACCGCCTTGATGACAAGCCGCTTGTCCCGCGTGCAACTCAATCACTCGAGCCTTCGCGACCAGCTGGTCTCGCACCTGTGCTGTCAATTGACGAAGCATAGGCAAGTCTCGCCAAGCCTGACGGTCTTCACCTAAGACATCAAAGCCGCGAAGGCGAGAAGCCCAGAGTCGCCGGCGCTGATTGCGCTGATTGCGGCCCGGGAGCCAGTGCGCCCACCATGGCTCCGCGAGGCAAATCCCAGCCATGACCGCTAGTCCCAGTGCCGCCATCGCCGGAAGCTTGGCTCCGGTCTTCCAAGCCAAACCAGCCCATTGCACCCCACCGGCCAACACGAGCGCGATCCCGACGAGGGTCAAGAGAACCGAGAGGGCATGAAAGCTTTCGATCTCGTCGAGCTCATCACTCTCACGCCAATCGATGGGCACGCGCTTCCAGACCTTCAAGCTCTGCACGACATCACTCATCGACGCCGCATGTGTTGCCGCGACAAGTCCTACCATGGCGCCCCACATGGCCGATAAAAGTCCCATCTCGCCTCCGAGCATTGAGCTCAAAAGACCGACAGCCAACACCCCTACCCCGATTCCGAAGTGGCTGATGTAATCAAAGGCGCGCCGAGCACCACCCGAAATCGTCTCCGGCTGAAAAGCGAGACGTAACCCCAAAAGGTCGAACACGACAGCCAAACGTCCCGCATCCCCATTCATATAGGCCGCCGAGGCGCGAAGTCCGTGCAAGAAAGATCGTAAAACAGGGACGATCAACCACAAGGCCACTGCAAATCCAGAAAACTGTAGCCAACCGACTTCGAACCCGTTCTCAGAATGAGGCGTCAACTTCCAACCCAGAAACATCCAAGCTCCGCCGAAGACAAAGCCGACGAGAATGCCCGAGAGTCCGAGGAGAGCCGCCATCGTATCGAGACCGCGGGCCGCCCAAAGCGGCCAACGTGGGCCGTGTCGACCTCGACGGCCCCAAACACCCAAGGGGTGCTCCCAAAGTCGAACGGACAGAATCAACTCGGGCCACATGAACTCGCCACGAAGCGCGTCGGCCAAGCTCAGAAGTCGGATCTCTTCAATCAAATCTTGGTCGGCCAAGAAACAGAGAAAGCCGGCCATGTCGAGAAATGTGCGCGGACCTGATTCGACGGTACGTCCAGCGTTCGCCGGACCGATCTGGCGCATTCGCAAACTCAATTCATAGATTGAGGCCCCTCGTCGAACACTTTCCCAATGAGCGGAATAAATCGTCGGAACCAAAACTCGGCGGCCTCGAACCGTCTCGACGGCCCAACCCTGCGGCGTGAGGACTTCAGATCGAATTTCGACGAGTCGAATGGGCTCCTGCTCGACGGCTAGCATGAAGAGGCGTCCTCACCGCATAAATACGACCAGAAACCTACGACTCTCAACGTGCCACCCGAACAGAACCCTACGGGATGAATAGATCACCAGCTCCAAGCGCACAGGTCACCCAAATGCGAGCGCGAGTTGAGATGACAAGCCCAGCTCATGAACTCAACCCCAAGAGCTCCCCGTCAAATCGAGTCGCGCCTCAAGACAATTCACTCCTCGTCCGGGAGTTCGTCGTCGTCGACTTTTCCTAGATTGTACTTCTCGACGCGATAGCGCATTGAGCGGAACGTGATTCCCAAGAGCTTCGCCGCGCGCTTCTTGACACCGTTGGCTTGATGAATCGCTTTCACCAACAGCTCTTTTTCGAGTTGGTCGATCACCTTCTGGAGATCGATCCCCTCATCGGTGATCTCGATTCCATCGCTTGAGACCATCTTGCGACCACTTGGCGTGTTCACAAATTGTGGTAAGGACTCAGGCAACACGGTTGCACCTGACTCGAGGGCCACGGTGCGCTCGATGATATTTTCGAGCTCTCGGACGTTGCCCGGGAAATCGTACTTCTTGAGTAGATCCATCGCTTCTTTGGAGATACTCTGGATGGCCTTACCGAACCGATCGTTATACTTCTGCAAGAAGTGATTGGCGAGTAGCGGAATATCATCGCGACGTTCTCGCAGAGCCGGAGTTTTGATGTTGATGACGTTCAAACGATAAAACAAATCTTGGCGGAAAGTCCCGTGCTTGGTCATGTCCTCGAGGTCGCGGTTCGTGGCCGCGATGATTCGAACATCGACTTTAATATCTTCTGTCGCACCCACGCGACGGATCACACGCTCTTGAATCGCGCGCAGAATTCGCACTTGCGACTGCAGAGGCAATTCGCCAATCTCGTCAAGAAAGAGAGTTCCACCATCAGCGATCTCAAACAGACCCGGCTTATCCGCGACCGCCCCCGTAAACGAACCCTTCTTGTGACCAAATAATTCCGATTCCACCAGGTTCTCAGGGATCGCTCCGCAGTTGACAGAAACAAAGGGCTTATCCTTCAGCGGCGAGTTGAAGTGAATGGCTTTCGCCACCATCTCCTTACCCGTACCAGATTCACCTGTGACCAACACGTTCGTTGGAGCATCGGAAACTTTGCGAATCAATTCGAAGATCTTATGCATCGCCTCGCTGTTGCCGACGAGGTTCTGGAAGGAGTACTCCTTTTGGAGCTCCTTGCGCATAACGCGGTTTTCGACTTCCAAGTTTTTGGATCGAAGCGCGTTGGCAATGTTGATGCGAACTTCATCGATGCGGAAAGGCTTGGTGATGTAGTCGTACGCGCCCATCTTCATGGCTTCCACGGCGCTCTCCGCCGTACCGAAGGCCGTGATCATCATGAACAGGACGTCCGGATAGTTTTCTCGCGAGTGCTTGAGCAGCTCTAAACCCGTGACGTTCGGCATCTGCAAGTCAGAGATCACCAAATCAAAAGTTTTCTTCTTGAGTGTATCGATCGCCTTTTGGCCATCCTCTACGCAAGTGACTTCATAGCCCTCTTTGCGAAGCATGATGTCCAGAAATTCGCGGATTGATTCTTCGTCATCGACGACCAAGATGCGTGGCTTCATGTTGCTCCGTCCTCACTCAAGACCTCATCGAATCCGCCGATCAGGGGGCAAGAATATCTTCTCACCCTCGACGCGGCTTCGATTTGTCTCCAGTCTTTCTGCGCCCTTTGAGCGTCTCATTAACCGTTGCCGCTTCGCTTTTGTCCGCGGAAGGCCTTAGAAAAATCTTCGTTTGCCCTCTGAGAATCGGCAAGGCTTAATTTGTCGACGCCTTGCTCGCGAAGCGGAAATTCCAAGGTAAACGTCGTCCCGACACCCTTGCTGCTCTCGACGGAAATTCGCCCCATGTGACTTTCGATGATCTTGTGCGTGATCGCCAAACCTAGACCCGTACCTTTTTCCTTCGTGGTATGAAATGGCTCGAAGATCCGTCGCAATCCCACTTCATCCATCCCACAACCATGATCCTGAATTTCGACAACGACATAAGCACGTCCGCCATCGGCCTTGTCCAAAGTCCTGATCTCAAGCTTGGGATTCGCAATGCTCTGCATGGCCTGTAACGCATTGATCACGATGTTTAGGAAAGCTTGTTTCAGTTTATCGCGATTGCCCGGAATGATTTGCTGGCTCTTCAATTCCACCACCAGCTCGACATCTTGACGCAAGTTCTTGTTCATCTTGGTCATTTCTAAAACATCACGCAGCACCTGATTGATCTCGACAGGATCAGCCTTCACCACATCCGGGCGTGCGAAGTCGAGGAAGTCGGTGACCAAGTTGTTCAAGCGATCGATTTCACGAAGTACGATGCGCATCAGGCGCTGATCTTCCTCTTGAGCGGACTTGAAAGTTTGATCCAATAGTTGCAGAGAGCCACTCATGGAAGCCAAGGGATTTCGAATCTCATGCGCAATACCTGCAGCGAGCTGTCCAACGGCCGCCATCTTTTCACTTTGTCGCATGGCGAACTCAAGACGGCGGACACGCGTCAGATCTTGAAAGGTGAGAATCAGCCCGCCGCGGCGATCATGTGGGAGCGGCAAGGCGGAGCCCACAACTTCCAGAATGAGCTTACCTTGCATCGGGCTCTGATAGCTCAAATCAAAGCGCACCGTGCGCTCCTCGCTCTTTTGTTTGGCAGCGTCATCCCTCGCTTCACTCAAACCCGCGCTCACACCCGGCAAAACCTCTTCCAACGTTCGTCCCGTCAACTCGCGAGGAATGGGATCCAAGATCTCAAATGCGGCGCGATTCGCCGTCACGACTTTTTCTTCGGCATCGATGAGCAGAAGACCCGTCGACATGTTTTCGACGATCAGGGATTGCAAATTGCGAAGCGCACGCAAGTCTTTACCTTGCGCTTCGAGCGAACGCCCCATGAAGTCGAGTTGCTCGCTCAAGTATCCCGCAAGTCCCGCAACCGCAAAGAAGGCGATATTATTGAGTCCCACGGCGAAAAACAGTGCCTGACCTTTGATCTCCGGCCCTGTGATCATCAACAGCGAGAACAAGGTCGACGTCCACATCGCGAGGATGTTGGCTCCTCGTCGCTGAAAGACGAAACCGCATAGAATGATATTCACAAGGTACAAGAACAGGAAGATCGACTGGTTGACGCCCGTATAATGAATCAATCCCGTGATGAACGCGGCTTCGAAGAAGAACAGAAAAGCCGTCACTGACCAGGAGTAGAGGGCTCGCTCAAAGAAAACCAGATAGGCCGAGTTGATCGTGAAAGCCACGAACATCAACAGATAGACCGGAAGCAAGACTTCAATATTGACGAACTCGGGCTGCAAAGCCTGAAAGCCGAGAATGATGGCGAGAATCGCCAGATGAAAGCCAACGCGGATCGCGGCAATAATGAGCATCTGACTTCGACTTTGTGAAAAGTCGAAGCCGATCCTCGTCCGCGTGGGTCGCGGAGTCTGGCGTCGTTCAGGACCTACCTGGTCCGCTTTCGCCTGAGGGTCCAGCATCCTGCCAGATCCACCTTTCTCACCAAACGCGCGGCTGTCCCGCCGCTCACGCTCAGCTCATGTTTAGCTCACCGCACCTGCCAAGTTGAAGATCGGCAAGTACATCGCCACGACCAAAAATGCGATGATGCCACCCAGCACGACCATCAACATAGGTTCCAAGATCGCGGTCAACGCGCCAACGGCGACGTCAACTTCGTCTTCGTAGAAATCCGCGACTTTATTCAGCATGGTGTCCATGTTACCCGTCTGCTCGCCGACGCCGATCATTTGCGTCACCATCTGCGGGATGTACTTTTCTTTAGTCAGAGGAACCGTCAACGACTTACCTTCGGTCAAACTCTCGCGGGCGCGGACCAGGGCTTGTTCGATCACGCTGTTGCCCGCGGTCTTGGAGGCAATATCCAAAGCTTCCATGATGGACACGCCTGAACCCAACAATGTCGCCAATGTTCGGGTAAAGCGAGCCACCGCCGACTTCTGGATGAGGTCACCAAAGTAAGGTGTATCGATGAAGATCCGATCACAAGCCTCACGGCCCGCCGGAGTTCGATAGTAATTGATCGCGGCAAACACGGCTCCACCGATCGCGGCGAAGATCGCCCACCAATAAGACACAAAGAACTTCGACATACCGACAACCATCTGCGTGATCATCGGAAGTTCTTGGTTGCCAGACTTGAAAAGGGTTTCAAACTTGGGGATGACGAAAATCAACAGAGCCGCAACGACCACGCCGGCCACAACCATGATCACCGCGGGATAGATCAAAGCTCCTTTGACCTTGCCTTGAATCTTGACGCTTTTTTCGATGTATTGCGCGAGTCGCGTGAGAATGGTGTCAATGTTACCCGACTCTTCCCCCGCTCGAACCATGTTCACGTAGAAGCGGTCAAAGATCATCGGGTGTTCAGCCATCGCGTCACCGAAGCGTTTACCTTGGGTGATATCGCGGATGATCTCTTTCAATGCGATATTAAGCCCAGGAGCTCGAGCCGATTGCGCCAAAGTCTCAATCGATTGAAGGATGGGAATGCCTGATCCCAACAAGGTCGCCAGCTGCCGAGTGAAGATCTGTAGGTCCTTTGACTTGATGCCCTTGCCACCAATAGCTTTCACCGCCGAGACTTTTTTCTCCGCTTGATTCACTTTGGTCGGAAACATGCGCTGAGCTCGGAGCTTAATCCGAACTTCATTCTCGCTGCCAGCTTCCATTTCCCCTTTGAAGACTCGGCCACCTGGGCCTTTGGCTTCAAAAGCGTACTTTGGCATCCCTCACCCCATATGGCGCTCGCACCGCACCGTTTGGCCAGCCCTTAGAGACCGGCGTTCTTCATCATCTTCTCAAGCTGTTCGGCCGAGGCCGACGTCTCAAAAGCCGTTTCCAACGATATTTTACGCTTGAGGAGCAACTGGACCAAGCTTTGATTCATTGTAATCATGCCGGACTTGTCCTGCCCCACCTGCATCATCGACTCGATCTGATGAAGCTTACCCTCTCGAATCAGGTTTCGAATACCTGGCGTCATGAGGAGAAACTCGCAGGCCACCACACGGCCGCCCCCAATGGCGGGCAACAACCGCTGCGACAAGACCGCCTGGAGCGTGAACGAGAGCTGCACGCGAACTCGCTCTTGCTGGTCCGACGGGAAGACGCTCACCAAGCGGTTAATCGTCGCAATCGCCGAGTTCGTATGCAAAGTCGCAAATACCAAGTGACCGGTCTCGGCGGTGACGAGGGCCGCTTCGATGGTTTCCAAATCCCGCAACTCACCAAGCAACGCGACATCTGGATCCTGGCGAAGCAGGTACTTCATCGCATCCGTGTAAGATCCAGTGTCCGCACCCACTTCGCGTTGGTTGACGATACAGTTCTTGTGGCTATGCACAAATTCGATTGGATCTTCGAGCGTGATGATGTGACCAAATTGCTCTTGGTTGATTTTGTCGACCAAACTGGCCAGTGTGGTCGACTTTCCCGATCCGGTCGGACCGGTAACCAGCACCAGTCCGTGGGGCAAACGAGTCAGCTCACCCACCGCCTGAGGCAGCGTGAGGTCTGCAAAGCGCGGCATAACTACTGGAACTTTTCGAAACACGCCGGAGACAGCGCCCCGCTGGAAAAACAAGTTGGCCCGAAAACGCGCCATATTCTTAACTTCAAAAGAGAAGTCTAACTCTTTTTCCTCTTCGAACTTCGCTTTTTGAGAGTCACTCAAAACCGAGTAGCAAAGCTTTCGGGTTCCCTCTTTGGTCATAGTTTCAGTTTTGACGCGTACAATACGGCCATTGACCCGAAGAGAGGGCTGCGAGCCTGCCACGATGTGCAAGTCCGAAGCACCCTGATCCGTTGCAAATTTCAAAAGCTGCAGGAGCGAGACCACGTTACATCCCTAGCGCTGAAAGCCCACAAACTTTACGAACTCAGTACCCCAAAAAATCACGACTTTGAGACGAACCCAACTCCGACCTGCCCGTCAGTGCTCGTCATCTCCCACCGTCGATGCCATCAACTCTTCAACTGAAATCTCTCCGCGCTCAAGCTTCACCAAGCCCGCTGCACGCAAGCTGCGCATGCCGCCGCGAATCGCAGCGCGTTTAATCTCCACCGGCGAGTTTCCGGCCAGAATCGCCTCGCGAAGCGCGTCGCTCATCACCATGATTTCATAAAGAGCCACGCGGCCCTTCACGCCTGAGCCGTTACAAAATGCGCAGCCGGTACCCCGGAAGAGCTCTAAGAACTCCGGGGGATTTTCCATACCCAGTTTTTTCAGAGTCAATCGATCCACTCGAACAGGCTCTTTGCAACGCTCACAAATTCGACCGGCGAGTCGCTGCGCGACCACCAGAGTGACCGTCGACGTGATCAAATAAGGCGCGATTCCCATATCGAGAAGGCGAGAAACCGTAGCGGGAGCATCATTGGTGTGCAAAGTGGAGAGAACCATGTGACCTGTCGACGCGGCTTTGAAGCCAATCTCTGCGGTCTCCAAGTCTCGAATCTCACCGACGAGAATGACATCGGGGTCCTGACGCAAGAAAGAGCGCAGCGCTTCCGCGAATCCAAAACCGATGTCCGCGTTGACTTGAACCTGATTGATGCCATCGAGGTTGAATTCGACGGGATCTTCCGCTGTCGAAATATTGACCTGTGGATCATTCAAAGACGCCAGAGCAGAATACAGGGTCGTCGTTTTACCGGAGCCCGTTGGTCCGGTCACCAGGACCATGCCCTGAGGTTTGCTGATCGCCTCACGAAACACGAGCAGATCACCTTCTTCAAAGCCAAGCTTCGTCATGTCGAGCTTCAAGTTCGACTTGTCGAGCAATCGCATCACGACCTTTTCACCAAACAGTGTCGGCAAGACGCTCACACGGAAGTCGATCTCTTGGCCGCCCGCCGTGCGGACTTTCAATCGTCCATCTTGAGGCTTGCGGCGCTCGGCAATGTCCAGCCGGGACATGATTTTAATCCGCGACACCAGACCTGCGGCCACTCCCGCTGGCGGCTGAATCTTTTCATGCAACAAACCGTCAATACGAAAGCGTACGCGCAAGCGTCGCTCGTAAGGCTCAATGTGAATATCGGATGCCTTGAGCTTGATCCCATCGACCAACATGCTGTTCACGAACTTAACGATGGGCGCGCTCTCGGCATCTTTAGAGAGATCCAAGGCCTCAAGCGACTGCATGAAGTTCAGTGCTTCGTCTGAATTCTCCATCTCATCGACGAGTTTGCCGAAGTCGCCACCCTTTTTGTAATAGCGATCGATAGCCCGCGCAATCGAGGTCTCGGGAGCCACGACAACCTCGATTTTACACTTCGTGATAAAGCGCAAATCGTCGCGGAAATAGAGGTTGGACGGGTCAGCAAAAGCGACCACCAACATATCGCCCGCGAGAGAAACTGGAATCACCATATGCTTTTCGCACTGCTCACGCGTGAGCTTTTTGAGAGCCTCATCGTCGATCTCAAAAGTATCTAAATCGACAGCGCCAACTCCGTACTGAGTTGCCAAAAATCCGCACAACTCTTCGTCCTTCATGTGCCCAAGACGAACCAGGGCCGAGGTCAATCGGCCACCATTTTTCTTTTGATCTTCTTTGGCCTCAGCCAACTGAATCGCATTCACTTTGCGCTCAATGACGAGAAGCTCACCGATCGACTTCTTGGGGCCTCCGCCGCCCGATGCACCACCTGAACCCGCGGGTTGTGCCATGCTCTTCCCCTCCTTGGGAAAATTTCACTGATCGCGCGCCACAGGATTTAAGATCCAGCAAGATTGAATGCGCGCGTTCGGCAATTTTGCCGACTCGTTCTCAGTCTTTAGATTAGACGGCTCGCTGGGAGAACGGCACTGCTGAGTCGTCCGACCCGACCATGGGCCAGAGGAAACTCCGATCGCTCTCGGAGTCATAAACCTTCGATCGGCCAAGCCAGTTCGATCACCTGGTTTGCAATCTCACGGACGAAAGTCGAAGATCGCTGTACCCCATACATTTGCGTGAGCAAAATGTAATCGGCAATTGTCGCGACATGCGCCGCCGGCAACGCTTGAGCGCCAACGGCCTGAATCTCAACATCAAAAACATTCTCGGAGACGACGCCCTCGGCAGCGTTCGGATCGGTCTTGATCCCTCGGCCAGCATAGGTCCAGTCCAACCAAACCGAGCCCGATGTCAAAAAGTTCAAATAAGAAACATCTTCGAGCATCGTGGCATGAGTTGGATCCACGCAGCAGATCGCGATCGAACACTCAGCTGGCAGTTGCGTGAGTTGATTGCGATCGATGGCTTCGACTTCGACACCTAATAATCGGGGCTTCAAATCTTCAACCGCACGCTCGGCCGAGCGCAATTCGGCGTCCGCAAGGTAAATGCGCCGAATGCCAAACTTTGTGATCGCCATGGCCAAGCCGCGAAAATCCGGATGCGCGCCGATGACCAGTCCCGAGTCGCGCGAATCAACACGCCAGTCTTTTTGTCCCGTTCTGAGCAAACCATGCGTCGCCACCGCCCCAAGCAAAGCTTCAGGCAAGGCGAGACCGGCGAGCCAACGTCCAACTTTGCCCTGACGATCAGCCTGAAGCCAAAGCGCGTCAAGATGCCCCGAAGCCGACATACTCATTGAACGCAGGATCTGCTGTCCCAACTTCCCGCGCCAGCTCGCCAGCGACTCACCCAAAACACGCAACATCACATCACCTTCGATGCGCGAGTCGACGGCTTTGAAGTCCTGCCCAAACTGCAAGTCGAGGGGCAATTGATGATGTTCTACGGCCTTTTTTAAGAAAGCTTCACGCCCCCTCCACTCAGTAGCTCGGCCGTCGAGCCAGTACCACCACAATGGCCTCTTGCCGCTGGACGCGATCTTGAGAGATGGCGCTACGCCGGAGCTGACGCTCATAACTTGGATCCGTGTTGTTGCCGTAAACGCTGAAGGCCTATATCAATATCTTGGCGAATTTGACCGACCAAAGCCTCAACACCGGAGAATTTTTTTTCATCGCGCAGTCGAGCGATGAACTCGATCTCCAAACGCTCACCATACAAATCTTGAGCGCGAGGGTCTGGATCAACACTTACCTTGAACTCTGGCAAATGCGCCTCAACATGTAACGCAGGTCCATCGTTAAAAGTGGGGTTCTGGCCGATGTTGACCAATGCTGCTTCCTTGCGCCCACGAAGTTTCGCCCATGCCACATAAACGCCACCGCGCAACGGACACTCGACCGTCAGATCCAAATTGGCCGTTGGAATGCCGATGGCGCGGCCGCGTCCTGCGCCTTTTTTTACGATTCCCCTCAAGCTATAGGGGCGTCCGAGCATAGCTTGTGCCGCCTCGGCGTCACCCTCACTCAAGGCTTGGCGAATGCGCGTGGAGCTGACCACCCCCGAACCGACATGCACGGGAGGGACGACCGCGAACTCAAGTCCGGCGGCCTGACAACGCTCGCGCAAGAAATCCGTGCCACCACTGCGGTTGGCGCCAAAGCTAAAGTCATAACCGACCACAAGCGCACGCGGTGAGAATGCACGTAGAATGACCTCTGCGAAAAAACGATCGGGTGCCAGCTGTGAAAATTCTCGCGAGAATGGCTCGACAACCAATAAATCTACGCCCAGAGCCTGCATTTGCTCAGCTCGATCATCGGGATCATAAAGTCGCTTTAGACCTAAATCGGGCCGCAAGGCCATCAGCGGATGCGGTTCAAAGGTGAGCACAGCTGTCTCGGCTTGATGGCGCTGAGCCATCTCGACCGTGCGCCGAATGAGCTCGCGATGCCCCAGGTGAACGCCATCAAAATTGCCTATGGTGAGAACTGTGCCTGAGCCCAACCGCCCCAGGCTCGAAAGGGGCTTTGCTGAGGCCTCGGCCAACAATCGGCTTGTACCTTCGTACACACGCATGTTGTTCAATTTACGACTCCCGCGCCATTGGGTCGAGGCCATAGACAATTCGTCTGCCCCTTGCTACATGGCGTTATGAGCTGGGGTAGATTGGTCCAAACTTCGAGGAGCCTCAAGGCCCTCGGGCTGCGCCTCTGGCGACATCGCGAAATCTTTTTTCGCGCATTCGTCGGCTGGGGTGCCGCCGCCATTTTGCTCCTCTTGGACTCCAGCGGCACTCATGATTGGCGATATCGACTTCGCGGCCCACGACCCGCCATGGTGGATTCGCGGATCGTGATCATCGACGTCAACGAACGCGATTGGACATCGCTGAATCCCAACTCGCGCAATCTTCTCCGGCCTCTGAAGGAACTCGGCCTCACCACCGACGCCTTTTTTTGGAATACGCGGCTCTGGGAAGACATGTTATCGCGAGTTCTCGCCGATCTTCCGCTCGCTGTGGGTGTGACCTTGCATTTCGGCGACGGGGTTCGCGTCGGCAGCCTCGGGCCCGCCACACGAAGCCTCTTTGAAGACCCGCGGGTGTTGTGGGGAGCCGATCTCGATAGCGGTGGCCGCGCCCTGATCCCTGTTTTCGCGACAACCTACAACCGCAACGTCGCCGTACGATCGCTTCGCTCAGATGACGACGGCACGCTCCGGCGCTACTCCAACTCTCTGGTGCAAATCCCCCACATGGGCGTTCGTTTGGCCGAGCTCGCAGAGCGCAACACGGTCGCCCTGGAAGCTGCACTCGACTCATCATCTGAAGAAGGCCGCTCGACCAACAATTCGGACTCTCGCGGCCAAATTCAGCCGCTCAACAGCTTCGAAGGATCAGACGATGACTTGGGACTCGAGCGCACATCGGATGTGAATTTCGTTGCGGGCACAGGCAACTTTCCGATCGTTTCGATGCGCGATCTTCTCGAAGGGCGTGTCCCACCTGAGGCTTTTCACCGCAAAGTCGTGCTGATCGGGCACCGCTCACAAGCCACGGAGATTTTTACGACGGCCCTTGGGCGAATGAGCCGTGCGGAAGTTATCGCCAACATCGTCGACAACCACCTGCAGCGTCGTATTCCTCAGCGCCTGCCCGCTTGGGTGTACCTGGGCTTGATGGCCACACTCGCGATATTCAGCGTGCGCTTTATCATGCTTTACCCTCAAGCTGTCGTGCTGGTGGGCTTGGGACTTGGCGTACTCGCATGGATCAGCATCAGCGCCTGGGTATTTGATCGTTTTGCGATCTGGCTTCCCGCCCTCGCGCCGATCGCCCAACTGATCATAACCTACGTGCTCTTCTTGAGCTGGCAGGTTGGCACCAACGAGGCGAGAGCATGGCAGCTGGAGCAAGACCGACGTGCCGCCGAGCAACTGGAGCAGCTGAAAACCAACTTTGTGTCGATGATGTCTCACGACCTAAAGACTCCAATCGCGAAAATTCAGTCCATTTGCGATCGCCTCATGTCTCAAGCCGAAAGCGATCGTATGGCCGAGGACCTTCGCAACCTTCGCCGCTCCTCCGACGAACTTCATCGCTACATTCGCTCAATTCTCCAGGTTTCGAAAATTGAAGCGCGAGAAATGGCGATTCTGCGTGAGCCCGTGGATCTCAATGAGGTGCTTTTCCGAGTCATCGGTCGTCTTAAGCCCCTCGCTCAAGAAAAGGGTCTCACTTTGGATTCGGATTTCGAGCCTCTATTCAGCATTGAAGCCGATTCCACATTGCTCGAAGAGATCGCGCATAACCTCGTGGAGAACGCGATTAAGTACACACCTGCCGGCGGCACCGTCACGGTCGCCAGTTCCGAAATCGGCAATGATGTCGTCGTGACCGTAAAGGACACCGGACCCGGAATTCCCCCCGAGGAACAGCCTGATATCTGGGCGAAGTTCACCCGAGGTAGCGGTGCGTCGACCTCGCCCGGAACTGGCTTGGGTCTATATCTCGTGAAATATTTTGTCGAACTTCATGGCGGCGAGGTGTTCTTGCGTAGCCAAATGGGTCAGGGGACAGAGATTGGCTTCAAACTGCCGATGTCCTAGCCGATACCCCTCGGAGAATGTGTTAAAGGACAAGCGCAGACGCGCGATATGAGTTAGCTTAGGGCACGTGCAAAACTGTGCTCTGCAGTGAGCGGGAATTCGAGTCCCGCAAAAGGACGGAAGATGAATCCGAACAAAAGACTCTCGGCTCTGATCGTGGATGACGAAGCCGAACTTCGCAAAACCGTGATTAGCATTTTGCGCGGCTCGATTCCCGGCTTCGAGTTCGACATTGAAGAAGCGAGCAATGGCCAAGAAGCCGTTCAGAAATTCAAAAGCGGCGATTGGGATTTGGTTTTGATGGACGTTCGCATGCCTGAGCTCACGGGACTTGAAGCCCTCAAATTGATCAAGGCTCATGACCCGAAGACCTTTGTCGTTCTGATGACCGCGCACTCCAACATCCAAGATGCCATCGCGGCGATCCGTGAAGGCGCTTATGACTACATGGAAAAGCCGGTTCAGCCCCAGCGCTTGATTGAACTCGTGACTCGCGCCCACGAAGCCAGCGAAATGGTGTCTCGACTCGCACTCTCGAATCCCATTTTCGACGACGATATCGATTCGGAGTTCGTCGGTTCTTCAAAGAAAATGCGCGATGTCTTTGAACTCATTCACCGGCTTTGCAAAGTGGACACGACCGTTCTCATCCGTGGAGAGAACGGCACAGGCAAAGAACTGGTAGCCAAGGCGATTCACTACAACTCGCCTCGTAAAACCGGCGCGATGATTGCCATCAATTGCGGCGCGATTCCGGAATCGCTGATGGAGAGCGAACTCTTTGGCCATGAAAAAGGCGCCTTCACCGGAGCCCACGAAAGAAAGATCGGCAAGTTTCAGCTGGCCAACAACGGGACGATCTTTTTAGACGAGGTCGCCGAGCTTCGACCCGAGATGCAGGTCCGCCTCCTACGTGTTCTGCAAGAAAAGAAGTTTATGCCCGTCGGCTCAGCCCGCGAGATTAAGACCGATGCGCGCATCATTGCGGCGACGAATCGCAACTTAGAAAAGATGATCGAAGAAGGCAGCTTTCGCGAAGATCTCTTCTATCGGCTCAACGTTATGCCGATCTTCTTGCCGCCGCTGCGCGATCGCATCGATGATCTGCCGAACCTGTGCCAGTACTTCATTAAGCGCTTCGCCAAGCAGCACGGCCGCTCGATCTCGGGACTCGCTGACGAGGCCATGGATGTACTTCGCAAGTACCGATGGCCCGGGAATATTCGCGAGCTGGAAAACGTCATCGAGCGGGCCTTCATTGTGGAAAACACCGACCGAATCGGCGTGACCTCTTTGCCGGAGCATTTGATTCAAAAGGCCAAGGAAAATATGGCGCCCCTCCAGGCGGCGACGGTGAGCGCTCAAGGGCCACTCGATTTCGAGGCTTTCAAAGAACATGCGGAGAAAGAGTTCATCATCTCCGCTCTTCGCGCGAACAAGGGTCGCATCAACAAAACTGTGGCGGAAGCCAATATTCCGAAAAATACTTTACTTCGAAAGATCAAGCGCTACGGGATCAACGTCGAAGAGTACAAAGACTAACTCGGTCTTCACAGGGGCCGAAAGCGGCCCTGCTCGGTGACCATTTTGGGCCGAGGCACCGTAGATTTTCTCTACTCGAAGCTCGGAAATTCGCTCTATTCCATTGGAAAGCGTTCGACCACTTGACCCATCGCCTATGGATTGCGTTCCGCGCCCGGGTCTCGCTCCTCCCCTACCGACATCGAATTTGCAGCCACTTTGAGGCGGATTTGCATATTGAGAGCGTCGACGTCGTTGAACAGCGACCGAACCGCCTGCTCCCCACATGTAAAGGTAGGCTGCATGCGATTTGCGAAGATCACTTCAATTCAGCTCCCTCAGGCCTCGAAACAGACCGCGATCGGGGTCCTTACCGCTCAACTGGGAGGGGCTTCGATCCGAATGTTGAGAGCGAGCACGATATTCATCACAGGCGTTATGACCCTCGCCCATTCTTTTATTCTCTCTTCGGCTCAGCCAGCCAGCGCTCAAGCGAACTCCAATGACTACCTCACGATGGAGAGCATCGCCCGAATTCGCAACTTTGCGATTTCGGAAAACAACGGCACAGCCCAACCTTTGCCGATCGATATCGTGGATCGCGAGATTTATAGCCCCAAAAGTGCGCGCTTTTCCGCGGATGGCTCCAAACTTTATATCAACTCACTCGAAGGCGGAATCACAGTGGTGTACTCTTGGCCGAACCTTCGCAAACTGAGATCGATTTCTCATCGTTTCACGGAGCGCCACCAAGATCTATTTCGCAATGAAACGGAAATCTTCGACAACCCTTACTTCACACAATCGCAGAGTGGAAACCCGAACCACTTTCTCGGTAAACCCGTCGAGAGCGAACTCTCGCACTCCGGCCGCTGGCTATGGGTTCCTTACTATCGAAGAAGCTTCGACGCTTCTGCGCAGTCACCCTCGGCCGTCGCAATCATCGACACACAAAATGATCGCATCGTGCGCGTGATGCCAACGGGGCCGATTCCTAAGTACGTCGCCGCCTCACCCGACGGTCGCTACGTCGCGATCACTCATTGGGGGAACAACACCATCGGCTTGATCGATACGTCTTCAGGAGACCCTTCGAAGTTCACCTACGTTGAAGAACTCGTCGTGGAACAAAAGCTCGACCAGAGCGATCTCGGCGGCACGGATCGAGACCGAACCTGCGGATTTTGCTTACGCGGAACCGTGTTCACCGAAGACTCCAAGCATCTGCTTGTCGCTCGTATGGGCGGCGGTGGTGTGGCCGGCTTTGACGTCGACGCGCGAAAATACCTCGGCACGGTCACAAACATCGCTTCGACGCCCCGTCACCTCGAGATCTCGCCTGACGGCTCGACCGTTTTCGCTTCGTCCAACGTCTCGGGAACCGTCAGCAAAGTGAGCACGCAACCCTTACTCCGCGCATTGATCGAAGCCAATGGACGCCGGGTCGCCGGGCCTCGTTGGGCAAGCCTGCGACTGGGACGCGGGGCTCGCACAATCGGCCTTGATCCCACAGGCCAAGTGGTGTTCGCCGCCATGAACGGTGACTCGGAGTTAGTCGCTGTCGACACACAAAGCCTTCGTGAAATTTCCCGCATCGCGGTTGATCCCTACGCTGTTGGACTCGCGATCGCGCCCGACGGTTCAGCCGCAGTTGTGACATCACAAGGCGCCGGAGGCCGCGGCGGTAACGCCGTCAACATCATTATGCTCCGCTGGGGAGATGCCTTCTTCAATCGCGGTGGACCGCTGCCGAGCGCGCCTCGCTGAGGCGTGCTCTCTAATCTCGAGCTTTCCCGATGAGAGATCGCGCGGCCTCAAAGACCGCGAGGGGCCTCACGTTCTTCATGCAGGCATGCGTACGAATCGGGCATTGTTGCGAACCATGTTTTCCGCAGGGACGACAAGCCATGCGCTGTGGTCCACGACCTTCCTCCACAACACGAGCGCGATTCGACCAGGGCCGATAACCGAATTCCAATACGGTTGGTCCAAATATGCTGACGACAGGCGTGTCCGACAGACAAGCCAAGTGCTGTGCACCCGAGTCGTTTCCCACCACAACTTTGGACTCCGCCATCAGCTCTGCTGTTTGCCATATGCTGAGCTGACCGGCGACCACGCGTCCGCCAGCGCGTGCCGCCAAGCTCGAGCAAAGTTCGGCCTCATCTCGCGCGCCCGACCAGACGATTTCGTCCACAAGTTTGTTTTCACGAAGCGAACGTGCCAACTCGACGAATCCCTCTTCGGTCCAGCGTTTGGTCGCCCAGACACTTCCAGGTGCGATCACGGCCCGCGAGCTACGAGTCCGATTCGACAATTCCGCCACGCGAAGAGAAGCCCATTCAGGCACCTTCGCAAGCTCGCCATTCGCCAACACCCCGCCGTTCGCCGTCGCCATCTCGCGGTGCCAATGCTTCAAACGGTCCTTCCAAATCGGAGAACCACTCCTGAGTGCAAGCGCACGCAGCGCCTCAGGCCATTCGGTAGGTCGATCAAAAGACTCATCCCAAAACAAGGAACTCCACCACTTTCGGTAACCGACCTTTTTGTCGGCTTGGAGCGA
>CANHQR010000036.1 GCA_947462815.1 Pseudobdellovibrionaceae bacterium
GGCGTAGAGAGCCTCATGCGGTTCATGTTGTTTGACACCCTCTTCGACTCGGTGATCCTGCTCGGCAATATAGGGAGGGTTGGCCACGATCAACTCGAACTTCGTCGTGAGGGCTGCGAATTCCGTCTCGACTCGACCTAGGTTCAAGCGCACACGATCCAGGTGTTCGGTCTTTAGAATTTGATGGCGATTCATCTCAGCGTAGTGAATTGCCTCGGGCGAGGACTCCCAAAGCTCAGCCTCAAGAATGCGACCTCGCTTAAGGAGATCATCGGCAATCGAAATGCCAATGCATCCCGTTCCACAGCCCAAATCAGCGAATCGAAAAACGCCCTCACCATCGGGAAAGGCATTAAAGAACCGCTGCGCCGACTCCAACGAGAGATCCACCAGCATTTCGGTTTCAGGACGAGGTATCAGTACACCAGGTCCTACCGACCAATCGTGATGATAAAACCCCTTTTTTCCGATAATGGCCGCGACGGACTCCCCACTGGCGCGTCGACGGAGGAGCTGCCGACAGCGCTCGAGCTCGTTCTCGCTCAGCGGGTAGTCGAAGCGCGTGAACACTTCCATACGAGTCCAGCCCAATGCATGGGCCATCAGAAGTTCGGCATCGAGACGGGCCGAGGCCACACCTTTGGCGGCAAGAAAGTCTGTCGTTTTGCGAACTATGTCTTGAAGTGTGGGTGCGGCCGGACTCATGCCTCAAGTTCTACAACTGCTTTTTCGCTTTCCCAAGCTTGAAGGACTTGCGTCGGAGATCCATGCTATACAATTGAACCGACTATCTTCGCGCCGTCAAAAACTGATCAGCGTATGGCTCACCTAGCTGTTCATACCTGGGTTTATCGCTCTGGCCGTCGACGAAGAACTGTGGCCTTTTTCTCACTACCCGATGTATTCGCGAATGGTCTACGGCTTTAAGTGGGCGCAGATTCGTGGCGTTGAGCGCCGGTCAAACCGGGAAGTTTTGATACTCACTAATCGTCCCTTTTCGCCCCTCAGTCAGGTGCGGGTGACTTATCCATTCTTCTAAATGTTTCAAGACCGCTATCACGCAGATCCGGATCGGCGTCCGCGGCTCATGCAACAGACGGAATCGATCTCCAAACTCTTGGTACTCAACGCTACGCTATTTCCCGAGGTGCGGGAACAAATTCAGGGCTGGCGATCTATTCGAGTCTATGGCCTTCGGTACCCAAATCAAACACCCGGTCGCCCTCATCCGGGCGGCCCATATGATGCCTTTGATCCTCCTCATGAAGTGCTCATGTCCGAGGTACCACTGCCGAGCTTGCCGGTGAATTCACCATGAACTTGGCCTTTCTTCGTATCAAGGAGACTTTGCTCCATCAGCTTCGACCATTCCTTCAGGTTGCTGATGCCCGTGCGCTCGCCCTCGTCCGCATCTGCATTATGAGCGGTGTCCTCCTCCTACACCTCAGCTATCGACATATCGATCAGTGGTTTCAGAAGGTGATTCTACCGAACTGGCAACCGACGGGCTTTGGGCATTTGCTCACTCCTTGGATCGAACACTTGGCAATACCCGAGATCGCAAGTCTTCTTTGGTGGGGCTTCGCTCTCAGCACCCTGGCGGCCTTGCTGGGACTGCGTTGGCGGATCACTTCCATTCTATCACTCCTCGGCTCACTCTTCTTTGTTTCGATCGCCAATGGTGTGGGCCACATGTTTCGGGTCGAGCTTCCACTCATCTTCGCCCAAGCTGTATTGGTCGTGAGTCATGCTCATCACGCGTGGAGTCTCGATGCACTCTGGAGAAGTCCGACGGAGCCCACGAACAGCCTCGAATGGTCTTGGCCGATTGCAGGAACACAATTTGTATTGATCCAAATGTATTTACTCGCTGGGCTCGCTAAAGTCTTGGCCCGCGGAGAGGACCTCATTCGCTCGCCTATGAACTTGGCGCGCGAGGCGATCTATCAAAATGCCGTCACTCGAGCCGGTATCCTCGAAGGCCAATGGTACGAGGTCGTGATCCTCTGGATCGCTCAACGAGACTGGGCCATTGGAGTGATTGGATGGGGAACTCTGCTTTTTGAACTCGGTGCGGTCATTTAATGGCTGAAATTGCCTTGGCGATGGGTCTTCGCTCCCATCATTCTTTTCATGCAGTTGGGCGTCTACGTGCTGATGGGAATCGAGTTTTTGCTGCCGCTCTTCTTGCTCATCAGCTTCTTGGCCGTCGATGCGATCCGCCTCTTTGATAAGATCAGCCTGCGCCTTCGCCAGCCTTGAGCGCCTCAGCTTGTGCATGAGCAATCAGGGGGGCCACTAAAAGATCTAAAGCTCCGTTCATCACTTCATCGATCTGATGTATCGTCAAACCGATGCGATGATCCGTGATTCGAGATTGCGGGAAGTTGTAAGTCCGAATTCGCTCACTGCGATCACCGGTTCCGATTTGCGCCAAGCGCGCCTCGCTCGCTGATGCAATGGCCTTGGCGTCCTCCGCCGCCTTCAAGCGCGAATACAAAACCTTGAGAGCCTTCGACTTGTTTTTCAGCTGGGACTTCTCGTCTTGGCAGATCACAACCGTCCCCGTCGGAATGTGAGTCACTCGCACGGCAGAGTCCGTAGTGTTCACGGATTGTCCGCCAGCCCCACCCGATCTGAAGACATCGATGCGAAGATCGTTCGGATGAATCTTCACGTCGACCTCTTGAGCCTCGGGTATGACCGCCACAGTGATGGTGGACGTATGCACACGCCCTTGGGTTTCAGTCTTGGGAACGCGCTGTACCCGATGCACACCACTCTCATGCTTGAGCTTAGAGAACACCTTGTCTCCTGAGATCGATGCGATCGCCTCTTTCACACCACCGACAGTACCTGGAGTGTAGCTCATCACTTCAACGGTCCAGCCCTGGCGTTGAGCAAAGAGCGTGTAGGAGCGAAATATCTCCTCAGCGAACAAGCCTGCTTCATCACCACCCGCCGCGGGTCGCACTTCTAAGATCACGTTCTTCTCATCGTTCGGATCGCGCGGCAGCAGAGCGAGTTTGAGTTGTTCCTCAAGGCCAGGAAGTGCCGCCTCGGCGAGTGCGACCTCCTCTTTGGCGAGGGCTTTGAGTTCGGCATCGCGCTCGGTCTCCAAAATACCGAGCGCATCCTGTTTCTGCTGGAGTTTGTCTTTGTAAGCGCGGTACAGCTCGACAATCGGCTCCAACTCCGCCGTCTCTTTCATGAGACTTCGGTACTTCGATTGATCTTGAGCGACGTTGGGGTTCTCGAGTTCATGGCGAACGTGCTTGAAGCGCGCTTCAACGTCTGCCAGTCGATCAAAGATACCCATTCATTCCCTCGGCGTGTGCATTGCGAAAAAACAAAAGCCCGCAGCGAGGCGGGCTTTCTTCATGCGGACTCAGCGCGCGGGCGCGGAGCCCGAAACGGCTTTCTACTTAGTCTTGGTGTTGCCAGCGTACTTCTTACGGAAGCGATCAACTCGGCCTTCAGTGTCGACAAGCTTCTGTTTACCGGTGAAGTAGGGGTGGCAGTTCGAGCAGATATCCACGCGAACCTCTTTCATCGTGGAGCCCGTGGTCCAAGTCGCGCCACACACGCAAGTTACAACGGCGTCAGCAAAGTATGTTGGGTGCAAATTCTCTTTCATGCGAGCTTCCTTCTAAAACGGAATTAAACGAACTTGGAGTTCTTGAACTCGGTCGGACAATCTCATCCGGGCCAGCCCAAAATTCAAAAGACCTAGGTGATACACGCTGAAGCCCTCGCTTGTCCACGAACAATTGATGTGGCTTTCAGCAGAGCCCCCCGGGCGACCCGCCCGGGGAAGTCATGTTTTATTCAGTTATTTCAAATACTTAACCATTCATATTCTTGAGGAATTCGTCGTTTGTCTTGGCGCCGCTGATCTTATCCAGCAAAAACTCCATCGAATCCACGACGTTCATGGGCGAGAGAACCTTTCGGAGAATCCACAGGCGATTGAGATCAGCCTTGTCGATCAGCAAGTCCTCTTTACGCGTGCCTGACTTGTTGATGTCCATGCACGGGAAAATCCGCTTTTCCATCAGCTTGCGATCCAAGTGAATTTCCGAATTACCCGTACCTTTGAATTCTTCAAAGATAACTTCGTCCATGCGCGAACCGGTGTCGATCAGCGCTGTTGCGATGATGGTCAACGATCCACCCTCTTCGATGTTGCGAGCCGCACCGAAGAATCGCTTGGGCTTATGAAGCGCGTTCGAGTCCACACCACCCGACAGGATCTTTCCACTCGGGGGTACAACCGTGTTGTAGGCACGAGCCAAACGCGTAATGGAGTCGAGCAGAATCACGACATCGTGCTTGTGCTCCACCAATCGTTTGGCCTTCTCGATCACCATCTCGGCCACTTGCACGTGACGCGTGGGCGGTTCGTCGAAAGTCGAAGAGACCACCTCACCCTTCACCGTGCGCTGCATGTCCGTGACTTCCTCCGGCCGCTCATCGATCAGCAAAACGATCAACTTCACTTCCGGATGGTTCTTGGAAATGGCGTTGGCAATATTCTGCATCAGGACGGTTTTACCCGTGCGCGGAGGTGCCACGATCAACGCCCGCTGACCTTTGCCGAGCGGAGCCATGAGGTCCACAACTCGCGTCGTAAACTCGCCCGGAGAATGTTCCAGGCGCAAGCGCTGCTGCGGATAAAGCGGCGTTAAGTTGTCGAACAGCAGCTTGTTATGCGCCTTCTCAGGCGCTTCGAAGTTCAGCTGATCAACCTTCAACAATGCAAAGTAGCGCTCGCCTTCTTTTGGAGGACGCACGGTACCTGTGACGGTGTCGCCTGTTCGAAGGCCGAAGCGTCGAATCTGCGAGGGGCTCACATAGATGTCGTCCGGACCATGCAAATAGTTGTAGTCCGGCGAACGCAAAAATCCGTACGCGTCAGGAAGAATTTCAAGGACGCCGTGGCCGTAAATATCGCCGAGGCGAGCCGCACGCTTGAGGATCTCAAACACCATATCTTGGCGACGAAGGCCCGCGGCGTTTTCGATTTTCAGCTTAAGTGCCAGAGCTGTCAGATCCTCAATCCGCATGGTCTTGAGGTTCTTCGAGCTGAGGTTAGCACGCTCCTCTTCCGTCAACTCGATTTGCTTAAGTTCATCATCCGTGATCGGCGGAATGGCATCCACCTCTTCCGACGCCGGCCCTCCGGCATCAAAGCTTCGATTGTCGCGAGACTGACCGCCCCGATTGCCGCGATTATCTCGATCGGGATTGTTATTATGACGACCATGCTTCTGATAACGCTGATTATTTTGCTGGCCGCCCTTATTTTGACCGCCGCCGTGACGATGGCGATCGCGGAAATTGCGATGTCGGCCTTCGCCTCGACCGCCGCCACCACCTTCAGTGGACTCACCACCGCCCGAGGCCGGGGCCTCGCCTTCGCCACCTGAAGCGGCTGTTGGGGCAGATGGTGCGTCGCCTGCCGGTACGGGTTTTACTTCATCGGTTGTCTGCGACACTCGATACTCCTTCGTGTTTCGGAACTTTGATTCGGGAATCTAGATTCTTAGTTTTCATGCGGTGAGAGCGACTGTTGGGGCCGTCGACGCCGTCCTTGAAGGTCACTGAACTCGTTGCCAGAGTTCATTGAAGATCTTCGCGAACTCTCTGTTGAGTTTGTCGTCAGAGTTTTTGAGGCTAATGAGTCCGTTTCAAGTTGAGGTTATGAGTTTGGTCATTCGGGTTGGATTGAAGAAGCTTAAATCGGTTTTACGCGCGGTCCACCTGTCGATCGGCCTAACGATCGGCCTAACGATCGGGCTCTCGCACACACTAACGCTCATGCTTTCGATGAGGCGATCGCTCAGGCTTTCGATTTGACCGACGATGGGGCCATCCGTCGCCTGGTCTCTTCTGTTCGAAATATTCGGACAGCTCTGATCCTATCGGTGCGATCAGCTTGATGTCAGATAGATCTCTTCGCAGAGTATGGCGAAGCGGAGCGATGACCCAACTTCATCGAGAGCCCCCAGGCTTGTCAAACTCGTTGATTATGCATTGTGTCGACTAGATCGACACGGAAATTCGAATTCGATGCTCTCCGAACGAGTTTGATACGAATTGAGGCACTTAACTTTGCCTCATGTTGAGACACGCGGGAGTCCCGGACCTCCGTAGAGAATCTGACAGGCTTCGGGGCGAAGACATTGGTCGAGAGCCTCGCTAAAAGCGTGAAGTTTGCTCAAAATCGTCTGATGAATTGCCGAAAAATTAAGGTGTCATGCAGGAGGTTCCATGGACACCCAAGACCAAGTTCCGTCACCGCGTGTGCCGTTAAAATTGAACGTTGAGTTTCGGCGCTCTTATGGACGTAACTCCGCTTCTGGTGTTTTAAAGAATATCAGTATGACGGGCGCCTTTCTCGAGCACCAGATGGAGAACGTTCAAGCAGGAGACAAATTGCAGCTCACATTCAAAGTGGGCGGCCGCCAGCGCAAAGTGAACGCGCAGATCATCTGGTGCAATAAGATCGGTGCAGGCATCAAGTTCCTGCCGGTCAATGGTCGCGATGTGCAAATCGTCGACGACTTGATGTACTTCGTTGAGAGCAAGCGCGAGACACGCCGATCGCTGATCGATGAAATCTTTAAGCGCGCCAGCTAAACACGAAACGCAAATCCAAATATAAAAAGGAGCCCGGGTGGGCTCCTCTCTATTTTTCGAATCGAATGAGTCGATCAGCCCACTTGCGTGGTCTGCGTGAGGTCCACAGATTTCGGCTTGCGCTTCTTCATGATCAAGAAGACCGCCGCGCCGGCTAGGATCACGATACCCGCCATGCCGATCATCATCATCGAGTCCGCGTCGTCACTCACCTGCGAAACGGCTGGCGTATCCGTCGGTGGCTGCGGCTGTGATGGATCCGGATTCACAGGCGTATTGGGATCCGGTGTCGGCTCTATCGTCGCGACCTGCGCGGGATCTACCGTGGGATTGACCGTTGGATCAGCCGGAGGTGCCGGCGGAGTTCCCTGCGCCAACATCGGGTCCGGTGTCGGCATCGCAAACGGATCGTTGGATGGCGGCGCCGTGGGCGGCTGAGTTGGCGACGGATTTGAAGCCACGGCTTGATCCGGTGTCGGCTGAGCCATCGGCGGCGTATCCACGGGCTGGAAGTTGCCTCCCGTCGATGTGGGTTGATCAACCGGCGCAAGAGTTGGATCAGTTTGCGTGAGCGGCGGAATCTCCTGAGGCTGAGTCGGAGTTTGTGCGACCATTTGTGGGACCGGCTGGTCCGGCCAGTAACGCAAGTTCAAACCCTCAGGGACATTCGCTTTGGATTCCACATCAAAGTTGGTGGCCCATACTTCTTTCCAAGAATCGCGATGGCCCAAAAGATCCTTGGAGACCGCGCGGATGTTGTCGCCCGACTTCGTGACGTACACCTGAGGTGCGACCCCAATGTCTTCGTAATAAGTCAGCATGTTCGTGTCGGCGGCGCTGGTCGGGCTTTGGTAGTAGACCTTCTCGCCCACCGTGACGCCGTTACTCAGCGATGAGTTCCATTTGCGTAGATCCTTAGCGCGCGATTCGTCTCCATAAATTCGCTTGGCAATCGACTTCGCCGAATCGCCAGGGCGACCGATGTAAACACGGTTGAGGTTCGCCTCACCCGCTGTGAACGGCGATGTTTTAATTTTCGTTACAGGATAGAAAACAGCCGGCGCTGAGACTGTGCTGGGAACCGGAGCTGTCGCGGGCTCTGAGACCGGAGTTTCGGCAACGGGCTCGGTCGCCGGAGGAGTTTCAGCAAACGCGTCAACCGGTGGAGTCTCGGCGACGGGGTCCGCAGGAGTCTCACCTGAAGCGGGTGGCATATCGGTTGGGGTGTCAGCCGGACCTTCTTGAGCCACGGGTTGATCTTGAGGCTCGTCATCCAAAGACAAGTCGTCAGCCGAGTCATCCAGATCTCCGAGATCATCCTCTGCTGAGTTTGCCGCGGATTGCGATGCGTCTTGTCCTTCGTCTTCCAAGGACAAGTCGTCGCCTTCACTGTCTGCGCCCGAATCGGTCGCTGCGGTGTCACCACCACCCTCATCGCCTTCCGCGCTGAGATCACCGCCTTCGTCTTCTTGGAAGTCGCCGGCGCCTTCTTCTGCGAAAGTTTCATCTCCACCACTGCCTTCGTCCGATGAAGAACTCGAAGAACATCCTGTGAGTTGGAGCGCGAGTGCGATACACGCCAGACTGAATAGAAGTCTTTTCATCATAGCTGCCAATCCTTGAGCTGCTCGAAGGTCGGTCGGACTCAACATGAGCCAGACTCGGCCGATGCTTCATTACAGCACAACCTCGGGAGCTAGAGAAAAGGCATATTTTTCTCTCGACCTCAGTCGGGCCTAGCCCGAGGTCGAGTTTTCCGATGTAAGCTCGGCGCAGTGAGCTTGCGACTCAAGGTCGCTTGACCCACTCAAAGCGCGAACTCGAATTGAGCTTATGTTTCAAGAACCAACCCGCGGGTAACTCGATCGCGTACATGGCAGCTCGAGAACTCGGATAACTTTTAAGGTCTTTTTTGCCCATCACTTCGGGCGACATCTCGTACGAGTTGACGAATCTTCGTTCCACATCGAAGTAGGCGATCGACAAGGGGATCAAAGTATTCTTCATCCAAAACGACAAGATTCGTTCAGACTCAAAGATGAAGATCATGCCGGAGTTTGGCTTAAGCCTTTCAACAAACATCAATCCGTAGGCACGCTTGAGATCTGTGTCCGCAACCTCAAGCTTCAAAAGCTGACCCGCGAGCCGAACTTCAGCATGGGCAAACCGAGGTCTTTGCTCCCTTGAGTCAGCATGAGCCCATGCCACTCCTGCAAAAGTAACGAAGACCAAGAAAAGTAGCGACGACATTCTCATCGGCTAGCTCCACTCGGACCAAATTGAGAAGCGATCAGATCCATCGCAATACCATAGCGGAGACCCCGAATGGAAACTCGTGCCTCAGTCTGCTGGAGTCCACGCAGAGCCTCCATCAAGCAGACCGCTCCCGCCACGATGACGTCGGCGCGCTTGGGCTCCATGCCTCCCAGCTGCTTTCGCTCTTCGATCGACATACCTGCCAATCGATGCACCCACCGCTCGAGTGTGGACAACTCCATTCGATGTCCGTGCACAAGTTCAGATTCAAACGCCCTCCCCAGCTCGACCGAGGCCAAAGTGGTTGGTGTACCCGCAACCAGCAGCACCTGAGCGGGGATGAGATTGAACTGGTCAAGAGCGCGGGAAACCTCTTGGCGCACAAACTGAATCAGACGTTCCAGCTCTTCCGCCGAGATCGGATGACCTGTGATGAATTTCTCCGTCAACCGAACACTGCCGACGTTCAAGCTCACGCGTTCGCAAGGACCCTTGGTGTCGCCAATGACGATCTCTGTAGAGCCCCCGCCAACATCAATGACGGCCGTCCATTCTTGCTTCGCACTTTCCAGCGATCCCAAAAACGTCAGCGCCGCCTCACGTTCGCCGCTGATGATTTCGATCGGAATACCGTAGCGGGCGCCCAGCTGAATGAAGTCCTGGCCATTCACGGCGTCGCGCGCGGCGCTGGTGGTACAAGCGCGAACAATGTTGACCTGGTGATGATCGATCAGAGCTTTGAACTCCGCAAAACAATCGGCCGCACGCTGAAGCGCTTCAGGATGTAAGCGTCGTGTCGACTGTACCTCTTGGCCGAGGCGCGTGATGCGAACCTCGTCGCACAACACGCGCGGGGGCTGCCCCCCGCCTTGGGTTTCGACGATCAACAAAAGCGAGGTGTTGGTCCCGAGATCGAGTGCAGCGAACTTCATCCCTTAAGCTTCGCCTTAAGAAGTTGGTTCACCAAATCTGGGCTTGCCTGACCTTTGGTGGCCTTCATCACCTGGCCGACAAAGAAGCCGAACAGCTTTTCCTTGCCGCCACGATAGTCCGCCAACTCCTTCGGATTTGCTGCCAAAACTTCGTCAATGGACTTCTCAATCGCCGACGTGTCGGTGATCTGGACAAGTCCCTTTTCTTTAACGATCAGCTCGGGAGCCTTCCCGCTGGTCCACATCTCCGCAAAAACCGTCTTAGCGATCTTTCCCGAAATGGTGCCTTTATCGATCAAGGCAATCATCTCGCCCAAATGCTCCGCTGAAATCGGGCTTTGATTCACAGTTTTCTTGGAGTCATTCAATTCACGGAGTAGCTCTGTCATAACCCAATTCGACGCCGCCTTCGCGTTCCCTGAGGCACGAACCACCTTTTCAAAGTAGTCCGCTAAATCCTTTTCAGCCGTGAGGACCTGACTGTCATATTCCGGCAGCTTGTACTCCGCCTGAAAACGAGCAGCACGAGCCAAAGGCATTTCCGGCAGCTTCGCTCGAAGAGCCTCAATTTCCGGCTTGTTGAGCACCAATGGGAGCAGATCGGGATCTGGGAAATATCGGTAGTCGTGAGCCTCCTCTTTGGAGCGCATCGCGAAGGTGCGATTCTTATCGGGATCATAGAGTCGGGTTTCTTGACGGATCTTTTCTCCCGACTCAACAGCGTCAATCTGGCGGAGTATTTCGTACTCAATCGCCTTTTCAACAAAGCGGAAGGAGTTGATGTTTTTGATCTCAACGCGCGTGCCGAACTTGGGATCGCCGCGCTTACGCACACTCACGTTGCAGTCGCAACGGAAGGAACCTTCCTCAAGGTTGCCATCGCAGATCTCGAGATACTGCACCATCTTGTGCACCGTCCGGGCGTACTCAGCCGCCTCCTCCGGCCCACGCAAGTCAGGACCTGAGACGATTTCCAAGAGAGGTACACTCGCGCGATTGAGGTTGATGAGCGAGCAGTCACCCTGGTGGGTGGACTTGCCCGCATCCTCCTCCACATGCGCCCGGATGATCTCGATGGATTTCTTTTTCCCGTCGTGGAAGAACTCGACGCGCCCATTCTCACAAAGCGGCAAATCGAACTGCGAGATCTGATAGCCCTTAGGCAAATCCGGATAGAAGTACTGCTTTCGCGAAAAGACGCTCTTCTCGCGAATCGTGCAACCCAAGGCCAATCCGGTTTTCACCGCATACTCGATGGCTGTTCGATTCACCGTCGGCAAAGCACCGGGCATCCCTGTACACACCTCGCAAACACATTCGTTGTCGCCCGAGGCAAAAGCCGTCGAGTCCGTGCAGAACATCTTCGACTTGGTCTGCAGCTGCACATGAATTTCAATGCCAATGACTGGCTCATAGGCTCCAAAGCGTGTTTCAGATGACATGCGGCCTCCGCGACTTTGCAGCACCCAGATCTTTTTCGAGGGCCGAAGAAACGTTAAACAAGCGAGACTCTTCGAAGTGAGGCGCCATCAGTTGGACACCGATTGGCAAACCATCCTTGGAGAAGCCGGCGGGCACCGACATGCCGGGCAACCCAGCGAGATTGGTCGATGTCGTGAAAATGTCATTCAGATACATCGAGAGCGGATCATTGATTCGTTCGCCGATCTTAAAAGCCGGAGAGGTACAAACAGGGCTCAAGATCACATCACATTGCGAGAAGGCGCGTGAGAACTCGTCGCGAATCAAGCGGCGCACTTGCGAAGCTTTTTGATAGTAAGCATCATAGTAGCCGCTTGAAAGAGCGTAAGTGCCCAACATGATCCTTCTCTTGACCTCAGGTCCAAAGCCCTCGCCGCGCGAGCTCGAATACAAATCGTCCAATTCACCTTTGGCGGCATTCTTCGATCGGTGGCCAAAGCGCATGCCATCGTAGCGCGCAAGATTGGAAGACGCTTCACTGGTGGCAACGAGGTAGTAAACAGGCACCGCATATTTCACGAGCGGCAACTCGACATCGACAAGAATCGCACCGCGCTTCTTCAAGGCGTCGATGCTTTCGCGCGTCACGCGTTCGACATCGTCATCCATCTTCTCGGCGAAATATTGCTTCGGTAAACCAATACGCAGGCCCTTTACTTGATCGGTGATTTGCTGTGAGAAAAGGGGCACTGACACATCGGCGCTGGTCGAATCGCGCTCACAGCGACCGGAGATCACCTCTAAAATCAATGCGGCGTCTTCGGTCGATAAAGCCATCGGACCCGCTTGATCCAGGCTCGATGCGAAGGCAATGATTCCATAGCGGCTCACGCGACCGTACGTGGGCTTAATACCAAACAAGCCACAGAAGCTTGAGGGCTGGCGAATCGAGCCGCCCGTGTCCGTGCCGATCGAGGCCAAGGCCATCCGCGCCGCCACCGAGGCTGCGGAGCCACCGCTCGATCCTCCTGGAACAAATTCCGGATTCCAGGGGTTCTTCACGGAGCCGAAGGCCGAGTTTTCATTCGACGAACCCATGCCGAACTCATCCAGGCTCGTCTTGCCGATGCAGATCGCGCCCGCATCTTCCAGACGACGAACAACGGTCGCCGAGTAGGGCGGGATAAAATTCGCCAAGATTTTCGATGAGGCTGTTGTGCGAAGACCCTTTGTGCAAAGCAGATCCTTGATCGCGATCGGGACGCCCGCAAGGGGACCGACAGCTTCTCCCCGCGCCAGGCGCGCATCGACTTCCGCGGCTTGGGCCTCTGCCCGAGAGTTGACCGTGGTGAAAGCGCCGATCTTCGGATCGAGTTCGCCGATGCGTTTGAGGAAATGGCGGGTCACTTCGACCGCAGAAACCTTGCGGTTACGAACCGCGCGCCCCACTTCAGAACAAGTCGCGAAAGTTAGATCCATCATCCCACCACCGGAGGAACTTTAAACAGATTGCCGGAACGATCCGGAGCATTTTCCAAGAAGGCCTCAGCCGGCTCGCGTCGCTCAACGCGGTCTTCGCGCAAACGCAGCGTTAAATCAGTCGGCGTGACCATAGGCTCAACATCCTGGGTGTTCACTTCGGCGAGCTGCTCGAAGTTTGCCAACACCATGGAGAGCTGCTGCGAGATGCTTTCAAGTTCAGCATCACTGAGTTTGAGTCTTGATAGTTCAGCGACCTTCGCCACAGCGCTCTTATCGAGGCGAGGCGAACCGGGCGTCGCGGAAGGAGAGGAGTCCGATTTAGAATTTGCCATGTAAGCTGTTTATTAGACGCAGCTCATATTGTCCAACGTCCCCAAAAAGACGCTGCCTCACGCCACGCGTTGTCAGTTAACGTGCCGGCATGTCGTCAACGAAATCCACGCGCACCACAGGCTCTCCGAAGGAACCCCGCGACCGTCACGACGAGCTGGTCCGTGAGATCCAGCGCCATGATCACCTCTACCATGCTCTGGATCGACCGGAAATCTCCGACCGTGAGTACGATTTGTTGGTGGAGGAGTTGCTCAGGCTTGAGGCCGCGCATCCTGAGCTTGTGCGAAATGACTCGCCCTCGCAGCGCGTGGGGAGCCGACCTCTCGAGGCCTTTGCTAAAGTTGAGCATCGGCGCCCCATGTTGTCGCTGCAGAACTCGTATTCGGTCGAAGACATCGACGAGTTTGATGCTCGAGTACGCAAGCAACTCGGTAGCGATGCACCCGAAGTGATCGAGTACTTTTGTGAACCAAAGTTCGACGGGCTGGCGATGGAGCTCGTGTACGAGGGCGGTGTGTTAACCCGAGCCCTCACCCGCGGAGACGGCAGCATCGGCGAAGATGTCACGGCGAACATCCGCACCATCCGCTCGGTACCCCTGCGGTTGCCCGCAGAAGCACCCCCGCTTTTCGAAGTGCGCGGCGAGGTGATCTTGCTGAAGGACGACTTCGCCAAGTTGAATGAACAACAAGAGGCCGATGGCGAGGCCACTTTCGCCAATCCTCGCAACGCCGCCGCGGGCAGCATTCGTCAGCTCGATTCGCGGATCGCCGCCTCGCGGCCCCTCCGAATGTTCATCTACGCACCGGGCGTGATCGAGGGTCATAGTTTTGAGTCTCAATCCGAGTTTGAACGGCAGTGTTTGATATGGGGTCTACCTGGAGTGGGCGTGAGCGATGAATCCCCCGAAGCTTTTAGATCGCGCCTGAAACGAGCCCTAGGAGCGGGTCAAGCTCCTGCGCCGCAAGAGTTGCGACTCGCGCGCACAGCTCGCGGTCCCTCGGAGGCCCGCGCTTATTACGAATTCATTCAGAACGTACGAGAACAACTTCCATTTGATATCGACGGCGTGGTGATCAAGGTGAACTCATGGCGAACACAAGATGAGTTGGGCTTTGTCGCCCGATCTCCTCGTTGGGCGACGGCCGCGAAGTTTCCTCCGCAGCAAGCCGAAACGACCCTTCGCGAGATCGCCGTTCAGGTCGGTCGAACTGGCGCTCTGACACCTGTCGCAATTCTCGAACCCGTTCGCGTCGGCGGGGTCACCGTAAGCCATGCCACGCTTCACAATCAGGATGAAATCGATCGCAAGGATTTACGTGTTGGCGATCGCGTTGTCATTCAGCGCGCGGGCGATGTCATCCCCGAGGTGGTTCGTGTGGCGAATCCGGATCGCGAGGGGCGGACCTCTCCGTTTCGCCTGCCGTCTCGATGTCCTTCATGCGCTTCGAAAGTGGAAAAGCCGGAAGGCGAAGCGGTCGCCCGCTGTTTCAATCCGCTGTGTCCCGCGATCGTTAAAGAGTCGATCAAACACTTTGTCAGCCGCCGCGCCATGAATATCGAGGGCCTCGGCGACAAGCTGATCGACACGCTTGTGGATGAGGGCTTGATCTCCCGCCCGTCCGATCTTTATGCCCTTAGACTCGATCAAATCTTAAGTCTGGAACGGCAAGGAGAAAAGTCCGCGCAAAAATTGCTCGACGCTATCGATCGATCTCGTGAGGCGGATCTCGCTCGCGTGATCTACGCGCTGGGCATTCGCTTCGTTGGCGAGGCCACCGCAAAGTCTTTGGCGTTAGCCTTCAGCGATCATGACGAGTTTCTCTCGGCGACCGCCGAGCAGCTCTCGGCTATTCCCGATATCGGCGAGAAAGTCGCACAGAGTCTCCTGCAAGCTCTGCAGGGCGAATATGTCAGGGGCGAGATTCACAGTTTACTCAAAAAAGGCGTGCGGCTGGCCAAACGAAAACAAGCAGGAGGCCAAGATCGTCTGAAAGGCTTGAAGTTTGTTATTACGGGAACACTTCCCGAGCCTCGCGAAGAGATCAAGAGTTTGATCGAGGCCGAGGGCGGACTGATACAAGGCTCGGTCTCCAAAAAAACCGACATTCTATTGGCTGGAGAAGAGGCAGGATCCAAGCTCGCGAAAGCTCAGGAACTCGGGATTCGCATTATGGATTGGGCTGAATTTCAGAGGCTGCTTGGGGAGCCTCAGTAAGGCGCCCCACGCAGTCTGAGCTTTCGACCTAGCGAATGACAATTTCGCCGAAAACGGAGTTCGCCTCGATCTTCAGGTGCGGTTTGTTCGCATCAAAACCGGGCGATCGATAAATTCCATTCCCCAAGGCTCCGGTTTTGTCGCCACGAACATTGATTTTGCCAAAAGCCGTGTTGCTTTCGACGACCAAGGGCAGCTCACGCGGAGTTTGGACTTCGGTTTTTCCAAACACCGTTGAGATTTCAACACCCTTTTCCAGATCGGCGGGCTCCACGCTGGACAGATCCAAACGGGATTGGCCAAACACGGTATTGAAGTTCCGATTCACGAAGTCGCCGGTTCGAGCGTTGAGATCAGCTTCGGTGAACACGACGTCGGTCGCCGTCGCCACTTTTTCGAATTTTGCGCCGTTGATGCTAATACCAAAGGAACCGAACATCATTTTCACGCCCAAGTAGATCAGAGCGAGACTGAAGAGGATGCGAAGAATCGGCAAATCCACCTTCAAAATAGTTTGCAAGAGCAGCAACAAGCCGATGGCCAAAAATCCCAGTCCCCAAAACATCTTCGCCTCCTGAAGCTGTGTCAGTTGCTGATTTAGGCGGCGACCTCTCACCTGTCCAATTTAAAACTCATCAAAGTTGAAGTCGTGGATGACTTACAAAGTGGGAAAGTGCCCAAAAGCAAAGTCGCGCCTCTCGCAAGATGAGATCGGCGCGACCTGCGTCGGTGCGAGGGCTCTCAAAGCATGAGCTCGATGACTCAAGTCTTTAGCCGACGCACCGATCGTGAGTTCAACTCGATAAACGAACCCTCGATCAGATATGTTCGATGACAATATCGCGAGCCATGACAGTCTTACGACCGTCGGCCTTAGCGGCTTCGATGCCCTTCAGGCAAAGACGCTCGATCGCCTTGCTGAGTACATCAATGGTTTCCGCCGAGGTGTTGCACTCGCCTTTTTCTTTGATGAGTTTTTTCACTTTGCTCGTCACAACGAGAACGTCCGCCATATTACCCCCTCAAGAAGATGAATCCCGAGACGTTAAACCCGACCGAAGGCTTGTGCCGCGATCATCAAAAAAAGTCTAAGCAGGCCCACAATGCGATTCAAGCCGAATTGGCTCGACTTCTAATGCCCCGCAGCGTTAATCAGCCGCCCCAATCGAGGAGGCGTTGGCTCGCCGGCGTTCGATCATCGAGATCAAGACGATCGACACTTCGTAAAGGATCACGAGCGGCACAAACAAGAGCACCATACTCAAGACGTCCGGAGGGGTCACGACAGCAGAAACAACCGACAAGACCACGATTGCATAGCGTCGCGTCGACCGCAGACCTGCGGATCTTAGAATCCCCAGAAGTCCCAGAATCACCATCACAACGGGGAGCTCGAAACAGACGGCAAAGACCAAAACCATCGTGGCAAAAAAGGAGAAGTACTCCGAAATCGTGATGAGGGGCCGATCTGTTGTGCCGCCGAAAGTGAAGAGAAAATCGAAGGCTGCTGGCAACACCAGGAAGTAGGCGAAACTCGCGCCAATCACGAAGAGCGCGCTCGAGGACACGATGAAAGCCATCGCATATTTCCGCTCGTGTCGATACAAACCTGGCGCGACGAAGCACCAAGCTTGGTACAGCCAAAACGGGCACGTCAGGATGAGGCCAGCCACCCCCGACAATTTGAAATGCGCCATGAACTTATCCATGGGGTGGGTGAACACCAAGCCGCCCTCAGGCAGAAACTGTTGTACCGGCTGTCGCACCAAATCAAAGAGAACATCAGAATAGAAGAAGGCAATGCTCACGCCAATGATCATAGCATACAGCGAGCGAATGATTCGTGTTCGCAGCTCGGCCAGATGGTCCGTCAGCGTGAGCTGATCCACGCCATTTTCGTCGTGCGGATCTCTCATGACTTGTCACCTGGTTCGCGAGGGGGGAGGTGAACCGAGTGTTCGGGTTCCTGCAAAGCGCTGGTCGCATGTTGCGGAAGGGGCTCGGCGATCGGAGCTTCAGGCGGCGAGGTCGCGTCGTCCTGCGATGAGGCCGGTTGAGATGGAGGTTCCTGTCTCGGCTGCGCGAAGACTGAACCCTTCACATCGTCCTTGAATTTACGCAACTCGCGATCTGCGCCGTCGCGAGCATCGATGAAGCCTGTCGCCACATCGCCAAACATGCGTTTGAATTCGCCTATGAACTTTCCAACGGTACGGGCGACTTCGGGAAGTTGCTTTGGCCCGATCGCCACAAGGGCAATCACGGCGATCAAAATCATTTCGCTGAAGCCAATATCAAACATGCCGTGAGTCTACCGGGCACGGCGGGCAGCTGTCAGCTACTGCTTTTTGGACTTTTCCAGTTCCGAGAGCGGCACGGCGATGAGGCCGCGTTCGAGGAGCTGCTCACGCGCATACTCCGAGCCCGTCCGCGCGAAGGCTTCGTAGAGACGCAAGATATTGGCCTCACTCTGAAGCTTCGACTGCGAACTGATCCAAGCCAGGACGTCCATAAACTCGGTAAATCTCCGCGAGTATTCTCGATAGACGCGCGTCGAAAGGTCATCGCGCACATTCTCTGCCAGGGAAGAGTAGGCCGCAACACCCATATCGGCGTAGTAATCGACATCGACAATTTTTCGTTGAAGCGAATCGGAAAAGAAGCCGCTGATGTACAGGGCTCGATCCGCCGTGCGTTTCAAGAGCTCTACGCGCTGGGCCGGCTCTGAGCTCATCGCACGCAAATAGGCTTCCGCTAGAGTGGATCGCTGGCGTCGACCCTGTTCATCGAACTCATCAAATAAATGCTCAGCAGGGACGTGAAACTCGAGCAAACGAATCAAATAGTCTTTGGCTGATGGAAATGTGTCCATCCGGCGAGACGACAAAGCCGAGTCCACCACTTCGGCAAAGTACTCCCGGCTGGAGACGAAAAAGGCCTTCGTCGACATCGCGTGAGATCCCTTCGAACTCGCGCCGAATCGGCCGCGCGAGTCTGATCTCAGTTTATCAACTCGCTGAGAGATCGAGAGAAATCATGAGGCGAATTTCGACCTTGGGCGAGTCAATTTCTCAGAATGAGACGCGGCTTGAAAGCCGCGCTTATACCAAGATTAAGCCTGAATCGCGGTGTATTCCCCTTCGCGCCAAGGCGACTTGGGTCCCACCACGACAATTGTCGGCGGTCGGCTCACCAGATCGGCGATCAACTGGCGTAGACTTTCCGCGCTCACGGACTTCACCTGTTCGCCATAGTTCAGAATGTCCTCGGCAGGCAGCCCGTAGATTTCGTGAAACAAAAATGCCGAGCTCAACGATGAGGCCTTCTGGAGTCCGAGATCATGATGTCCAATTAAGAAACGCTTGGATCGCGCCAACTCATCGGCGTCGACGAGTTGCTCGGCCAGCTTATGAAACTCAGCGATCAAATCGCGTATAGATTCCTCGGCTTTCTCGGGTGAACAGCCGATGTGGGCTCCCACATACCCGCCTTCGAGACCCTCCATAGCTGTTGGCCCGACGCTATAGGCGAGCGACTTCTTTTCGCGCAGTTCGACAAATAATCTTCCGCCCATTCCTGACAGCAAGCCCTGAGCAACCTGAAGGGTGACGCGCCGAGGGTCATCGAGGGTCAAACCCGGCCATCCCAAGATGATTTGCGTCTGCTCCTTCTTGAGTTCGCGAAAGCATCTTTGTTCGCCACTTGTTCGACTCTTGAACAGATCGCGACCCGAGAGGTCGCGGCGAGTTTCTGGGCCGGGGTGAACTCGCTTCCGGGAAGCCGCCACGCTCTCGATCGCGTCTCGCCACACGGCTTTATCCAGGTCGCCTGTGACAACAACCAAGGGGGAAGTGGCCGTGTTCTTTTCGAGGTGAAGCTCGAGCTGTTTCAGGTCCAAACCTCGCAGGGTTTCGGGCGTTCCCATCGGATCAAGTGAATAGAAGTGATCTCGAAACAAAGTTTCCATAAAGATTCGCGATGCAATTTGGGACGGACGGTCTTCTCGAGTTCGAAGGCCTTCGAGCATTTGGCTCACTTCGCGCGGAACAGCTTCCGCACTCAACCTCGGTGACCACGCGACCTCACCAAAGAGCGGCGCAAACTCCCGCTGACGAATGGAGAGCGTCTGCCCACTCAAGCCCACTGTATGACGACCGCCAAAGGCGCCGAGTCCAGAGGCCAGATTTTCGATCCGTTCAAGCAATTGAGCTTCATCGAGGTCTTTCGTGCCACTCACCCACACGCGCGACAAGAGCTCTGTCAAACCACCTTGATGAATGGACTCTGTGCGCGAGCCGCCGCGCCAGGCGATGCGAGCGCTCACCGTGGGTGCCGATCGTGTCGCACGCCAGATCACCCGCGTCCCACTGGGCAGCGTCTCTCGCTCGATGCGGACGTTGAGGTCAGCGGCCGCTTTCCACTTGGGATGGGCTTTGGCCTTCTTGGTCGCGTGTTTCTGAGGTAAGCGGGCAGGAGCCGAAGCTCGAGCCCGCTGGAGCGCGCCCGAGAAATCGCGAAGCGCGGCCTCGACTTCCTGTTTCTGCGCCTCTTGACCTTTGGCCATAAGGACAACGGCCGTCATGAGTTTCGGATCAAGGTACTTCAGCAACAGGCGATGCGCCTCTTGCGCATTGAACTCGCGCACGCGCTGCATGTACTCATCAAACTTCTTCAAATCACCGAACAGCGTCAGCAGAGACCCCATCTTGCGCGCAAGACCTTCGACGGACTCGAGACCGTAATACTCTGAACTTTCAATGTTGGTAATCGCTCGCTCAACCTCAGCACTCGAATAAGCTTGTAGAAAGCTCTGAGAGACGACTTCAGCACAGGCTTGAATCGAAGGCAGAGTTTGCTCGGGCCGCGTGGTCAAAGAAATCGAAAAGAACCCGGGATCCTTTGGGGCAAAGCAGCCCGCACCGACCGAATTTGCCAAGTCTTCATCCAAGCGAAGGCGTCGCACCAGACGACTGGAGTCGCCCTGTCCCAACATCATGCTGAGCACTTCCAGACCGGCAATGTCCTTGTGTGAAGCCGGCGGGATCGGAAAACAGATGTGGATCTGCGTCTCCTTGAGATCCGACTCTTCAAGTCGCAGGCGCATCCGTGTCGGCGGAGTCTCGCGGACGCGCTTCACAGGTCGAACTCGACCGCCTTGCACTCGGCCGAAATGCTCGGTGATTTGGCGTCGCATGCTGGGTGTCTCAAAATCTCCGGCGACGACCAACAACATGTTCTTTGCCGAGTAACGCTCGGCAAAGTACCGGCTCAAGACCTTCGGCGACACTTTGGCGACGACCTCGGGTCGGCCTATGACGGGCACGCGATAGGAGTGTCTTCGGTAGAAGTTGGAAAACAAGAGGCGGCTTCCGCGCCGGGATGGGTTGTCGTTGGTGCGCTTGATTTCTTCGAGCACAACCTCGCGCTCGGCATCGATTTCTTTAGGATCAAAGCGCGGCGTCGACATCATGTCGCTGATGGTGTGCAAAGCCGTACCGACAAACTCCTTGGAAATGTTGATGTAGAATACGGTTTGGTCAAAGCTCGTCCAGGCGTTCATCTCGCCGCCTGAGGCCTCCACAACCTTGGCGATCTCACCCACACCGAAGCTCTCAGTGCCCTTGAAGACGAGGTGTTCGATGAAGTGGCTGATGCCCTGCTCGGCGACTCGCTCGTCAGCAGAACCAGTTTTGACCCAGCACTGCACCGAGGTCACCGGCGCTCGGCGCGACGGAAGAAGCCGAACTTCCAATCCGTTCTTCAGTTTGAAGGAAATCGGCTTCATACCATTTGTCGGCTTGCTTGTGGCTCGTTTCTGCGTCATCTCTGCTACCTCATGCGTGCTGAAGCTTCGCCACCCTTTGGTGTTTACGTACATGTTCCCTACTGTTTGCAGATCTGTACGTACTGCGATTTTGTGAAGTTCGAAGTCGGCGATCTGCCGCCCATGGAACATTATATTGAACTTTTGCGAGAGGAAATACGCTCGCGTTCTGCATCTCTTGCTCCGACTCCCCTATCTTCTCTCTATTGGGGTGGCGGCACACCCAGTTTGATGCAGCCTCAGAATATGGTAGCCGTCCACGACGAGCTTGCAAGAGCCGGTTTCCCCCTGTCGCCGAATGCCGAGGTCACGCTCGAGGTGAATCCTGGCACCCTGGGGACTCGCACCTCGGACTCGAGCAGCATACAGGATCAAGTTCAGTTTTGGCTCGACAGCGGTGTGACGCGTTTTTCGGTGGGCGCACAGACTTTTAACGCCGATTTGCTTAAGATCACTGGACGAAAGCACAGTGTCGAGGACACGCATCGCGATCTCGAGCTACTGAGTCGCATGGGGCTCAATTTCAATTTTGATTTGCTCTTCGGCCTTCCCGGACAGAGTTTGCGCGACCTCGACGAGGATCTGCGCCAAGCGATTTCTTACGGGCCTCGCCATCTCAGCGCTTATTGCCTTACGGTACCCGATCGGCATCCACTCAATCGCGGCCGCGCGAGTGATGAAGAACAAGCCGACATGTTTGAGTTGATTGAAGACCGCCTCAAGAACGCGGGCATTCTTCGCTATGAGCTCTCCAATTTTGCGGTGCCCGGATACGAGTCGCGGCACAACTTGCTCTATTGGAGCGATCGGCCGTATTGGGGTCTTGGTATGGGCTCACACTCTTATCGACCGAGATCTCCAGAATTGGGCGACTCTTGGGGGCTTCGATTCTGGAACCCCGCCACGCTCAAGGCCTACGAAACAGAGCTCCAACAGGCACGAGGTGAAAAGTTTTGGCGAGCGATGGGCAAAGACCGCGTGGAGGATCTCCAGGCCCACGAGGCCCTGACCGATTTTTTGCACACGCATCTGCGTGTGCAGCGCGGCCTCGACATTAAACGCGTCGCGGAAAAATTCGGCGAGGACGTCGCTCGAGACGTGACTCACCGTCTCACCCCCTGCGTCGAAGATGGCTTACTTCGAACTCGAACAACTCCCGATGGTGCCAACTTTCATTTCTCGCCGCGGGGGCACGCACTCGCGAATCGCGTGCTGGAGCGCCTGACTTATTTGCAGGACGAATGGCCGCAAAGCCGATGAAACTTGCCGGCGGGCAGCGGGTCTATTTTGCGGTCCAACGAATGACAAATTTGGACGACTGCGCGGTTTGACTTCGACCCCAGCGGCTCCATAATGACGAAAGTCTTCAAAAGGAGCCGAAGTGGACCACAGTTCTGATCCAAAGTCCGATCCCAAGAATCACTCTAACTCCTCGGGAGCCGGCGCCCAGCAAAAGACCCAGGGCGATTCGCATGGCCACGCCGAAGCTCGGTCTGCGGAGTTCACAGCCGAACAATTGGCCGAGCTGATGAAGTTTAAGAACGACTACCTCTACTTGGCGGCGGAGTTCGAGAATTACAAGAAGAACGCCATCAAGGAGCGTTCAGACCTTCGCCGTTTCGGAGCGGAGCGTTTGGCCGTGGATATTCTCGAGGTCGTCGATATTTTCGAAAAGGCCTTATCCACAGAAGTCACGTCGGAAAATCTCGACTCGTTCCGCAAAGGCATTGAACTCACGGCGACCCAGTTGAAAGCCGCACTTGCGAAAAATGGCATCGAGGAAATTCCCGCGCTAGGTAAAGCCTTTGATCCGGCTGTATTTGAAGCCTTGTCGAGTGAAGTCTCAGCTGATCTTCCTCCCGGTCATATCTCGCGCGTCTTCCGCAAGCCCTACAAGCTGCATGATCGCGTGATTCGCCACGGACAGGTCATCGTCGCGAAAGAAAAAGAATAAGGCGCATCGACGGGAGCACTTGTGGCCACCAAACGGGATTATTACGAGGTTCTCGGTGTCGCACGAAGTGCGACCGGTGATGAAATCAAGAAGGCCTTTCGCAAGCTCGCCTTACAGTTTCATCCCGACAAGAATCAAGGCGACAAAAAGGCGGAAGAACGATTCAAAGAGATCAACGAGGCCTACGAAACTCTATCCGATGAGAAGCGTCGCGCTCGCTACGATCAAGTTGGACACGCCGCCAATTTCGCAGGCGCGGGGGCCGGTGGGCCGTTCCGTCCTGGCGCAAATCCCTTCGAGGGAGGCGGTTTTGACTTTTCGTCCGGACCAGAGTCCTTTCAAGACATCTTTTCAGACATTTTCGGGGGGACATTCCGCGGTGCTGATCCTCGCCAGCGCGGACCTTTTCATTCGGGGGCTGAGCCACGCGGGAAGACCGGCCCCGGACGCGGCGCCGATCTTCGTTACACTCTGACGGTCACCTTTGAGGAGGCCGCGACAGGTTGCGAGAAGACAATCTCATTTGTTCGGAATCGCAAGGGGCGCGAAGAAACGGCCAAACTGGCGATCACCATTCCGTCCGGCGTGAAGGCCGGTCAGCGTCTTAAACTCCGAGGTGAGGGTGACTTGCCGCAGACCGGAGCCGCTGGAGATCTCTATGTCATCGTTAATCTGGCCGAGCATTCACTCTTTAAGCGCGTCGAGAACGACATTCACCTCGAAGTCCCCATTAATTTCATCGATGCAGCCCTGGGCTCGATCATTGAGATTCCGACTCTAACGGGGAAGGCTTCGCTCAAAATTCCACCTGGCACTCCCTCGGGCCAAATCTTTCGCATGAAGGGCAAGGGCTTTGCCGCACTTTCGGGTGAGGCCGGAGACCTGCTGGTGAAAGTATTGGTCGATGTCCCTCGTGAGTTGAGTGATGAGCAGCGCGAAACTCTCCGGCGCTTCGCGGCCGGATTGAAGCCAACGCCCATGGTGAAGGCTTATCAGGAAAAAGTTGAACGTCTTCGAAAGAAGTGATCGGGGTCCATTATGAGCCTTCGCAAAGTTTCTCTTTTAATATCGTTCGGACAAAATTTCGTTCGCCCAATCGCTTTGTGGTTGAGCTCGACTCTGCTCGCGCTGTTCCTTCTCCCCGGTTGCCAAACCCTCGTGGAAAAGAAGCAAGAAGCCGCGCTACCGACGGCCGCCATGGAGAAGGAATACCAATCCGCGAGAGCCCTGTTGGACAAAGGGGCGGTGACCCAGGGATTGGAGCGCCTGCAAAAGTTCGCTTCTTCTCATCCCCAATCCACTCTCGCCGACGATGCGCTCTTCAGTGTGGCCCAGTACCACGAACGAGCCGGCGAAGCCCAGGAAGCTTTGCGGGTATACACACAATTGACCCAACTGCCCGTGGCCTCAAATTTTGAGGCCGATGCCCATCTCGGCATGGGTCGCCAGCTGCTCAAACTCAATCGTGCCGAAGAGGCCCTCCGAAGCGCAGAAAAGAGCGTCGCGCTCTCGAGTGGAGCGGAACGCGCCCTCACTCGACTTGAAGCGATGGAATTGAAATCACAAGCCTTGTCCGCACTCGGTAGGCACCTCGATGCTCTCGAAACTCTCGTCAGTGTGGCAGACGACGCAGATGCGGAGAGTGTAAGACTCGGCACACCTGCGCAACGCCTGCGCGATCGCGCTCGCGTTCTCGCCCAAGAAATTCTTGATGCCAAACTGAGTGATGACGACGTCAAGAGCATCGCGGATTCTTCGCGTTATGGGTTCCTTCGTCCTGCAGCTAAGTTCCGCATTGGTCTTGTGCTCGCCGATCAACGTAAGCTCAGTGCCGCAAAGGCGGTGTTCGAGGATGTGATCTCACTCGCTCCCAAGTCGGAAATTGCCGAGCGCGCCGAGATTCTGGTGACACAGATCGAGGCCCGTAGTCGCGTCGACTCACGTACGATCGGTGCTGTTCTGCCGCTCTCGGGCCGTAACTCCGCGGTCGGTTATCGCGCGCTTCGTGGCTTGCAGTTGGGACTTGGTGCCGGCCTTCCGGGTAAATCGGGAAGTCAGTTTCGCCTGGCCATCATCGATAGTGAAGGCAACCCGGATCTGGCTCGGCGTGCGGTTGAACGCTTGGTTGTCGAAGATAATGCGGTGGCGATCGTCGGGGGACTGCTGAGTCGAACGGCAACAGCCGAAGCGACCAAAGCACAAGAGCTGGGCGTGCCCATGCTCTTGATGAGCCAAAGGTCGGGCATTACGGACATCGGCGAGTTTGTCTTTCGTAATGCACTCACCAGCCGTCAGCAGACGCAGACCCTCGTGAGCTATGCGATGGATCAGATGGGTGCCAAGCGATTCGCAGTTTTGTTTCCGAATGATTCTTATGGCGTCGAATTCGCCAATTCATTTTGGGACGAGGTGCTCAAGCGGGGCGGTCAAGTCACCGCTGCGCAAAGTTATGATCCGGACGAAACAGATTTTCGCAGCGTGATTCAGCGCCTTGTGGCCACCTATTACATGGAAGATCGCGCTGACGAATACCGTGCACGTTACCGTGCCTTCTTGGATCGCAATCCGAAGCGCAGCGTGCGCCAGGGCGGTCCAACCTATGAAGAGGTGCTCACTCCGGCCGTCGACTTCGAGTTTCTCTTCATTCCCGATACTCCCAAAGCCGCTGGCCAAATTTTGCCAATGCTGGCCTACTACGACGTCGATAAGGTTCGCGTTTTGGGAACCAACGTTTGGAACAATCCGCAGTTCGTACAACGCGCGCAGAAAGCCGCCGAGGGCGCCGTCTTTGTCGACGGCCTCATGAGTGAAGAAAAGTCCTTTGTCAGCTCCGAGTTTTTTCGCAGCTTTCGCGAGTTCTATGCTGCTGATCCCGGACTCATCGAAACGCAGGCCTACGATACGGGCGCCTTACTGCGAAAGCTGATCAGCGACGGCGCGACCTCCCGCATTTCGCTTCAGGAACAGCTCAGTACGGCGCAGAATATGCCGGGATCCCTAGGACGTTTTTCCATCGGAGCCGGACGCGAGTTTTCGCGGCCGATATCCATCCTCACCGTCAAAAGCGGTAAAATTCAGCCTCTTGAGGCCCCTACTTCAAAGCGATAAGGCCACCCTCTCTTCCCTATTAAAATTTTCGATGCTCCTCCGGCGTTCTCCTCCTAACCGCCGGGGCATCGGCATCTGTCTTAGCGGCGTTCGAGGTCCAGGAAGTTCGACCTCTACAAATCAAGCCTGAAGCGGATTGCCAACGGGTGGGAGGCCCGACTCATATGCAGAAGATCCAAAGACCGACGCGCCAACATAAGTCTCAAGGTCTCAGTGAAGCTTTCGTGCGCGAGTGCCGCACGCGTTTGCTCGAATCCAAAGCCGACTTGCTCAACAGAGCTCGCCAGGCGGCGCGCGAATTTGAATCTCGCGACCGGGGCGGCAGCGACGAGGGGGATCTCACGATGGATCTCCTCGCTGAGAACGCGTTCCTCAGCTCTCAGCAGCGCATTCAGAATCAGTTAATGGAGATCGAGGCCGCACTCGCGCGAATTGAACAGGGCTCGTTTGGCGTCTGCGAGGAAACCGAAGAGCCGATCGAAGAAGAGCGCCTACGCGTTCTGCCGTGGACCCGACTCTCGATCGAAGGCGCTGAGATTCGTGAGGCCCTTCAACAGCGCTTCGCCCGCTCTTGACGGGGGACACAAGGTCTTCGGCCTTAAACTCAATAGACCGATGTCGCGGCCGGGGAATTACAGAAATCGTGACAGATTTATTCATCTGAAGAGCGCCGAGAGATTTGCCTGTTGTTTATTTAAGCACTCGTACGTTGGATCGATGTACGAGCCTCGGCGGGAGTCGCCCTCGAAAGCGAAATGATCGCAATCCGCGCGCACGTGCTCGGTCGAGCTCCGCGACTGAGATTTTGAGCTCAACACAAAAAACACAATAATCATGAATACCTGCCCGAGATCCGGGCATGGCCCGAGGCGTCCACTCTGGGTTTTGACAAATTTACCCTCCAGCCCCTACAAGCTGTCACATCCTGTCGCACGAGGGGGTGCGCTCAGGATTTCGACTGCACGTTTTTATGGCAGATCCATTATGGGAAATCCATGGGGTCGGCCCAGCCAAGCATGAAGGGGAAACATGCCGAAACTCACATCGACGAAATCGACGGCCCAATCGACGCCAGAATCAAGTTCGGGGACTCGCAATTTGAAGTCCCAACGAAGCGCCGACATCCAGGCAACGAAGAACCCTCAGACTGCGGCAGGCGGAACGTCAAATTCAGCTCGCTGGGTGGAGCCGCGCGAACTCACACGCGATGAGGTGGCCAGCCTCAAAGACCTTCTCCTGCGAACTCGCGACGAACATCTGAACCACGTCAGCGGCTTTCGCAGTGAAGGTCTTTCGCCCGGAGGATTGCGCGGTGATGAGGGCGATCTCGCAAGCGGAGAGATTGATCTGAACTTGCAGATTCGAATCAAGGAGCGCGCCGCACAGATGCTGCCGAAGATCGACCGCGCACTGAGCCGTATCGAGGATGGCAGCTTCGGGTTGTGCGAAGTTTGCGAAGAGCCGATTGGCCTTGAGCGCTTGCGAGCGCGCCCGGTCACGAGCCTTTGCTTGGCCTGCAAAGAAGAGCAGGAGCAACGCGAGCGCCTCGAGCCTATTCACGCTTGAGGTGACGCCGACCTTCGTAGAGCTTTTGTCGACGAAGGTCTGGATCCTTCAATCAAATTCACTTGCCAAAATCACTTGGCAAAATCATTCGCCGGAACGAAGCGCCTGGAGAACCTCGGGCGCTCTTTGTTTGTGGGGCCCGCACGCGAAAGCGTCGATCTCGTTCTCATCGTCACGAGCTTTGAACGTGCGACAATCTCGTTGAAAGTCCTTCGGCAATTCGCACCAGTTGCAAGCTTCCTCAGCAAGGCCATGTAAATCTGGCCCGAAGACCTAGGCTTTTTCCCTCAAAATTGGACCTTTGCGCGGTGCTGTCGTCGTAAAGGGATTTTCGTGGTCCTCCGAAAAGCTCCATAGAACAGTCGATCCCTCATACGACAAGCTGCAGGTCGCAGCCGCTCGAGTGGGTCGCGGAGGTCGCATGGCGTTTGACAATCAGGCTCTCGATATCCCTGAAACACTTCCGATGTTGCCCGTTCGCGATATTGTGGTGTTTCCCTATATGATTCTGCCTCTCTTCGTCGGACGCGAAGCCTCAATCCGATCTGTTGAGGAAGCCCTGGGCAAGAATCGCCTGATCTTTTTGGCATCTCAGCGTGAAATCACCGAGGAGAATCCGACGGAGGATTCAATCTACACCGTCGGTACGATTGCGCGGATCATGCGCATGCGCAAACTCGCCGACGGACGTGTGAAGATCCTCATTCAAGGGGAGGCCAAGGGCCGCATCACTCGCTTCGTCAAATCATCGCCGAACTTCGAAGTCGGAGTTGAGCGCGTCGTTGACGAAGACACCAAGTCGACCAGCGCCGATGGTGTCGAGACTGAGGCGCTCATTCGCACAGCTCGTGAGCAGCTCGAAAAAATCATCGCCCTGGGACGCTCTTTGTCTCCCGATATCCTGTTGATCCTCGACGATGTTCAGGAGCCCGGTCGCCTCGCCGACCTGATTGCCTCGAACCTCGGACTGAAGGTCGCCGACGCTCAGCGTGTCTTGGAAACCGCCGATCCCAAGGCCCGTTTGAAGTTGGTTTCAGAAATCCTCACGAGCGAGCTCGAAGTTCTGCAAATGCAAACCAAGATTCGTTCGCAGTCGAGCAATGAAATGAACAAGACGCAGCGAGAATACTTCCTTCGCGAACAAATGCGCGCCATCAAGAATGAACTCGGCGAACAGGACCAGAAAGGCGAAGAGCTGGAAGAGCTTCGAGAGAAGGTTCGCAACTCTGGAATGCCAGAAACCGTGCTGAACGAGGCGCTGAAACAGTTGGGCCGCCTGGAGCGCATGCACCCCGATGCGAGCGAAGCCTCGATGCTTCGAACCTACTTGGATTGGATGGTCGATCTGCCCTGGGGCAAAGCGACGGAAGATAACCTCGACCTCGATCGCGCCAAACAGGTGCTCGATGAAGATCACTACGAACTGCAGAAGGCCAAGGATCGTATTCTCGAATTCTTAGCTGTTCGAAAACTCAAGACCGACTCACGTAAAGGTCCGATTCTTTGCTTCGCAGGTCCTCCGGGCGTAGGCAAGACCTCTCTCGGCAAGTCGATCGCGAGAGCTATGGGCCGGGAATATTTCCGAGTCGCCCTCGGCGGCGTGAAAGACGAAGCGGAAATCCGCGGTCACCGTCGTACATATGTCGGCGCCATGCCGGGCAAAATCGTCCAGGCTCTGAAGCAAGTAAAGACCAAGAACCCCGTGATCGTACTCGATGAGATCGACAAGCTCGGTAGCGATTATCGTGGCGACCCGTCAGCGGCTATGCTCGAGGTCTTGGATCCCGAACAGAACCATGCGTTCCGCGATCATTACTTGAACGTCGACTTCGATTTGTCGAACGTCTTGTTCATTGCGACGGCGAACGTGGTGGAGAACATTCCGCCAGCACTTCGGGATCGTATGGAACTGATCCAGATTCCGGGCTACACCGAGAACGATAAGGTGTTGATCACGAAGAAGCATCTCATCCGTCGCCAAATGGAGACGAATGGTGTCACTGACGACAACATCGAATTCAAAGAAGATGGTATCCGCTACTTGATCTCGGGATATACGCGCGAAGCTGGTCTTCGCAATCTCGAGCGTGAAGTTGGATCGGTCTGCCGCAAGGTCGCTAAGGGCGTCGTCATGGGTCATAAAGAGAAAGTTGTGGTGACGGCTGAGAAAGTGGCGGACCTCTTGGGCGCACCGCGATTCATTCGCGACGAGAAGCTGAAGGAAGCTCAAGTCGGCATCGCGACGGGCTTGGCTTGGACTCAAGCCGGTGGCGAGGTTCTCTACATCGAAGCCTTGAAGATGAAGGGCAAAGGCGGTTTTGTTCTTACGGGTCAAATGGGCGACGTCATGAAAGAGTCCGCTCAGGCCGCGATGAGTTACGCTCGAGCTCACGCTAAAGAGCTGGGCATCGATGAGGATTGGGTGGATCACTGGCAGGCTCACGTGCACATCCCCGCAGGTGCTGTACCGAAGGACGGTCCAAGCGCCGGCATCACGATGGCGACGGCGATCATCTCCTTGATGACCGACACGCCAATTCGTGCGGATGTTGCGATGACGGGTGAGGTGACACTCTCGGGGCGAGTTTTGCCGGTAGGTGGAATTCGCGAGAAGGCGCTGGCGGCTCTGAACCACGGTGTGAAGACTGTCCTGATCCCCTTCCAAAATCAGAAGGACGTTCAAGATATCCCCGAGGAGTTCCGCCAACAGCTCAACTTTGTCTATGTCGAGCACTTGGATGAAGTGCTGCACATGGCACTCGATGAGAAGCTTGGCAAATCCAAGCGCCAGCCAACCAGCAAGGGTGGCACAGGCAAAAAAGGCAAAGACTCAGCTGCTGCTTCAGCCGCTTAATTCAAATTCAAGTTGAGATGGAAGACAGAACGCCGCGGAAGCGGCGTTCTTATTTTTGAGCATCGTGATTCTGAAGTTCCAATCGGCGCTCTCGATCAAACTCCAAGACACGAACTAAGGTTTTCAGATCTGCGATTTCCTCTTTGAGAAGAAGGATTTGCTCTTCTTTCTCTTGAAGAATCTGAGTGTAGGCACGTTTAAGTTCGTCGACCAATCGTGTCGTCGTGCGAAGCAAAGACTCTTCGGTCGTGTCGTGGGACACGGATGCCTGAGCCACGGGGGAGGGCCCAGCGGCGGGAGCCGGCATCTCTTGAATCGATGCCGCCGCACCGGCCGGGGGCTGAGTATCCAGATCCCGCCCGACTTTGAGCTCATACGCCGGTTTCCCGATTCCGTCCCGGCCGATGTCAGGTTTCAAATGCATCTCATGAGAAGCCCGATCGCTCCAAAGCCCCGGTGACACGTGCGAGGCACCAAAGCCCTCCTCATGCAGAGTCGGCTCGGGCAGATAATATTTGCCGTTGTCAAAGCGGTGCTCTTGCGCGCCGGCTTTAATTCGGCGGCGAAGAGTTGAAACACTGACTCGATACTTACTCGCGTAATCCGTGAGAAGCAGCCAGTTTTTTTGAGACTGCGACTTGGCCGCAGCTTTGTTTCGGTTCGAACTCTGGGTTGAACTGGCGGTTGAAAGCGGTGTCGAACTTTGGGTCGAAGACATGTGTCGAGCCTAGGTGGAAGTCGCGCAGGGCTCAAATTTTTTCTGCGCCTCGACCCGAGGTGCGCCGTCGGTTGCGCAGAGCGTTGTTCGCTTCGGATGCAGGGGGTCGACGCCCGTCGGCGACGGGACTAAACTGAGGCGATGCGGCTGACCGAAAAGAAGAAGCTTGGACTGGTGTTGTCAGGTGGCGGAATCAAGGCCGCGGCCTTTCATTTGGGAGTGTGCCTCGCACTTCGCGAAAAGGGCTTTCAGTTTGCGGGCGGCACCAAAGAGGAAGTGCAACTTCGCTTTCCTAACGATGAGATGACCTTCAAAGTCTACGTCGGTTCGAGCGCCGGCTCCTTTGTGTCATCTCTTCTCGCCGCAGGACATTCCGTGGAGTCGATCATCGATGCCTTTGAACGCGGCACGGACTCCGATCTCAATCGCATGGCCCAGCGCCGGCGCCTTTTCACGCGTCTTAAGCCGATCACCTATCGCGACATCTTTGCGATGAATGGCGGCAGTCTTCTCGGCTTCCTGCCCAGCACTCTTCGCCGAAAATCTTTGGTCAGCGGAGGACTTGAGGCCCTGTTAAAGAATGGTTTTAAGCTCAACGGACTCTTCACCACAAAAAATATTGAGCGCTACATGCGTACAAATGTGTTGAAGGAGAATGATTTCGCCGCACTCGGGGTGCAGCTCTTCGTGATCGCCACCCAGCTGAACCACACACGAAAAGCTGTGTTTGGCGCGTTTCCCGAAACCTACAAAGTTAAGAACATCAAGTATGCGAACTTCGCCTCAATTTCCGAGGCCGTCGCCGCGAGCACAGCTCTCCCGCCCTTTTATGCCCCCTACGGAATCCGCAATCAAAAAGGCAAAGAGTTGTTTTTCTTCGATGGTGAGATTCGCGACACGCTCTCGACACATGTCGCGGCCGATGCCGGCTGTGATCTGGTGATCGCCTCCTATTCGATCCAGCCCTATCACTACACGCCCGTGATGGGTTCACTGCACAATTACGGGATCCCGCTCATCATCAACCAGGCGCTCTACCAGGTGATTCAGCAGAAGATCGAGAAACATATCGAGCATCAGCAACAAATATCGGCGATCATGAGTGCCGTCGACGGATACTTTCGCCAACAAGGCCTCCCCGGCGAACACCGCGACAAGCTCCTCGATATTCTGGCGAAGCGAGTGAACTACAAGGCGAATGTCGACTACATCTATATTCATCCTAGCCCAAATGATTATGAGATGTTCTTTGTCGATCACTTCAGCCTGAATCCTGAGATTCTCACGCGAATCGTGCAGATTGGCTTTAAGGCGGCCATTCAGGCGCTTCGAAAGCATGATCTATGAGCTCGACGGCACACGGTCTTCGGAGCCTGAACGGTCACATGATTTTTCCATCTGAAGGTCGGGGCAATGCTCCAATACGGAAGCACCTCTTGATGACAAATATCAGCTCGTCCACAAGATCTTTTCGCGTCGGACACTTCTTCGTAGGCCTAAGCCGATCACGTGCTCCATCAGCTCGTTAGCAGCGAAAACTCGACACCCATTGGCTCAAAGTAAGTCGCCTCCAACGACTGTTTGCAGAAGCTTAAATCATTCCAGAAAACCGACCCCGTTTTTTGGTCTGGCTGTGGTCTGGACTTTGTGGTTTGGGTCACATTGACCTAATCTGGAAGAGCTCCAAGAAATGTGAGCCGACCGTATCGTTTTGAGATTGGAGAACTCAAAGGAGGCCAAGCGTGAGTCAGAGCGCCGCACAGAATTTTGGCCCAGGATCATTAACAGTATCATTAACCGGTTCATCGCCAGAAACGACGTCGGATTCCAGCGTCACGGGCCCATCGACCACGGCGAGTGCGACTCAGTTTGCAACCCCTCTCGCTACACTCCATCCTACGACACCCGCTGCAGATGCTCCCGACTACAAAGTCGCCGGTGTCGCCGGCTCTCACCGGCCCATCTGTAAATCTTGTGTTATGCCGGAAGCGAAGCCCCACATCGTTTTTGATCACGAGGGTGTCTGTAATCTTTGTCGCGAGTACGAGCAGGAAAAGCAGGTCGAGGCCTCTTCGAAACTCCTCGAATCTGATCTTCTGAAGATCTTGGCCAAGCACAAGGGCCAAGGAAAGTACGACGTTCTCGCGATGTGCAGTGGCGGCAAGGACTCGACATCAGCGCTCTACTACATGGTGACCCGCTACAAAGTTCGGCCGCTCGCTTTTATGTTCGACAACGGATTTGAAACTCCTGAAGCCATTGCCAACGTCAAGCGCGCGGTCGACAAGCTCGGCGTCGACTTTATGTTCTTCAAGTCCGGATACATGAAGGAATTGTTCAGCACCCTGCTCAAAACTGATTCCAAAGCCGTGGTCTGTCATCCTTGCTCTTTGTGGTACATGGATTTGGCCTACGACACAGCGGCTCGCTACGAAATTCCTATTATCATTGCGGGCTGGACAAAGGGTCAGAGCACCACACAGAACGTCATGAGCAAATGCGGCTGCAACACCACCCAGCCTGAATTTAAAGAAATGGGTGAGGCCACGAAGCAGTTCATCGAGACCTATATTCGACCCAACCCGCGCTACAAGGACTTCCCTACGTCGATGGAAGAGGTCCTAAAGCGGGCGCAAAAGCGACATAAATCGCTGGTTCTCTCGCCGCATTGGTTTCTACCCTTCGATCAGGAAACTTATGTGGAGACGATTCGGCGCGAGCTCGGCTGGGAGTATCCCAAGTTGAGTTATCCGGGTCGCAGCACGAATTGCGCCCTTAACTTTGTGAGCGTCGCGAATTCCATGAAGCACTTCGGCTACACGCATTATCACGTCGAGATGAGTAAGCTGATTCGGCAAGGTATTCTGAGTCGTGATGAAGCCCTTCGCGATCTTGAATTCAATGTGAAGAAGACGACGCTAAATGAGATCGCATCTCAGCTCAATTACGAGTACAAGTAAGGGATGCCGAAATACAGTTCGATCAACTTTGATCAGGCGGCCAGCTCGGTCGTAGACCCCCGTGTGGCTGAACGCGTGGCGGAATGTTTTCGAATGGAATTGGCCAACAACTCCTCGATTCATCAAGCCGGCGTACGTTCCGCGGCTCATCTTGAGAATGCTCGCGAGATCCTGGCGGAGTCGCTGCATTTAAGATCAAGCTTTGAACTTATTTTTTGTTCGGGTGGCACAGAGGCCAATAATTGGGTTCTGCATGCCTTTCTCGGGAATCAAAAAAGCAGCACAACTTCTCCTCGACCCCATTACATCGTCTCTTCCATCGAACATTCGAGCATTCGACAGCCGGCAATTTGGATGGCGCGCCAAGGCTGGATTGACCTCGATGAAGCGCCAGTCGATGGCGAAGGCGTGATTCGCATGCAAGATCTCGAAGCCCTGATTCGGCCTGAAACCAAACTCATTTCCATCATGCATGCCAACAACGAGATCGGTGTGATTCAAGACTTACGCGCGATCGGCGAAATCGCACAACGCCACAAAGTGGTCTTTCACACCGATGCCTGCCAAAGCTATTTGAAGACCCCCATCGATGTGCAGGAGGTCCATGTCGATCTGCTGAGTATCAACGCGCACAAGTGTCATGGACCGAGAGGTATCGGTGGGCTTTATGTTCGCCGCGAACTCGAAATTGAACCCTGGTTCCGCGGCGGCGGCCAAGAGCGGGGACTCCGATCTGGAACTCCGGCCGTGGAACTTGCCGTCGGATTTGCTGAGGCCGTGAAGTGCTGGAGCTCTTGGACCGATGCTCCCCCATCTTCGGCAACCGTGACAGACTATTTGCGCGAATTACGTGAGCGACTCATCGAGAAGGTTTTGGGAGAACTTCCGATGGCTCGGCTGAATGGGCCCCGATCCGGCCCCGTGCTTCCCAATATCGTGAACTTCAGCTTCTTAGGTCTTGAGGCTAAGCCGATCATGCGTCAACTCGACCAAATGGGTTTTGCGACGGCGACTGGCTCGGCCTGTTCGTCAGGAAAACTCACGACCTCCTACGTCTTACGCGCTCTCGGCCGTCGACACGACGCCCAAGAAGGGCTTCGAATTTCATTCTCAAAGTGGCACACCGCCGACCAAGTCGATCGCTTGGCGGCGTCCATCATCCAAGTCGTCAATCGACTTCACGACGAACATGCGCGCTTTAACTCTCAGTAAGATACTCAGGGCTCGTCGCGCACTAGCGTTTGGAAATTCCCCGAGACAGTGACATCATGAGGAAGACGGCGGAAGTCGTGTTGCGCTTCAAGCTCACAGGCATTGAAGCGAGATTGCTGAGATCTCATGAGGTCGGACAATGACAGGCGCGGGCAGTCTTCAAGGTGAAACAGCAGCCGACGAAACTCTCGATTTGCGAGGTATTCCCTGTCCACAAAATGCCGGCAAAGCTGTCGTCAAACTCAGCACGATGTCCAGCGGCGAAGTCTTATTTGTACAAGTCGACGACGGTGAGCCGGTCGCCAACGTGAGCGCGTCCGTCGAGGGCGAAGGGCACAAAGTCATCCGACGCCAACGAGAGGGACAATCGAGTTGGAAAATTTGGATTCGAGTTGATGGACAAAACTCTTCGGAGGGCGAAGCTTGAGCTGGCTCAAAAAGGCATTTGAGACTTTCCAAGGTTTTCTTAAGGCGGTTCTGCCCGCACCCGTATGGCGTGCGCTGAAGTGGTTCGAGCGCTTCATGATCGAAGTAGTTCTGCAAAAGATCCTGGGCGGACTGGCGCTCTTTATTCTTTACTTCTTCGTCCTCGGTCCGACTTCCATTTGGACGCGGCTCTTTGCGCGGCAGGCTCTACGTCATTCCACCATTTCACCTGACTCAAACTGGGTGGCCGCTAAGGGTTACGAGACGTCGATCGAGCAATCGAAATTTCAATCTTGAGAAACACGCTCTTTGGTTCAAACGGCCGATGGCCACGAGAGGTCGAAAATGAAAATTAAAAGTATGCTCCGCGAGGTTGGTCATCTGATTCGCGAACATAAACTCTACTTCATGGCTCCGATCCTCATTTCCCTCATTCTATTCGCTATTTTGTTCTTCAAGGTTGGCCCAGGAATCATCATCACCTTCATCTATGCAGGAGTCTGATTCGTGCTGATTTTGGGAATCTCGTGTTTCTATCACGACTCATCAGCCTGTGTGGTTCGCGATGGGCAAATCATTGCAGCCGCCCAAGAGGAACGCTTCAGCCGCGTGAAGAACACGTCGGAGTTTCCGATCCAGGCGATCAACTTTTGTATGCAACAAGCTGGCGTGACTCTTCAAGACGTCGACGCCGTCGCGTACTTTGAGAAACCCTTCCTGAAATTCGCACGTGTCGTCGCCGATCACATGGCCGCATGGCCTTTTTCTTGGCCGAGCTTTCATCGATCCATGCCAA
>CANHQR010000037.1 GCA_947462815.1 Pseudobdellovibrionaceae bacterium
CACAGGAGTCGGCACAGGTGTCGGCACAGGTGTCGGCACAGGAGTCGGCACAGGTGTCGGCACAGGTGTCGGCACAGGAGTCGGCACGGGAGTCGGCACAGGAGTCGGTACAGGTGTGGGCACGGGAGTCGGTACAGGAGTCGGTACAGGTGTGGGTACCGGCGTTGGGCTCGGCTCCATATCGGGGTCACGAGGCAGAGGCGTGGGTGCAGGGGTCGGAGTTGTGCCGGGAGGAGGCTCGTTCGGTGTTGGCAGCGGCACCGGCGTCGGTGTCGGTGTCGGAGTGGGCTGCGTGAGGCGCGTGTTTCTCTCTTCGGAATTTTGTCCCTCGAAGGCGGGCTGACTGCAAGCGGTCAAGCTCAGCGCAAAAAATGTCGAACTCGCGAGGACGCGCAACGTGGGAAGAACTTTGAACAACAAATTGGGCACGAGCATGAGGCCTCCGCAGGCGTGGCGCTCCGTGCCGGGATCGCGAGTTCTCCGAAACCTTGGTGAACTCGATCTTTCTCTTGTTTAATTATCGGACGATGCGAGAAAGTGTTTCACGAGACTTGAGTCGAGTTCGGAGGCCTGATGAACAACATGAATATGAAGACCTTCTCCAAAGATCTTGCGAATCCCCAAGCCAACTCGAACCCATGGTCCAGCGAATTGCGCGAGTTGCGCGAATTGCGCTTGGGCGATTGGCGTGTGTTGGCTCTGCCGACGGGAATCTTTGGTTTGGACGGTGGCGCCATGTTTGGAACAGTCCCCAAAGTTTTGTGGCAAAAGACCAATCCTCCGGATGCAGAAAATCGAATTGCGATGGAAGCGCGTGCGCTTCTGCTTCTGAACGAGACACTCGGACATCGCGTTTTGGTTGATTGTGGTGTGGGCGGTGACTTTGTCGAGAAGTATGGACCAAAGTTGGGTCCCAAGTTCGCCGAGATGTACGCGATCGAAGCGGGCCAGTCGGGTTTAGAGAGAGCCTTACAGCGAGTGGGCGTGGAGCCCGAGCGCATCACGGATGTGGTGCTGACGCATTTGCATTTTGATCACGCGGGTGGCGCGACAAAGTGGGATGGTCAGCGCCTCGTGCCGACATTGCCGCGCGCGACCTATCACGTGCAGAAGCGAAATCTAGAGACCGCGACTTCACCCAACGTGCGCGAACGCGCGAGTTATTTTGCGGCGAATTTTGAACCACTTCGTCAAGCTGGTGTTTTGAATCTGCTTGATGGTGAAGTGAAGGACCTCTTGCCGGGACTGAGTTTGTGGGTCTCCGATGGTCACACTTCGGGCCAGCAGGTGGTTCGCATCGAGGGCGGCGGCGAAGTTCTCTATTACTGTGGAGATGTGATTCCGACGTCGACGCATGTGCGATTGGCCTGGGTTATGGGTTATGACTTGCGTCCACTTGATTTGATCGAAGAGAAGCGTCGGCTTTTGGCGCAAGCCTCGACGGAGTCAGCGCTGCTCTACTTTGAACATGATCCTTACATGGACTGTGCTCGAGTTGCGGCGGATCGGGACGACTTCAAGGTTTCGGAGCGCTTTCGTCTGAGCTGATCACGTCCTCGCGGAAGGCATTCGGATTGATGCTCATGACCCAATCTCGATAGCGCTCATAGATGAGCTCAATGTTTCCGGGTGGACAGACCGGGCCCACGTGAAGCGTGAGTTTGCCCGGAACGGCGAAAATTCGCCCCTTTGGCCATAGATCGGCGTTGCCTTCCAAATACAAAAACAGCAAAGGCGTCGTCGTGCGTTCGCTAAAGAGGCTGACGCCGCGTTTGAATTGACCGATAAATCCATCCGGTGATCGCGTCCCTTCCGGAAAGATAATCAACCAAATAGCTTCGAGCTTTGAAAGCAAGGTGAGGCAAAGCTGTACGGCCTCGCCCTTCTTGTCCTTTCGATCAATAGGTATCGCGCCCAAACAGTGCTTGGAAAAGAACGTGAAGAGCGGATTGGTGAAAAAGTAGTCCTTCGCTGCGGCGATGAATAGGTCTCCCCAATATCGAAAAGGAATGGCCGCCGCGATGGATACCGCATCCAGGTGAGAGGCGTGATTCGCGATCACCAAGAGCTTGGGATAATTCTTATGAATTTCATGGAAGTCGCCGACGACTTTGAGGCGAATATAGAAGCGAAAAAACCAGTATTTTAGGATCAGCGACCACAAGAGGCGAAAGAACTTGGAAGTGAGGTCAAACTGCCGTGTGAAGAGAGGCAAGTGCTTCAGGTAGCTTGGCAGGCGAGTCCACTGTTCGTTTTCGTAATCCCAGTTCTTCATGGTGATCCCGGCAAGGCTCCGAGAGGCAAACTTGAGGTCTCAAGGTACCACATCACGTAGTAGAAAATAGGAGCGACGAAAATCAAGCGGTCCATCACCGAGAGCAAGTCACCTCGGCCGATGATGAAGACACCCACATCTTTGATGCCGAGATCGCGGCGAATCACGGATAAGACAAGATCGCCGAGGCTACCGCCCAGAATGGCCACCAGACCTGAGGCGATCCAAAACGTTTCGGAGCGCTCTGGTAAAAGATGTCGGAAGCTGAATGCGATAACGAGAGTGAGAAGTGCCGCGACGCCGAAGCCTTCCCAGCTTCGTCGTGGCGTGATGCGCGAGAACATCTTGGTTGGCACATACTTTGTGCGCGATGTGATGAACTGCGAGACGGCCATGGAGATGTTGTCGAAGGTCTCCGTCAGGATCGTGATGTAGATCACCATATAGGCGCCTCGCTCAAGCCGCCAGATCCATCCTAAGTGCATGAAGCTCCAGCCCAAAAACAGAAAGCACATCAGCGTGAGAGCAAGGTACTGGATCATCTGTTTGTGGGAGTTACGCAAAATGGGAATTAGACAAACAACTCCGAAAAAAGCCATGGGCGCAAGGTTGTAAAGTTCGCGGATGCCGTAATGAATCGAGGCGGCCAGTGCGAAGATCCCCAGGTAAGTTGCCCAGACGAAGTTGGATCGGTGATACATCCCCATGAGCTGGAAGAAGATTTTCGAGCCAAAGATCGCGATGATCGACAGCACGATGAGAGACCAGGGACGCGGTAGTGAATTCGCAACAAAGAGAAATGGCGTCGCAATACACCAGCTGATGAGTGAAGCAAAACCCGCTTGTGTGAATGGGCCCTGGTGACGGATGAAAAAGAAGAAGACGCTGAGAAGGATCAGCACGCCCATGACGATACCGAAGGTCTGCAAATAGACCGGCTCGTTGAGAAGTGAGGAATCGAAGAGGTTCATCAGGGTGCTCCGATGGAATAATCTTTCATCTTCTTGTAGATGCTTGAGCGTGAAATTCCAAGTAGTTCGGCGGCCTTGTCGACATCCTGAGTTTGTGTCAGCGCATGCCGGATGGCTTGGGCTTCGACTCGTTCGAGCAGGGACGTGAGGCCTCGACTGAGGTCGAGTGAGACGTGTTCGCCATCTTTTGCGGGCGACCTCAGATTCAGTTGTGGAAGAACGAGGTGGACATCTTCGGAGCGAATCAGCGGCAGGGGGGAAACGAGGGCAAGTTGCTCACAAATTCGTCGCAGTTCACGAGTCTGGCCGGGCCAAGTGTGCTTTTTCAAAGCCTCGATGGCGTCGGGGGCCAAAGTCTTGTTGAAGCGCGGGCGCTCGAGGCTCAAAAAATGTTCGGCCAAGGCGGGCAAATCCTCGATGCGATCTTTAAGCGCTGGTAAGCGGAGGCGGTGGCCCGAGAGGCGAAAATAGAGATCTTCGCGAAACTCGCCCTGGCGGACCATCTCTTCAAGAGAGCGATTCGTCGCGGCAATAACTCGCGTTTTGATCTTCTGCGTTTGTGAGCTGCCCACGCGACGAACCTCGCCGCTTTCGAGAAAGCGCAAAAGTTTGGCTTGTTGAGTTTCGGGGAGAGCTTCGACCTCGTCGAGAAAGAGATCGCCGCCTTGCGCGCACTCGGCAAGCCCCATCTTATCGCGATCAGCTCCGGTGAAAGCGCCCTTTACGTGTCCAAAAAACTCCGACTCGAACACACTCTCGGGCAAGGCCCCGAGGTTCACTGCAACCCAAGGTCGAGTGGGATCATGGCGGCGCTCCTGAGTGTGCAGAAGTTGCGCGACAACTTCTTTGCCCGCACCTGAAGGGCCTTCGATAAGAACAGGGGCGTTCTCGCCTCGCAAAGACGCGACGTCGCGAAGAAGTCGCTCGCTGGCTGGGCCTGAGCCGATCCATCGGAGTTCACTCAAGTGCTGGCCCGTACGAACTTGCGGACGAAGCTCCAGCAAAGCTTCGATTTTTTCCAAGGTGATCTGTAGCTCATCGCGACCGATGGGTTTGGCGAGAAATCGTGTGGCTCCCGCTTTGAGGCCCTGCTCCATGAATTCACGGCGCAGATCCCCGCTCATGGCGATCAGCTCCATTTGAGGTCGTTGCTCTCGGAGTCGGCGCAGGACATCCAGACCTTCGGCCTGGGGGCTCGGGCTGAGATGCAGATCGACGAGCGCCGCAGAGCAAGCGTCGGTGTCGATGGGAGTTAAGCCATCGACGGCGATGAGGCTCCAGTTGTTCGGCAGAATCCGGCGAAGGCTCGCGATGATCAGATCATCATCATCAACCACGAGGAGCTTGAGCTTTTGCTCCTCATCGGAGGAGAGCGAAGGAGAGCCACGTTGCATTCCAGGACCTTTCTCGGCGTTGCCTCGTCAAGAAAATTGACGCGTTACCAGAATTCTATGCGTGGCCAAGGGAACGTGACAATATGATCGCATGAGTTCTGCGACAAGCACGGTCAAAAGTTCCGGTCGAAAGATTTTGCTACTTGAGAATATCCACCCTGTGGCTCACGAGGCTTTGCGAAAAGAAGGTCACGAGGTGACCGCGATCTCGCACTCTCCGGATCGAGAGGAACTCAGCCGTTTGTTGCAGACTCACGAGGTCGTAGGGTTGCGATCGAAAACTCGTCTTCCCGCTGAACTTTTGCAAAAAGCTCCGCAGCTCTCGCTGATCGGCTGTTTTTGTATCGGTACAGATCAAGTGGATTTGGCGACGGCGAATTCGCTGGGTATTCCCGTATTCAACGCCCCGTATTCCAACACGCGAAGCGTCGCCGAGATGGTGCTCGCCGAAGTGATCATGTTGGCGCGACAGCTGGGTGATCGCAATATGGCGGCTCACAAAGGGCAGTGGCTGAAGAGTGCTGAAGGTTCTCGCGAAGTGCGGGGAAAAACCTTGGGCATCGTCGGCTATGGACACATCGGCAGTCAGGTGAGCGTGTTGGCCGAGGCCTTTGGCTTACGCGTGATCTACTACGATGTGGTGAAGAAGCTGCCGCTAGGGAACTCGCAGAGCGTGGAGACGCTTGCTGAACTTTTACGTCGATCCGATTTTGTGAGCCTGCATGTTCCCGATACGCGAGCAACACGCGGCATGCTGGGCGCGGCTGAAATCAAGTTGATGCGTCCAGGGGCTGCGCTGATCAATGCGAGTCGTGGAACTGTGGTAGATATTCCGGCCTTGGCGGAGGCGATTCGCAGCGGGCATTTGTCGGGTGCTGCGGTCGATGTTTTTCCGGAAGAGCCGGCCTCGAACTCACAAGCCTTCAAGAGCGAGCTGCAAGGTCTACCCAATGTCATTCTCACGCCCCACATCGGCGGCAGTACGCTCGAAGCACAGGAGTCGATTGGCTTAGAAGTCGCGGCGAGTTTCATTTCTTATCTGCGTGACGGTTCATCGCTCGGAGCTGTGAATTTCCCGCCGCTTTCGCTTCCTCAACAGCATGCGGGGGCGATTCGGATCGCCAACGTACATCGCAACGTGCCGGGCGTGTTGGGAAGCATCAACTCGATCGTTTCGGATTTGGGAGCGAACATTTTAGGTCAGGCCTTGGCCACGGATGAGCGAATTGGATTTGTGGTGATGGACGTCGAAGTCCAAGAGGCTCATGAGCTGCTTCGGCGCGTGGAAGATCTTCCGACATCGATTCGCACGAGCTTGCTGGGTCAAGTCTAGCGTCCGATCTCGGTCCGTGGCGAGACTCGTTGGGCTTGCCGAGGGTCCGAATGGCGAAGCCGCCGGGCTGACGACTCAGGGCGAGGTTTTGCGGAACTGTTCGTGCAGCTCGATGACAACTTTTCGACGATGGTTGAGCAGATCTCCGAGACGATGAATGGCCTCTCGAGCCTTGTTGAGCTTGCGAAGTTGCTCGGGATTGAATTGCCCAGTTCGCGAACCTGACTCGAGAAGGGCCTCGATCATTCCCGCCGAAATCGCAAGGGGATTTGCCAAGTCGTGAAGAAAGCTGCGCTCCGCAGAGATGTAGTCAAGGCTTTGATGGCTTGCGAGTGGGGGACGATCTCCGGTGGGCCGACTCGCGATCGAAGACTTCTGCTTCGGCTTTCGCTGGTCACGCGCCGCCACGGATGAGGTGGTGCGGGTTTTGGATTTCGAAGAGCGACGGCGAACTGTTTGAGCCTTTTTTTTCATAACACCCTTTCTTCCTGAGCACGATTTTTTGAGTGTGCTCATTCGCGAACTTCAAACTGAGGTCCACGGAGGCCGGCGACATCACCGCATCGCTCACTTCGATGTCTCGCCCTTGTATGTTCGCAGGGGATTCGTCACAAGTTGAATGAACTTTCTGTTGAGCTGGCCCATGCCCGGAACTGATGGCCAGAGCTGATGCCCAGAACTGATGGCCAGAACCTATGGATAGAACCTTTAGAGCTTCTTGTCTCAACTTGAGGCGGGTCCAGGAATCGACTCAGAAAATGTGGCCACTGGAACGCCAACGAGAATTCAACAGTCTTCTCAGATTAGGACACGAGGAATGAGACATGACGTCTCAGCCCCATCAAATGACACCCATCTGAATTAAGATTCGGCGAAGGCGAGAAAGTGACTCAACGTCAGCTCGAATTCCGCCGACTTGAGTAGGTATCAACGCATTTGCCTGTTGGGTCCCGAACGAAAGGCTTGTCCATGTCGAAGGTTTTTGGCGCCGGTTCGAAATTCAGTTTTCCCAAAAACCCGCGCCTTCTCATTGTCGAAGATGAGGCAGACATTCGTTTCATTTTGGGTGAGCAGTTGCTGGAACTGCAGGCCACGCATGCAGAGCTTGAGATTTCCTTTGCCGAGAACGGACGTGAAGCCTTGAAGCTCGTCGAGGGACAATGGTTTGATGCCGTGGTGAGCGATCTGAACATGCCGGCGATGTCGGGCCTAGAATTTCTCTTCGAGTTGCGACAGCGAGAGCTGCAGACTCCGGTGATTTTTTTAACGGGTTTTGGCGACAAGGCGAAGGCGATCGAGGCCTTGCGGCTCGGGGCCTTCGATTTTCTCGATAAACCCTGGAACCATCAACATTTGCTCTCCGTGACCTCGGAGGCTCTGTTCATGGGTCTGAAGCTTCGCGATCTACATGCTGAGCTGGCAATCTTTCGCGAGAACTTGCAGGGACAGCCTGAGGCCCAGGCTCAGCAGCAATTTGATCGACGTCGGGCTCTCGCTTTGACGAAGCTGACGCGTCTGTTCTTGGCGGAAGCGAATGCGCGTCATCGCGCTAAAGCCTCCTGACCGCGCGGCGATCAGTCGAAGACCTTGCCGGGGTTCATAATTCCATCGGGATCGAAAACTTTTTTGATTTGCTTCATCAGCTGAAGCTCAGCCGCGGAGCGCGTGAAGGCGAGGTCCGGTTTTTTCACGAGGCCGACACCATGTTCGGCGCTCACGGAGCCTCCGAGCTCCTGAATGATCGAAAAGATCACCGGATTTACGCCACGGCATCGCGCGAGAAACTCATCTCGGCCGAGATCCTTGGGTTTCAAAATATTGATGTGCATATTGCCATCGCCGATGTGTCCGAACCACACGACTTCAAAGTCGGGGTAGTGCTGTTTGAGGGCGGCATCCGTGCGCGTGAGGAACTCTGGAACTTGGGAAATGCGAACGGAGACATCATTTTTAAAGGGCGTGTGAGGGGCTGTGGCCTCAGAAATATCTTCGCGTAGTCGCCAGAAGTCTCGAGCTTGGGATTCGCTTTGAGCCATCGCTCCATCCAGAATCCAGCTTTCGCCCACGCCATGTTCAAAGCACTCGAGTGACATAGCCTCCACATCCGTATTCGACTTCTCGATTTCCACGAGCACGTAGTGAGGCGAATTTGTCGCAAAAGGCTTTTGCAGATGAGCGTGATTCACGACATGGCTGAGAGCGAGGTCAGAGAAATACTCAAAAGCGGTCAGTGGCAGTCGATCGCGGAAATACTGATAGATCTTCATGATACTCGAGAGGTCAGGCACCGCAAATAGCATCACGATCGTTCCTTGCGGTGGCGAGGTGAGGCGAATTTTGGCCTCGGTGATGAAACCCAGAATACCTTCGCTGCCGATGAAGAGGTGACGGAAGTCGAGACCCGTCGCGTTCTTAACGAGACCGGAGTTGAGTTGGAGGACCTCTCCCATGCCCGTCACCACCGTGAGGCCAGTGACCCACTCTCGCGTATTTCCGTAGCGAATGACCTTCACGCCGCCGGCATTGGTCGCGATATTGCCGCCGATCTGACTGGAGCCGCGAGCGGCAAAGTCGACGGGATAGAGATAGCCCTTATCGCGTGCAAACTGCTGGAGCTGCTCCGTCACGACACCAGCTTGGACGTCCACGCAGCGATCGACAGCGTCGAAGTTTAGAATTTGATTCATTTTTTCGAAGCTCACGACGATCTCGCCCTGAAGCGCACAGGCGCCGCCGGAGAGTCCGGTGCGGCCACCACTCGGCACAAGTCCGATCTGATGCTTTCGAGCCCACTTCACAACAGCGACGACCTCGTCGGTGGAGAGCGGAAAGGCGACGGCGCTGGGATGAATTTCATAATGTTTCGTCCAATCCCGACCATAATGGTTCAAGGACGCAGGATCCGAGAGCACGCGGTCCACACTCAGAAGCGATTGCAGTTCCGCGAGGTGTTGGGGCGAAACTTGATAGCTGGCGGAAGTTGAGGCTTGGGCCGCGGTCGACGATGAGGGCTGTGAGGGCGTGTTCATGCCGACAATTTAGCGACAATTTATTGGATGAGACAAGCTCAGCTGTGCCGTATGAAACGCTTTGATCTAGCGCTGAGGGCCTAGGCCCTTGCCCAGAGCGGCGCGTAGGCGCTCGAGTTGCTGAAAGTCGGCCTCTTCGCGCAGGTCGAAGCGAAGAGTCTCGGACGCTGTTCGCAACTGATGGACCTTGCGTAAAAGCCTCACCGCCAAAGGCAGAGCTTGCGCCAAAGTCTCGATATTGGCCTCGCAAAGAGCTTCTGCAACTTCACCGACTTGGGAGATTTCGGGAAGACCGTAGGTTTTGCCTGTGCCTTTGAGCTTATGGAACTCAGTTTCAATCTCTTGAATTTGTTTTTGTGCCCAAAGCTTTTCAATGTTGTCGGCTTTGCCGGGGAGTCCTTGAATGTACTGTTTTTGGAGATCCGCGAGGACTTGCGCGATGCCGTGCGGGTCGGAGCTTGAGCCTTTTCCGGATCCGGAGTTGGAGCTCATGCCGCCAGCCGATCTGCATTTTCGCGCCAATGCGGCAAAGTGAACCAGAAAGTCGAACCGACGCCCACTTCAGAATCGACGCCGATGCTGCCGCCGTGTTCCTCGACGAGGGCCTTGGCGATGGCCAGTCCCAGGCCTGTGCCTTTGACGAGCGGATTTTCTTTTGTGGTGCCTTGGCGGAACTTTTCGAAAATCAATTCTCGGTCTCGTGGAGGAATGCCGGGGCCCTGGTCAATGACGCTCACGATCAGTTCACCGCTTCGGGCTCGCGAAACGCTAATGCGAACCGTGCCACCTTTGGGGGAAAACTTAATCGCGTTGGATACGAGATTGGTGAGCGCCTGCTGCAAGCGGTCCGAATCGATGTTCACTTCCAGTTGCGGCAATGACATCTGTTCGAGTCGCACGTCGGCATTGACGGCCAGACCGGCAAGACCTTCAAGCGTGCGACGACAGAACTGATCCCAACTTGTCCACTGACAAGCCAAGGGAAGATTTCCAGATTCGATCTTGGCTAAATCGAGAAGATCGTTGATGAGGCGGATGAGACGATCTGTTTCGCCCTCCGCGATCTTGATCAGGCGCAGTGAGTTGGTGTCGAGTTGCCCAACGACGCCAGAGGCGAGGAGAGACAGAGATCCTTTAATCGATGTCATCGGCGTGCGGAGTTCATGGCTAGCGATGGAGAGGAATTCGCTCTTCGCGCTATCGAGGCGCTTGAGGTCGTCCATGGTGTTAATGACCTTTTGGGCGAGCGAGTTGAAGGTTCGCTGCAAGTCGCCGAGTTCGTTCGCCTCTGGGTTTGAGAATTGGTAGGAGTAGCGATCGACCAAGAAGTCCAACATGCGACGCGAAAGGTGACGTAGTTGTCGGAAGATCAGCGTGTTGACCGCTAAGAGCGACCACACCAGTCCAGCCGCGAGGATACCCCAAGCGAGTCCAGCGAATTTGACCACACGGTCTTCAATGACGGCGCGCTGGCGGCGAAGCTCTTCGTGATACTTGCTCTCGGCGCGCAGGGCGCTGCGAATCGCTCGCTTGAGCTTGTCGGGTTTACGTGCCGCATAGGCATCGAGTGCGTCTTTAAAGGCAATACGTCGCTCGTCATTATCGATCCGCTGCAGTTCGAGATTCAGCCGACGAAGTGTTTCGTCATAGTAGGGAAGTTCTTCCATCATGAGAAGAATCGTCCGCGTTTCCATCGAGCTCGTCATTTTCGCTTCGACGGCGAGCACTTGTTGCCGAGCATCCCAGGCGCGCCAAGCCGCGAGAGCGGAGGCACCCAAGATCAGAATCGTCAGCAATGCGAGCATGCCGCGAATGGACTTCATCGTTTGAACCCCGTTCGAACCAGGATCTCATCGATGTGAGCGCAAATCTGCGTGGGCTCAAATGGCTTGGCAATGTACCCCACGCCGAGTTCCAAGAACTCACGAATGTCGCGTTCATCGCTCTTGGCACTGAGAAAAATGATCGGTGTCGTGACTAAACCCGCGCCACGAATCTCTTGCGCGGCCTGCAGTCCAGACTTTTTGGGCATCATGCCGTCGAGAATGATCAAGTCGAACGCCTGGCGCGTCGCCAGATCGACGGCGGCCTCGCCATCTTCGACGACCGTAACTTGATGGCCGCCGATCTTCTCCAGTGAAATGCTGGTGATGAGCGAAACGGCCTGATCGTCTTCCGCGAGGAGGATCTGCATGTTCAGGCCGCCTTTCGGCCCGATGAAGGGGCCAGGTTGGCGGTTTTCGCGGCGATGAAAGCGCGCAAGCGTTGCAGCTGACGCACTTCCAGAGCTTGGTACACAAAGCGAACTTCCCAGCCGCCGTCTTTCTCTTGTGAATCGATAACTTCGATAGGTAAATGCAGGAAGCCGATTTGTTCGAGAACGGGGGACTTGAGTTGCAGCTTGAGTCCCTTGCGGGGGCGAACGTCGGCTTCTAGAATCCCACCGTTGTCGGTCAGAGCTTTGAGTCGAAAGTAGCATTCGCCTTGTGCGGGCTCGTCCAGCTGCACCATCGCAAAGCGTGCGGCACGCTTGGATTGTTGGCGCTTTTCGAGGAGCTCGTCGACTTTCTCGATGAAGGAGGCCGGATCCAAGGGCTTCACCAGATAGGCTTGCACGCCGAGCTGTACGGCGCGCTCCACATCGCGCTTCTCACGACGACCGGTGAGCATCGCGATCGGTGTGGTGGCCGCTGTCGGTAGTTGACGTAAGAGGCGTACCAACTCAAAGCCCGAGTGCGGTTTCATGTTCGCGTCGGTGATGATCAAGTCGAACTCTTGATCGCGCGCGCGATCCAAAGCCGTGATGGGATTGTCGACGGTGGTCACATCGACGTGGGTGCCCATCAGCGCCGGCCGAGGCGAGAGCAAAAGCGCCTTCGCGAAAATTAGAATGTCTTGATCGTCATCGACCAAAAGCACACGAAGCATATGGGTTTTATCGGCTTTTTGGTGGGACGAGCTAAGTCGGGTGGGAGCGACGTTGGTCGAGATTTTCGGGGGTGGCGGGTGCACTCGAATCGCCTCAAGGCCACAACTCGCGTTCAGGTGGATTTTGGACCTTGGTCGGGCTCAGGGTTTGAGGTCGGGCTCCGATCGTGTGCGTGGGGTGACGAAGGCCCAGGCGTTGCCCCAGGTAAGCTTACTGATGAGCTTACTGATGAGCTTGCTGGCGATTCTCCTGTTGGGCTTGAAGGGGCTGAATTTCCGGAATAGGTTCCGAACCCGAAAACCGCATACACGGGACAAATCCGCCAAGCTCCCGTGGCGAGCAGCACAAGACCGATCCACGACCAGAAAGGTCCGCCCGCGGCGGCCCAAGCGACGAGCAGTCCGCCGATAAAAAGTCGAATCCAGCGATCCGTGGGAGAGACATTGCAGATCATATTTTGAAGCTACGTTGAACGCCGCGCGCTCGGCAATGACTTGTGCAGAGCTTCGGCGCAGGATGAACCCATGAAAACTAAAATGACCGAGTTGTTGGGAATCTCCTATCCGATCATCGGTGCGCCGATGTTTCTGGTCTCCAATGTCGATATGGTGGTGGCGATCTCTGAGGCCGGTGGCATCGGCACCTTTCCGGCTCTCAACTACCGACCCCTCGAGGCCTATCGCCAGGCTCTTCGTGAAATGAAGTCGCGAACTCAGCGGCCGATCGGCGTGAATGTCATCGTCAATAGGTCCAACACCCGCGCCAAGGATGATCTGCACTCAGCGCTCGATGCGGGCGTGGAGTTGTTCATCACCTCGTTGGGACATCCCGGAGAGGTGATTCGCGAGGCTCATGCTCAAGGAGCCAAAGTCTTTTGCGACGTCACCAATCTCGACCATGCTCGAAAGTGCGCCGACTTGGGTGCCGATGGTCTTGTGGCGGTGGGTTCTGGAGCCGGCGGGCACGCCGGGCCGATTTCGCCGCTGGTGCTCGTACCCTGGTTGGCCCGGGAGATTCCGCTTCCAATCATCTTAGCCGGAGGGATTGCGCACGGCTCGCAAATCGCCGCGGCCTTGGCTTTGGGCGCCTCGGGCGTGCACATCGGCACGCGCTTTATCGCATCCCATGAGGCGCGAGTCGACGCAGCCTACAAAGAGGCGGTTGTGAAGGCCACGCCTGAAGAGATCGTCATGACGACGCGAGTGTCGGGAACTCCCGCAGCCGTGATTCGAACACCCTATATCGATAAAGTGGGCACCGACCTGCCGTTGGCCCTGGAGATTCTCAAGCGAAATCCACTCACCAAAAAGTACGTGGTGCCGCTCATTCACTATTTGGGAATGAAGTCGCTGGAGCAAGCGGCGGACAAGCCGACGTGGAAGACGGTGTGGAGTGCAGGTCAGAGTGTAGGACTGATTGATGAGATCGCGAGTTGCCGCGAGATCATTGAGCGCCTGGTTCGCGAAACTGAAGCGGCGGCCGAGGCCACGTCGCGAGCTGTGCGAGGCTAAAAAGCAAAGAGCTCTCCGCTGAATTTGTACCAGCGAGCGCTCTTGAACTTTTCGATCTCGATGGGAACGTGGGCTTATTTTACCATAGGCTGCAGCTCGCCAGCCTCAAACATCTCCAGCATGATGTCACTGCCACCGACAAGTTTCTTGTCGACGTAGAGCTGCGGGATTGTTGGCCAGTTGCCGTAAGCCTTGATGCCTTCACGAATTTCGGGATCTTGGAGAACATCGACGGACGCGAACTTGGCTCCGCACTCTTGCAAAATCGCAACGGCTCGAGCTGAGAATCCGCATTGTGGAAATTGCGGCGTGCCCTTCATGAACAAGACAATGCGGCTATCGCCTAAGAGTTTGTCGATGCGTTGGTGAACTTCGGCCATGAGATCTCCCTTCGTTTCGAAACGTTTCAGTTCTGAGGTGTCGCGGTTTTAATGGTGAGGGCGTGGACCTCGCCCGTACGCAACTCATCGGCAAAGACTTTCATCACGTGCTGATGTTGCTCAATTCGGGAAAGGCCTTGGAAGACAGGATGAACAACGACGACTTGGTAGTGGTCTTCGGTGCCGGTCAGATCCGTCACTTGAATCTGCGCTCCGGGGTAAGCGGCCTGGAGGCGTTCCTGCATCTGTGAGGGTTTCATAATTTGGACCTCATCGTCCTGAAGTTGAAAATCGATGAGACTTCGGTAGCAGAGCCTGAAGCCTCCGGCAAGTCGCCAGTCGAGGCTGGTCGCCCCGGCGATGAAGTGCTAAACTCCTGCTTATGCCAGATGAGAGTTGGGTCTCCCCGGAACAGATGAAACGCGAGCGAGCGAAAGCTCGGGAACTTCGCCAGTCGCAATGGTGGAAGCAGCAAATCGGTCCCGGGCGTTGCCATCATTGCGGCGGTCAGTTCCCCAAAACCCAGCTCACGATGGATCATTTGATTCCTATTGCGCGCGGTGGAAAATCCACAAAGTCCAATGTTGTGCCGGCCTGTCGGCCCTGCAATCAAAGCCGAGGTCATGTCTTGGATGTCGAGCGCACACTGGCGTCTATGGAGGCGGCTGTTGAGTCCTCGAATGAGTCGCCAGAAAAGTTGCCAGAAGAGTCTTTGGGGGGCCTCAAAAGCCCTTCCACCGACGAAGGGTCTGACGAGACCTGATTGCGGTCGCCGCCGATCGGCACGAGGGCTATGAGCGTCGCCACAGCGCAGAGCGCGACCCGAAGACTGGCCGAAGTCTAATTGATTTCGACCAACTCGATTTCAAAAATCAAGGTGGCATTGGGTGGAATCACTTGTCCGGCCCCGCGGTCTCCGTACCCGAACTCAGGCGGAATGATCAGCCGGCGCCGCCCGCCGAGCTTCATGTCCACCAAACCCAATTCCCAACCTTTGATCAACGGCGATTCAGGGTCTTGAAGCTTAAAGCGCATCGGCTCTTTGCCTTGCGTGGACTCGAACTGTGGGCCGCGGCCGAGAGGTTGGGTCGGATCGTAGAGCCAGGCCTGAAAGTGAATGACGAGTTCTTGGCCGGGCTTGGCGCTGCGGCCTCGGCCGGTGAACAAATCGTCGACCATCAGACGTGTGACGACTTTGGGAAACTTTGTGCTGATCGCCATGGGTGTGGGCGAGGCCTTCGGCGCCGGAGTGGGTTTCGTCGTCGAGGCGGCCGGCGTTGGCGTGGTCGAGGGACGCGGGCGATCCGGAGCGGCCGACTCCTGCGATGAAGCAGGGAGTGCGATGACCGCGAGGAGAGCCGCAAGCATCCAACTTCGTGATCCGCGGGCGAAGAATGTGTACTGAGTTGAAAAGTCGGCCAGGGCCCTCATGATTTTCATGAGCATCATCCTAACGACGCACGGGTCGCGTCGCCAAGTGGCGACTTAGAGGACGGAGAGGAAATGGGACTGATCCGATCGCATGATGAAGTCTTGCCCGCATTGTGGACCCAGGTTCCAGCGAGGGGTCTTCGAAGTCTCGTGGGAAGGGGATTTCTGTTTTTTTACTCAAATTTTTGCTCAAAATTTGAACTTCATGATGGCCATCTCAAGCGTCGGCACCTTCCTCAACGCGTTGCGCATGAGTGGTGATCGAGCGGGCAGTTCGGGGTTTCGTGCCCGGCAAAAGCTCGAAAAGTCGGCGATTTCCGATAAGTGCGGGAAGGCTTTTTTGGATTGAGGCTTGCGTCGGGGCGAGGCCTAGATTCAAGATGGCGCTCAGAACGTCGCGTCCGGGGACCCTCGTCGGTCGTCGCGTTCCGTGGTCGTGTTCCGCTTCGATGCCCTCGGTGGCATGAAGGTGAGGGCCGGCCTGCGGCTGGCCCGGTGACTTGCTCAGTCAGCGAGAGACGGGGTTCGTCGGCCTCAGATCGAGGGGCGAAATTGAATTCAGAAACCTGGGAATTGAGAAATCGGGATCAGGAAAAGGGGAGCTGATGGCGAAGACAGCAAAGAGCATCACCTCAAGTAGCACAGCTGAGTATTTTGCAAAAAACTTGCAGCAGGTGGGGTTTTCTTCGCCGCTGAAGGCCGTGCTCACCACGCTCAAAGAGGCCGTTGATAACTCTCTGGACGCCTGCGAAGAGCACGGCATCTTGCCCGAGCTGAAAGTGGTGGTTCGCAAAATCGGTGCAGGCGCTTCCAAAACTTCAGACTTGGTGGAGATCATTGTCGAGGACAATGGTCCCGGTCTCGATGCCGAGGACTTGCCGAAAGTTTTTGGCGAGTATCTGGCGAGTTCGAAATTTGGTCGCGGGCAGTGTACGCGCGGTCAGCAAGGTATCGGGATCTCGGCGGCGACCACCTGGGCGCAGCTCACGAACGCCTCGGGCGTGCGAGTGACTTCCAAAACGAAGACGATGCGCAAAGCCGTGCAAGCGGTGATCGATGTCGACATTAAGCAGAACAAAGGCTTGATGAAGGCCAAGGAGACGATCGATTGGGATCGTCCGCATGGTACACGTGTCGAATTTCGCATTGATGGCCGCGTACAGTTGAACGGCGACGGGGGCTTGCTCACGTATTTGGAAGGCACGACCCTCGTGAACCCTCATCTCACGATTGAATACACTTTGTTGGAAGCGGAGCCTGTGCGCATCGAGCGCGTGAGCGATACAGTTCCCGAAATTCCTTCGGCGACCTTGCCGCATCCGCACACCATGAAGCTGGGTGAGTTCATCACGCATGCGGGTCTGTACGGAAAAGTCGAGTTCGGAAAGTTTTTGCGCAGCGGATTTTCGCGCGTGACGGACGAAACTTTGAAAGCCTTGGTGAAAAACGGCATGCCCAAGGCCTTGCTGCCGCTGCCAACGAACAAGCTGACCGAAGAGCAGTTTAAGACGGCCTTCCAGGTGATCTCCAAGACCGAAATGCAGTCGCCCTCGACCCGCTCGGTGTTGACGGTCGGCGAAGAGTCTCTGGCGAAATCGATTTTACGCCTCGGCGATGTGGACTTTTTCTCGGTGGTGACGCGAAAGCCGCGGATCTGCGACTTCAAGCCCGTTGTGGTGGAGGTCGCACTCGCTCGCTTCTTAAATCGCGGCAGTGAAGACGAGTCGATCCAACTCCTGCGTTTTGCCAACCGTGTGCCGCTGCAGTTCGATAAGTCGGCTTGCGCGATCACGGCCGCAGTTGAAAGCGTGAATTGGCGCTCTTACGGCTTGGCGCAGTCGAAGGACTCTTTGCCTTCGGGCCCCTATGTTTTTGCCATCTCGATCGTGTCGCCTTTCATCAAGTTCAAAAACGCGTCGAAGGAAACCATCGATGCTTCAGACGAATTGGTCGAGGAGATTCGCCGCGCCTTGATGCAAGCTGGACAAAAACTGTCGCGGCATATTCGTCGCGAAAACAAAGAGGCCGACCTGGAGCGCAAGATCTCGCATATCGAGCAGTTTGGACCAATTTTGGTCGAAGGCTTGGTGCGAATCGTCGGTGCCAAAGAGTCGCGAAAGCTCAAGGCTGAAGAAGGTTTGAAAAAGCTTTTGGGTCGCGACACCAAAGAAGCTCAGAAGGACCTCTCGGAAGCTGAGCTTCGTTTGAATGCCTTGAAAGAAAAGCAAGCGAAGGCGGGACTTTTGTTTTCCGCTCGTCGCCATGAAGAAGTGTCGACGGAAGAGGTGGGTGACGCAGACGCCGATGTGGACTCGGCGGGGTTGGATGACGATGCGGCGGAGCTGAGCATGGCGCGTGGAACCGACAAGCGTGCAACCGGCAAGCTGGTGGAAGTGAAGCCGGGAACGGCGAAGGATGCCGGTGCGAAAGGCACAGGCAAAGTGGCGAGCCCTGAAAAGCGCGGCACCGAAAAACGTACGACCGACAAGACGGCACGCAAGTAAAAGGGATTGAACATGGAAAAAGTGATTCGCATTCGCAAATTGACCAAAGACATTCCCAAAGAAGTTCGCGTGCTTTGCGACGCTATGCTGGAAGAGCTGGAGAGGGGAAATCGCCCGGTTTTGGAGGCGATCAAATGTTCGCTCGACAACTCTTTCTACAATCCGAAGGTGGGTTTCCTCACCCCCGGCGATAAGCGTGTGCGGACCGAATTGAATGTGTCGAGCGTTCAAAAGATGGCGCGCGTGGTGTTCATGCTCGAGATTCTCCTTGCGAACCTGAGTTCCGGCGCGGTGAACACCAAGCGTGAATTGTACTATATCTCCAAAGGTAAAGTGAAAAAGGATCCCAAACTGAAGGCTTTGGACTTTGGAGATCAGGATGAGTCCGACGCCATCATCGACTTCGTCGGCGATATGCTCGAGGTCTATCGAGAGGAGCTCAACTGCTTTGCTAACGATCGAGGTGGCCAGACCTACTCGCGGCAGCTGGTGGTCACGGAAACTCTCCCGGATGGCACGAAGGCCGTGGTCGATCTGTCCACGCTGGGTACCACACCCTTTCAGCCTAAGAACAAACCGCAGGCCCTCGCGCTGAAGGCGAAAAAGAAGATCGATTTCTGCTTGGTCGTCGAGTCCGAAGGTACGGCCGGCACCTTGGTTGCTAACGGGATGACGAAGCGACACAACTGCATCGTCATGGGCGCACAGGGTGTCCCGTCCAACGGCGTGCGCGGCTGGTGTAAGCTCATTCAAGAGCAACTCAAAGTGCCGATGTTCTTTTTCGGCGACTTGGATGCCTACACGTTGCAAAACATTTACCGAACACTGAAGGCGGGATCGGCGGCCTCGCTGATTCGAAATGCCGACTTCTCGGCGCCCGAAGTGCACTTCTTGGGAGTGCTTCCGGAAGATGTGAAGAAGTGGGATTTAGATTGCTATAAGGTGAACGAACGCGATCCAGCCGAGGCTCGATCTTTGAAAAAGGCCAAAGATACGCTATCGAACGACCCCTTTTTCCAAGATAAGAAAAATCGCAAACTCGCAGAGGTTCTGGAGTGGTTGATTAAGAATAAGCTTCGCTGCGAACAGCAGTCGTTCTTCGCGGTGGACCCGCGCGATCCGTTGAAAACCGAGAAGATCATTCTCGAAAAGATTCAGAAAGGCTCTTACATCTGAGTCGTGGTCGTCTCGCGTTGAGACGGCAGGCGTTTGTCAGATGAAGTTCAGTTTTCTGTCGAGACCCACGACAATAGTCGTGGTTTTTTTGTTGGCTGCATCGGTAAGACGTCTAGGGCTGAGACCCTCGACTTCGAGTTGCTTTGGCCGTGCCTCAAGAGGGCTTAGACTAAAAGTTCAGTGAAAGCTTTCATCCGAAAACTCTTTTGGTATGCGCAGTCTTTATTCGGGGATGGGGTCGCGGCGCGCCTGTCGTGCGGGACTTTCCTGGCGCTCTCAATCACCGCCTGTACCAATCAGCTCGTGCCCGTCAATAACGGCGGTGGGACGACCGAGGACACGAGCTGCCATGCTTCGAGCTATGGATTGTCGACTTCTCCGGGCTCCGGCGTGAGTTTCACACTCAGTGGCACCGCGAGGTACACTTCGGTGCCCGTGTCCGGCGGCCTGGCTTACGGCAGTTCATCGCTTGTACCGATTCGTCGGGCGGTTTTGCAGGCGCTACAGGGTTCAACAGTCGTCGCGACGACCAATACGAACGACAACGGTGAGTTCAGCCTCGCGGTGAATGTGAATTCGGGTGGAGTGACTCTGCGTGTGCTCGCGAGATCGACGATCTCGAGCTATGTGGCTGACACGTTGGGGGGCACGGGATTTGAGAATTGCAACGGTGCGAGCTGGGATGTGCGGATCCTCAATAATGTCACGAACAACTCGGCCTCGGCGACAAGTGGCTGTCTTCGTAACGTTTATGCTGTGAGTGGCTCGACGGAGTATACAGCGAATACCAGCGGCATCACCTTGGATGCGGTGACCTCGCACTCGACCAACTACACTTCGCGAAATGGTTCGCCGTTCGCTTTGCTGGATACAGCGATACGCGGCATTGAGGCGGCTTGTGAGGGCAGTGCTTCTCAGAGTTTCCCACTCTTATTTGTGAATTGGTCTTCGTCCAACACGACCTCGTCTTCTGGAGGAACGACAGCTGGAGGAATTGGGACCAGCTACTTCACGACCGAGGGCAGCTCTTCGATCGCCAATCTTTATATTCTTGGTCGAGAGGATGTCGACACGGATGAGTACGATAAGCACGTTGTGGCGCATGAGTTTGGTCATTACCTCGAAAATAAGGTTTTCCGCTCGGACTCCATCGGCGGTGCGCATTCGATGGGTGACTCGCTCGATCCGCGTGTGGCGTTTGGTGAAGGTTTCGGAAACGCCTTCTCCGGCATGGTGTATCGAGATCCGAGCTATGTGGACACAAGCGGCACCAATCAAGGCAGTGCCTTCTCCATCAACGTTTCGACAGCGCCGACGGCAAGTGATCGCGGGCACTACTCCGAGCGATCCATGCAGTATTTGTTATGGAATCTTTGGGAGAACACCGATGGTTCTGCGAACAGCGGTAGCTTCAATCGTATCTTCAACATTCTCGCCAATTACCAAAAGAATACGCCGGCGCTGACGACGGGACATAGCTTCAGTGCGCATTACAACGCGGTGTATGGGGGATCGGCAGAGAGTCTCAACACCTATCTCACGGTTAACTCGGCGACCTTGATTCCCTATAACTCGCTTTGCTCAGGGGCCTGCGCCGGTACCGGCGATACGGCCGATGTCTGGGATACTGACAATGATTTTTCGGAGTTTCGGACAGGTGGCTTTGCGCCACGAGCCTATCGCAGTTCATCGGGAAGCACCTTTGCCGATGGCGAGTTTTGGCGCCTGTATCGTACAGTGACCTCCGGCACCAATACGGCAAATGCGCATGATGTGATCAACTATGGCGGCTACTCGGTGAGCAGCTCGCTGTGGAATAAGTTTGGTCTCACGCGTTTTTATCGTTATGTCAGCACGATCAACGGCAACGTGACGGTGCGAATTGCCAATCCCACGCGAGCCAGCGGTGCCGCGAGCTGTACGGCGGCCGATCTCTTGGATCTCTATGTCTATCGATCTGGGACGTTGCTCGCCTATGACATCGCCGAGACGGGATCGACGGCGAGCTGCCCGCAAGTGACCTTCAGTGCTTCCAGCGGAACAACCTACGTCTTGACGGTGCGGGGCTATGGCTCAGCGACCACCGATCAATTGACGGCCTTTGATGTGGTGGTGAGTCCATGAACTATCGCGACATGAGTGCGCCGGATCGTCGGCGCTGGTGGATCGGCGGCGGCGTAACACTCGTCGCCTTGGTAGTGGGCTTCTGGGCAGCGGTCCGCACGGTCGAAGTGAAAACCGTCGAGCACGGAGTTTCCGTCGATCGCCATGGGCGACAGATCGCGGCGGAGGGTGGCACCTGGAATCGCGAGAGCTTGGTGAAAGCCGGCGACGGCGTCCATCGACACAATGGCGGCAAGCCACGTATTCCTGTCGAGGTCGACTTTGATGGCGAGAAGTTGCTCACGCTGACTGAGACCACGAATGTGATTGTGACGATTCGTGCGGAGGCGGATCTTCGTGAGCCTCGCGTGCGCATCGAAGGCCTTGATGGGCTTGTGGTCGACTTTGAACCTTATGTGCGTTCGGAAGATCTGCGCCCCGGCGATGTTTGGCGTGTGCCGGTTGATGTTCCAGCTCGAACCGGTTCTTTGGTGGTCCACGTGTCCGGTTGGGTGGGCGAAGACTATATGGCGGGGGCTTTTGAACTGCCCGTACAGAGGCCCGGAGAGTCGCGCGTTCGGGCCTCGCAAGGGGATGGCGTAGAGCGGGTGGACTCGGCCGGTGGCCGAGTTTTGGAGTTTCCCGCCGTCGAAGGTTCGGGCCAGGCCCAATAATCCGCGGCAAATTTAGAGCTTGAGCTCGATTCGTCGCCTTTGGGGCTCGGCCCTTAAGGGGCGGCGCGTTGGGCTGTCGGATCAGTCTGAGGCGGGGCTCTTGGCGGCGTTCCGATGTCGGGCTCGCGGCGGCGTTTCGTTGTCGGGCTCGCGGCGGCGTTTCGTTGTCGGGCTCGCGGCGGCGTTTCGTTGTCGGGCTCGCGGCGGCGTTTCGTTGTCGGGCTCGCGGCGGCGAGCCTTGTCGCGCGTGGGCATTGGCCGTACATTCTCAGCTACATTTCAGTTGATGAGCGTCGACTCCGGTTCCCTACCAGAAAGGCATTCGAACATGGCGAGCAAAATCGAGACAACGCCGGACATGGTGAAGAAGGTTTATGCGCAGGCACGCGAGCGCTTGCAGATCGTGCGCGGTCGTGTGAACCGCCCGCTGACTTTGGCGGAAAAAATCGTTTTTGGGCACCTCGATGATCCGAAGAACCAAGAGTTGGTGCGCGGAAAATCTTTCCTACTCTTGCGGCCGGACCGCGTGGCGATGCAAGACGCGACGGCGCAGATGGCCATGTTGCAGTTTATGCTCGCGGGTCGCGATGAAGCGGCTGTGCCCTCTACGGTTCACTGCGATCACTTGATTCGCGCTCACGTTGATGGCGTGAAAGATTTGGCGACGGCGAATAATGAGAATCGAGAAGTTTATGATTTCCTCGCGACGGCGGCCTCGCGCTACAACATCGGCTTTTGGAAGCCGGGTGCAGGCATCATTCATCAAGTCGTCTTGGAGAACTATGCCTTCCCGGGCGGTATGATGATCGGCACAGACTCGCACACGCCCAACGCCGGCGGTCTGGGCATGATCGCGGTGGGAGTTGGCGGCGCAGATGCGTCGGATGTGATGGCCGGCTTGGCTTGGGAAGTGAAGAATCCCGAAATCATCGGCGTGAAACTCACCGGTAAAATGAATGGCTGGACGTCGGCAAAAGACGTGATCCTGAAGCTTTGCGGAATTCTGACCACCAAGGGTGGAACCGACAAAATCGTGGAGTATTTCGGCGAGGGTTGCGCGTCGATTTCGGCGACGGGTAAAGGCACAATCACCAACATGGGTGCGGAACTTGGCGCGACTTGCTCGATTTTCCCCTATGACGATCGCATGAAAGCTTACTTGAATGTGACGGGGCGCTCGGAGCTCGCGTCGATTGCCGATGCGAATTGCGACCTGTTGTCGGCCGATGCAGAAGTTTTGGCGCAGCCGGAGAAGTACTACGATCAAGTGATTCACATCGATCTTTCGACGCTTGAGCCGCACTTAGTGGGCCCGCACTCGCCCGACATCGCACATCCCATTTCCAAAATGGCGGGCAATGCGCGCGACAACAAATGGGGCACTCAGCTTTCAGCGGCATTGATTGGCTCGTGCACGAATTCGTCGTATGAAGACATCGGTCGTGCGGCCTTTGTGGCTCGCCAGGCTTTGGAAGCGGGCATCAAGATGCCTCAGCAGTTCATTGTGACCCCAGGTTCCGAGCAGATTAAAAAGACCATTGAGCGCGACGGCTTGATGAAGACCTTCAGCGAAGTGGGCGCCACGCTCATGTCAAATGCCTGCGGACCTTGCATTGGCCAATGGAAGCGCGACGATGTGAAAACCGGTACGGCCAACACCATCGTCACATCTTTCAACCGCAACTTCCGCGGACGCCAAGACGACAATCCGGAAACTTTGGCCTTCATTGGTTCGCCCGAGATGGTCATGGCCTTGGGGCTTGCGGGACGCTTGGATTTCAACCCGATGACGGATGAGTTGACCGGCCCCAACGGCAAGAAGTTCAAACTGCAGCCGCCGGTCGCCGATGAACTGCCGACCAAGGGCTTTGTTCCAGATCCCGATGGCTATCAGAAGCCGGCGGGTGCCTCGGTCAGCGTGGCGGTCGCTCCGACTTCGGACCGTTTGCAGCTTCTGACGCCCTTTGCGAAGTGGGATGGGTCTGATGAGTTCGCTGATTGTGTGTTGCTCGCGAAAGCCAAGGGCAAGTGCACCACGGATCACATCTCGCCCGCCGGCAAGTGGCTCAAGTATCGCGGTCACTTGGACAATATTTCGAACAACATGCTCTTGGGGGCCGTGAATGCGTTCACGAGCGTCGCCGGTAAAGGCACCAATGCTCTGACTGGTGAAAAAGATGTCGAGTTCGCGAAGATTGCTCGCGACTATAAAGCGCGCGGTTTGAAGTGGGTCATCGTTGGTGATGAGAACTATGGTGAAGGTTCCTCGCGGGAACACGCGGCGATGTCGCCGCGCCACCTAGGCGGAGTCGCCGTGTTGACGAAGAGCTTTGCGCGAATTCACGAGACGAACCTTAAAAAGCAGGGGGCCTTGCCGCTGAATTTTGTGAATCCGGCCGATTACGACAAGATTCGCGAAGGGGATCGCCTGACGATCAAGGGTTTGAAGAGTTTTGCTCCGGGCGTGAATCTCACCGTGGTCGTGAAGCATGCTGATGGCACTTCTGACACCTTCCTCGTCAAGCATTCGTTCAATGCCGAGCAGATCAAGTGGTTCCAGGCGGGAAGTGCGTTGAATTTGCTACGTTCTAAGTGAGATGACGAAGTGAGCTGAGTTCTGAAACAAGAAGGCGCGATGTCATCACGTGGCATCGCGCTTTCTATTTGCTGCTTGTTCCGAGCGGGCTCCTGAACCGCGTTTAGGGGCGTGTTGAGGGGCTGGGGCGTCCGCGTCCGCCGAGGGTTCGGTTGACCAACGCCTGGAGTGCGCGAAGCCAGCGGCCCGCCACATCGCGAGCGGCCTCAAGAATCAGGTACGAAACAGGAATCCAGATCAGGCTCAACACGGTTCCTACGATCATTCCCCACGATAGGGCCAAGGTGATCGGAATCAAAAGCGGATCATCGCCTCCCCAGCCGAAGGCTGTCGGGAGCAAGCCAACCACCGTCGTGAGACCTGTGGCCAAAACGGCGCGGAGGCGCTTGCGGCTCGCCGTAATCAGCGTGTCCACAAGCTTCAGGTTGGGCTGGGAGCGCCGCAATTCCTCAATGAAGTCCACAAGAATGATCGAAGAGTTGATGACGACTCCGGACAGACCCACGACACCGATGAAAGCCAAGAAGCTCAGTGGCCTTTGCGTGAGTGTGAAAGAGTAGAAGACACCGACGAGTCCGAGGGGAATCGAAGAGAGAATCAGCAGAGGTTTTGAAAAGCTTTGAAAAGTGAAAACCAGCGTGGCGAAAATTCCAAGAATTGCCAGGACCAACGCAATCCCCAGCGAGCGCAAAGAGTCCTTCGTGCTTTCGTCGACTCCACCGAAGACCGTTGAGACATCGGGCGCATCGGCGAGCGTACGCGCTAAGATTTTTCGAGCTTCGGCGTTGGCCAGGCCTGAGCTGGTTTTCTCTTGATCGATATCCGAAGTGATGGTGATCGATCGACGATAGTCATAGCCTCGCACTTGGGGCGGAGCTTGCGCATCGCGAATGTCGCCGAGCATCTGCAGAGGAGTTTGGTTGCCGGTTGAATTCGTGAGTCGGGTCTCTTTGAGATCGTCGAGGTCATCTCGGTCGACGGCATCGTATTTCACTGTGACGTCGTATTCGACCCCTTGCGAAGTGAGCTGAACAATCGGCAGACCTTCAATCGCCGCACGGAGGTTTAAACCGACGTTCTCGAGGTTAAGCCCCACAAAGGCCAAGCGGTCGTCCTTGGGCGCGAAGATGAATTCGTTGCCGGTCTCGATTTGATCGGTCTCCACGTTGCGCAGGCCGGGCACCTTCTTGAGTTCGGCGGCGAATTCATTGGCCTCGCGGACCAAAGCCTTTTCATCCGAAGATCGAAGCGTCACCGTGACCGGTGCGCCCACGGGAGGTCCGCCTTGAATGTTCGTATAGCTGATCTTCGCGAAGCCCTCTGGGGCCTCGATGGCGCGCAGGCGAGCGAGAGTCTCCTCGATATTCAAATCCATGTATTTATCTTTGCGAATTTGCACCAGCAAGAATCCCACGTTGTCGCCATTTTTGGCGATGGGGTCACCGGCGCCGACTTGTTGCACGCCGGAGCGCGCGACGATATTCGCGATGAGTTCATCACCCAAAGCCGACTGCACACGTCGTGAGAGCTCGGCGGCACGTTCATCCGTCCGATGGATCGACGTTTGTGGCGGCGTTTCGAAGCGAACCACATAGTACTCAACCCCCTCAGCCGGAAACAGCTCGAAGCGATTGAAGACGCCGTTTACGATAAATCCCGAGACGATCAAGCCGGTCATGACGAGTGTGGTCTTGTACTTGTGTCGAAGCGCAAGACCGACGATTTTTGCAAAGCCCTCTTCGAGGCGCGACGAAGCCGACGGCTGCGATGACTGTCCGTCGGGCTGATGGGCCTGCGGCTTCTTTGTTTCGAGAAATTGAAGGCGCGCCGGAAGCAGAGTGAGAGACTCGATGAGACTGAGCGTGAGGGCAATACTGACGACAATAGGGATCCAACGAATGAACTGACCCAGCACGCCTTCGGTCACCAGCATCGGCAAGAATGCCGAGATGATGGTGATGGTCGAGGCGGTGAACGGGATCCAGAACTGCCGAGCCGCCTCGGCTGCGGCTTCTTGAGCGGGTCGTCCTTCCTCGCGAAGGCCTGAGTAGTATTCACTCACCACGACCGAGTTATCGACCAGGTTTCCAAGACAAATGACGATGGCGATCATGGTGATGATGTTGAAGTTGGCGCCGAGATAGACCATGAGGGCCACGGTGCCGAGGGCGCAGATGGGTAAGCTGGCGGCACTCCACAGTCCAACCTTGCCGGGCAGAAAGAGGAACAACACCAAAAGCACGACGATCAGTCCCGAGATCGCATTGAACTGGACGATGTTGAGTCGATTTTCAATTCGCGCGCCCTCATCGTTGTAGACCAGGACGCGGTGACTCGCGGGGAGGGTTTTGGCAAAGGCTGCGATCTGTTCATTGACGCGTGTGACGACGGAGAGGGCATCCGCCTCTTCGTTTTTGGTGACAATCATGAGAGTGGCGGGCTCTCCCGAGACACGAGCGAGGACACTTGGGCGTTTCGCGCCGTCAATCACGCGGCCAATGTCACGCACCCGAATGTTCACTCCGGCATCATTGGAGCGAATCACTATGTTTTCGATTTCGCTGGGGTTCGAACTTTGCCCGAGAAGACGAACCAGTGTCGTGCGATCTTGTGACTCGAGCGAGCCGGCTGGAATGTTTCGCAGTCGGTTGCGCAGAGCTTGTACGACTTCGTTGACGCCGACATTGAAGCGGGCAAGCTGCGCCCGATTAAGAAGAATCTGCAGTTCCCTCTCTTGGTAGCCGGAGTAACGAACCGAAGAAACACCTTTCAAGTCTTCGAGACGCTCTTTCAATCTTTCGGCTATCTGATCTCTTTGCCGATTTTCGCTGGGCCCTACGACAGCGAGTTCGACCACCGGAATTTCCCGGGCTTTCACCTCGGTCACGAGCGGCGCATCTAAGACCTCCGCGGGCAAGAGAGCTGCGGCTCGAGATACATTGCGCTGGATTTCGTTGACGATTTCTTGCGAGTCCTTGCGATCAATGTCGATTCGGATGGTGATGGTCGAGCGTCCACTTTGCGATGTGGATTTCACATCTTTGATGCCCGCCGTACCGCGCAGTTCACTCTCGATCACGCGTGTGACGCGATCGTAGACTTCTTCAGGCGATGCGCCGGGGTAAGTCGTGACCACACTCACGGTTGCGAAGTTGACCGGAGGAAAGGATTCGCGCTGGAGAATCCCGAGTCCCAACAAACCCATCAGAAGCACGATGACTGTCAAGAGCGCACTGAAACGCCAATTGTCGACGAAGAAGCGAAAGATGGGAGTCATGATGAGTCCTCGGCATGCGTTGGCCCCACTTGATCGCGGGATGACGACTTCAGTCTACTGCGTGCCTCGAGGGCTGTCCAAAATCGCTTCGCCAGGTCGCGGTCGAGGTCGGTGAATATAAAGAATTTTGATCGGCGCAAGTGCGGAGCCCGCAGGGCGGGGCGCGATGCACGGCCGCCGCGGTCAAAAGTCAGAGTTCAAGCGCTGCTCAAGTCGCGCCTATGGATTCGCATCAGGTTTTAGGGCTGGGTGAAGAAGAAGCGTTCGCCACCCGACTGAACCACATAACCGCTCACCTGTTGTTGGTTGCGTAGGCGTATTTGGGGTGTGCTCAAAATCTCCATCTCAAAGCTCACAAACATGTTCACGCGTCCGGCGATGAGAAGTGCTGACTCGCCGACGCAGACTCTGCGTACGGAAATTGTACCTTGGCCGTTGCGCGTGATGCCCGGAGCATCGCCGGCCCGCCAATCGTTGAACAGCTTCATGGTGTTGAGGTCGAGTTGGTATTTGCCGGCCATGTCTTTTTTGTCGAGAGGCAGAGTTTGGGCGTTCTCGGTCAAGAGAAACCATTTTTGCGTCGTGATGTGATGAAGCGCATTGCAGGAATTCTGTAGCGCAGGGGTCGTTGTGCAAGTCTGTACGAGATCCTGAGCCATAGCGATACAGCTTTGTGGTGAGCTGCAGCAGATCTCTTGAGCGCGACCTCTGCTTTGCGCTTGAGCCGAGGCGAGCGTGACGAGGGAGACGGCCAAAGAAAGGCCTGTGAAAACTACAAGGCGGAGTACCTGGTCGGTCACTTTTTGGGAAGGAGAAGCTTGGCTCATCGTTGCTCCGAATCTGATTTCGAGGTCTGAACCTTGGTCAGTCCTGGTTAGGTTTGAGCTCGGGAGGCGACCTCGATCAGGCTGGTGCCTGAACGACTCCAGAGAGGTGTTCGCGAGCGGTCTTTGCAATTCGTCAGCCAGAAGAATGAGCCATTCGAAAGAACCAGAAGACTCGACAATCAGGCCCTTGAATTGTCAGCGGATGACGGTGAAGGCGGCGCCGGAACAGCTGGCTGAGGCCAAGTTGGCGAATCCGGCGCGAGCGCGAATTTTATAGGCCGGAGTTGAGCGAATCGCGTCTTCACAGCTCATGCCTTGGGCGAGCGCGCGCTGCAGCTCGTGCAGGTTATCAAGGGAAAGTGTTGTCGAGATTCGCTGAGTTTGCGGATGCTGCCGAAGGATCGCTTCAAAAAGCGTTTGCCCCACGCCCTCGCCCGAACGCGCCGAATACATCAAATCGATATGCAATTGATTTTGTGAAACGTCGTAGGTGCCTTTGATCTGCCCGATGAACGCGTCATCGGCGCCACGTGCCGTGATTTGCGCAGGTACAAAATCTTGACCCCGTACGGGTGTTCCCCCCGAAACGATCACACGCGTATCCGGCCCGAGTCTCGCGCGCACCAAATCGCGGACTTCATCGCTGGCCTCGCGAACTACGGCGCGAGCGCCTGGAGGATTCAGAAGAAAATCGAGAGCTTCAGCTTCTGTTCGGGCGGCCCCTCCGGCCGCTGTTCGTGAGGCGCGAAGCGCTTGTGCGAGTCGCGGAAGTTTCGCGACACCACCCGCGACAAGAGTTGGGTCCACAACGCTGAAGATCGCGTAGCAAGCGAGCTCTGTGGCGGCCTCAGTGTGGAAGCAGCGCAGGCGCTGCATTTGATTTTCGTAGCCGGTTAAAAGCGCGCGCCAAATTCCGGGGACCTCGGCGTTTGCTGCTTGAGGCGGCGGTGGCTGGGACTCGGGCGGAGTACTCCGCATGCGTGCCAGTTGTTCACGCCAGCGGCGATTTTGCTCGCCCGAGGAATTCTCGCGAGCGATGGCGTTTCGCCAAAGTACAAAGAGTTCCGAAGTCCTTTGCATGCTGGCGAGGTTTCGTGTTTCTCGAGCCGTGGGGGCGCGATCATGCGCGCGGCGAAACAGATCCTCTCGACAACCGGCGGTGTCGAGGCAAGTTTGTAAGAAGGCCTCGGTCTCGTGGGCCGAGCGCTGCAAAAAACGAAGGGGTGAAGCGATCAGCGTGTCGTAAAGATCGCTCCACGAGCCGGTGAAGCCATCGCGGCAACCTCTCCAAACTTCGTTCCAAGTCCAAGGACGATGGGGGACGCGACAGTCGCGGATGTGCGAACGAAGCTCAGGCGCGCGTTCGATGAGTTCGGTGCAGCCCAGGGCGTGCTGTTCGATTTCACAAGCTTGTAGATGAAGCGTGGGTGTGTCGGCACAAACTTCGCCAGGCGAGGCCCAGCTCCAAGGTGCACCAACAAAACAAAATGCGGACAACGCGAACTTAAGGAGCCAGCGGAAAAATATATCGCGTGCGCATGGCATCGGGCCCAAGGATCTCATAGATTTCCATCACAGCGCCGTTTTGCTTCAGGCCTTCGCGCGCCATGAACTCCCGAGCTTTAGAATACACCTTCCAGGGGCCGATCGCAGGCGAGCCGTCAAAATGCGCCATCAGGGCGCGACGTTCGCCCAAAGCCTCGAGGCGGAAACCCTTGGGTAATTGGCCCTTGGTCGAGAGGTCCGAGATCAACCCTCGCGCCGGCTCGTCCGTCAACACGCAGCCTCCGCGACTCTTGAGTCGGTCTTCGTCCACGAGATCTGGATTATCAAAATACTCGCCAAAGCTGAGGCGGCAGGAGTGGCCCTGGCTCTGCGCCCACTTCTCGACCTCGAAAATCTTTTGATTGGTGGTGTGATAGGCGCCGAGGTGGTCTTGACTCAAAAGTACCATGGCCTCGGCCGCACCCACTTCAATCTGCACGTCGCGAAACGCGCCAAGGCGGTGGGCGAGGCTAAAAGCCGCGGCAAAAGCGATCCCCAGTGCGAGTGCGGCTAAGACGGGAATGGAAGGAAGTTTCACAAGTGAATCCCAGTGGCTTGGTGGTTCAGATGTCAGATGGCGGGCTCTTGGCCGGGCTTCCATTTGATGGAACACCCCATCGATGACTTTTGATCGCGAGGAGGACGCATGCCTTGCAAAAGTGCCGTGATCGCTCCGGCGAGATCCCGCGACGTCACTTGTGCCGGTTCTTTCCAAGAGTCATCCAGGCGACCTCGATACGCGAGCTTGAAATCCGCATCATACAAAAAGAAGTCCGGTGTACAGACGGCACCAAAGGCCTTCGCGACACTTTGCGATTCGTCATACAAGTAGGAAAAGGGGTAGTTTTTCTCACGCATCTTTTCAAAACCGTCATCGGGATATCGTGAGGCATCATTGCTTGAGATGGCGACGATGCGGACGTCTTTTTGAGCAAACTCTTCGCCGAGCTCCATGAGACGCGTTTCGATAGCTTTGACGTACGGGCAATGATTGCAGATGAACATCACGAGGATCGCCCGCGTCGGCTGACCGTTCGCCGCCCGACGAAGTTCATCGCGGCGCACGCGAGGACCTTGAGTGGAAGGCAAATCAAAATCCGGGCAAAGGCTGCCGAGTTCCCCCGGCGGTGTGTGCGTCAGTGCCATAAGTTTGGCTCCTCTTTGTTGTCGCGCTCTTAGCGATTTTCGCTGTTGATGACAAGTCCGGCTGCAATCACAGCCTCCGTACTTGTGCCTCGCGCATCCCCGCGCCCTTGATTCGGCCATTGGCGCTCGGCAGCTCGCAAGTCCAAGGCGCCTTGAACCTGACGGCCGAAGCGGAAACCCAAGATCCCCGTGCGACTGCGGGCACGAACCTCGCTGAGATCGTAAGTCGCTTCGGGGCTTGAGCCGTTGTCGGACCGCTCATGCTGAATGCGGCCCCTCAAGCTTTGATCCGCTTGCGCCGCGCCGACAAACATCATGAAGGAGTCATTGAAGCGATAGCCCACAGAGAGGCCCATGCCGGAAGTCTGTCCCGTGGCATCGGCTTTCCAATTGTGACCGCCGTTTCCGAAAGTTCCATCTTGGTCGCCACTGGCCGAGGCCAAGTGGCCGGCGACGCTCAAGAGAGCACTCGCTTTCCATCCCGGTCCGCTGCCGATGCCCCAAAGAGCGAACCGAGCTTGCAGGGCACCGCCGCCGATCAAACGCGAGCCCGGAAAAACCTTGGCCCCCACTTCCAACCATTCGGCCATCGAGTAGGCGCCGCGGCCCGAAGCCAGACGTGAAATTTGCGTTGAGGGATCGTTGAGTGTTGGAGGTCTTCGGCTCGCATCCGCCGTGAATTCGTAGCGCGTGGACTCGTCATAATGGAATGAAACTTCATGAGCACCCTTGCGACCTGGCAGTTCCGGTGAAGGAACTTCCGCGGAGCTCATGTTGAGATTCAAAGAGGTACAAGCTGAGCTCAGAAGGGCCAGACTGAGCGACATGGCGATCTGCGCACCTGTGCGCGAACCCTCGCGGGCCCAAGCCTTGATGGACTTCAAAGATCACTCCAATCTCGGCGCGTTTGACCTTGGATCAAACTGCCATCGGCGGAGATTTCCGTGAGTTGACTGTGCAGAGGATGCAGGCGCAAGGCGCTCAAGAGGGCACGCCGCTCGTCATCGCTGAACTTTGCATCGAAGGCTCGCGTCGCCGCCGAGTTGATCTCATCTGTGAGAGCCGTCATGAAATGCCGCCAGAGAGTTTCGGTCACGTGTTTGCTACCGCCCGCGGCTTGGGCCAAGCAAATCGGCGCCGGGGAAAAATGGGCTTCAGCGAGAGGCTTGAGGTCCGGCACACCCAAGACATTAAGTCCAAGGCCAATCACTAATCGGTGGTCGACACCCAGCGAAACACTTTCCACCAAGAGGCCCCCGAGCTTTCGCGTGGATGAGCCCTCCACAATAATCAAATCGTTGGGCGCTTTGAGCGCGAGATTCAGTGAGGGCCAAACCTCCTTGAGGGCGCGAAAGACGCCAAGGCCTACGCGGGGCGTGAGCTGGGGCTGAGGTGGACGCCGGCAAGCATATGAAAAGGAGATGAGGAGTGCTTGTCCAGGTTGCGCCAACCAAACGTGCTGGCCGCGACCACGGCCTGCGGATTGTTGATCGGCCAGAAACAAGCTGGGAGCTGAAATCTCCTGGAGGGGCTCGAGATGAGGTGTCATCAGATGATCGAGACCCGACTTCGCTTCGTCGTTGGTCGACGTGGTGACGGACATCGATTTGGTGCGAAGACCTTTGGCACGGGCCCACTCGCTCGTCCAACTGAAGCAACTCATGTTTTTGACCTCGAGGTTTTAGATTCCAGTCATTTCGGATTGCTGCCAGTCAAACAGCAAACTCACGTCGGCCACCGGGGCCGAGTGCGTCAGTGCGCCCACAGAGATAAAATTGACGCCGATCTCGGCCACGCGGCCCACACGTTCCAAATTCATGTTGCCACTCGCTTCCGTGGCGAAGGGCTTGGGGGCTGACTTTGCTAGGCGAACCGCCTCCGCCAAGGTGGCGTCATCCATGTTGTCGAGAAGCGCGCGCTCGACGCCGAGAGCGATGGCTTCGCGCACATCATCGAGCGTGGCGCACTCGACCTCGATCGGCTCGGACGTATTGGCGCGGATGCGTTCGACAGCTTTGCGAAGCCCACCACTGACCATGATGTGATTATCTTTGATGAGAACAGCATCGCTCAGATTGTAGCGATGGTTCTGGCCGCCACCGTGGGCGACCGCGCGCTTTTCCAAGTCCCGATAGGCGGGCAAAGTTTTGCGTGTGTCGAGAATTTTCGTCGACGTGTGGCTCACGCGATCCACAAAGCTTCGCGTGAGAGTCGCGATTCCCGAGAGATGCCCAACGAAGTTAAGCGCAACGCGCTCGGCTTTTAAGATTTGCATCAGGTTACCACTGACGTGGCAGATGATTTGCCGATTCAAAATGCGATCGCCCTCACGAAAATGCCACTGAACTTGAATCGATGGATCGAGCGCCGCCATCGTTTGTTCGAAAGGTGCCGTTCCTGAGAGCACCAAATCTTGTTTAGCGACAAGCCGGGCTTGTCCAAATCGAGGCGCAAGTCCCAAGCTATCCGTCGTGAGATCGCCGTTGGGCATATCTTCGCGGAGTGCGGCGCGAATCAGGTCGGCTAAGGTCATTTCACCCATGCTCATGCTTGATCCTCAACCAATCTCTGCAGTTCTTGGCGCACCAGGCGCTCGGCAATTTCCGGCACGCGCTCGGCCACGAGGCGTTCGATCACTTGCTTGAGAATCGGCTCCATCTGCCGGCGCACAATCGCTTCAAGTCGATCCTGATCGAGTTCGTCGAGGCTCTTCGTCGCACGAGTGGCTTCAGCCTCGGCTTCATCACGCATCTTCTCGACGAAGGGATCGCGCAAAACTTCTTGGACGAGGGGCGAGAGCTTCGGCGTCGGTGTCGTGAGATCGTCCAGTTCGAGTTCGAGAGGTTCGATCTGTCCGCTGCCGAGCGCGGGGTCGAGAGGTTCCTTCAAAGCTGCGGGCTCTTTGAATGAGGGAAGAGAAATTTCGTCCATTTGCAACGGATCTTCCGCCGTCAAAACGATGTCTGACCTCTGCGATGAAGACTTTTTCGGCACAGTTGTCGTGTCGGCGGGAGCTCGGTCCGGGGACGTGATTCGTAAGGTCGCTTCGTTCGGTTCCTCGCCTTCATCGAAGTTCGTCGGCGGCGCGAGATCGGACGTTCCGGCGTAGGTCTGAGGAAGCTCGATCTCGTCGAGGGGCTGCGAGTTGAATTCAATGTTGTGGAATTTAGTATCGCCGAGTTGAGTGTCTCGCGAGCTGGACGTCGGCGCATGTGAAGCTGGAGGTGTAAATTCCAATTCCGTGGGTTGCGTGGGAATTCGAGTCTCTGTGCGAATCACTCGGCTTTGCGCCGAGGAGATTGTTTGCGTCGCTTCACGCGAGCGCAAGCGAATGGATTCTTGATCCAGATCATCGGTTGAACTTTCCTGAAGACCTTCCGACATTTCGCCCGTCAATTCATCGGCAGCAGCCTGGATTGAAGCATTGATGCTCGCATCCAAGTCGAGAGGCTTAAGTTGATACTTGCTCGCCGTCCGCCACTGGTCGGCCTCATCATCGTCGTCGAGTGGCGACAAGGTCGAAGTTGGAGGCGGATCAACAGGCGCTGTCGCAGCATTCGAGCCTTGGGCTCGAGCTGGCGTGACCTCGACATCGGGAAGACGCATCGGCTGAAAGTCTTCGTCCTCGGCCTCGTCATCAAGCCCTGGCACCGGGAGCTCAGGATCTGGAAAGCTATCGACATTCCATTGCGAGGATGCAGACGCTGCGGGAGCTGAAGCCGACGAACTCATCGTTGCGGACGGAGTCGGAGGCGCATCGTTTGGACCTAAATCGAGAGGCGGCAAAGCGCCGAGGGGGCGCTCGGTCGCCACTTTCGCCGACGGGGGCTCGGCGGACTTGTTGGCCGAAGTGCTGGCGGCCGGAGTGGGGGATGAGGGCGGCTTGGTCGAGCGGGCGGCTGGTGCCGGGTCGCTGGGCGGAGTTTTCTTGCTACCTGCGGGAAACTCCAGAAAATGTGCGAGCCGTTGTGAGCGCGTCCTTGGGACAAGTTCCAAAACCAACTTGCGCAGTTGCTCGACTTCGAAGGGTTTCTCCAGTTTGCCGTCCGCGCCACAGGAGTTAAACTGGGCGGCGTCGAGCTCCATGAAGGAACTCCACATCAACACCACAGGAATGGCTGCCGTCGAATGATCGCGCTTCAGTTCAGCGCAGACTTCGTAGCCGGATTTTTTTTGCAGCAAGATGTCGGCAAAAACCAAATCCGGGTTGAAACTTTTGGCGACGTTCATCACGTCGAGACCGACGGGCACAGCCTTCACCTCCACGGCGAAGTCCTGGAGAGCCAGCTGGATCACTTTTTTGATGGTGACGCTTTCGTCAGCCAATAAGACGCGCAATGCCATAAGCCAAGTCAAACCTGCCCCCACAGCGAAGTCAAATGTAGGCTCAGGAAGGCATGTTCAGTCTGATCGACCGCTACATTTCGAAAATCTTTGTCGGCTATTTTTTGGGCGGCATCGTCGTCTTTGTGACGCTGTTTGTGACCATTGATTACATGTCGAATTTTGCGCGAGTCGACGCGCCGCTTGAGGCCGTCGGACGCTTCTATGCCCTCAGTCTGCCAGCCCTCATTCACCAAATGGTTCCGGTCGGATGTCTCATGGCGACCGTCTTTACGCTCAGCAATTTGAGTCGCTCCAATGAGCTCATCGCCCTGTTTGCCAGCGGTATGTCCCTGGCCCGCGTCTGTTGGCCGATTCTATTTTGGGTTGTGGCGCTGTCGTCGATGAGTTTCTTCGTCAACGACCGCATGGCACCTGTGCTCAATCAGCGCAAAAACTATGTCTACTACGTTGAGATTCTTAAGAAGCCCGGTTTGTACTCGACGGTTA
>CANHQR010000038.1 GCA_947462815.1 Pseudobdellovibrionaceae bacterium
ACACCAAATCTTCAGGATGCGACTCGGCCGTGTAGCGCAGGTGGAGCCGGGTCACATAGACGGGCTGAGCGCCGCCGCCCGGTGGCATGAATACGGGCATGGGTCTTCGTCGACCCGGAGGTGGAGGCGGCATCGAGGCATCGCCGCCTTCACTCGAGCCGCCCACCCAAAACACACCGAGTTTGCGAAGCTCGTCGCTTGAGAGTGGATCAGCCGCACAGGGATCGCACCAGCCCATGTCCCAAGCGTACTCCAGCATCATCGCCTTCATACTCTCGCGTTTGACGGCCTCGGAGAACATCGACTTGTAAAAGTCTGCAAACTTATCCTTCACGTAGAGTGGAATGTCTAAATCCGACGGGATCTTTGCCGTGCGATAATTGGTCGATTCGACGCGGCCTGTTTTTGTGAGAGCAAAGATGAAGAGATCTTGGGCGCCATCGGCGTTCACTGTGCCTAAGCGAATGGGCAGCATAAAGCGCGGCGATTCATAGGCGATCTGAATCGGACGCAGGTAAGTGAAGCCCGACTTGCTTTGCTCTTTGAGATTCACCTTGGCCACAAAGAATTTCAAATTCTGGGCGATGTAGGATTCCAGAACTTTGTCGGCTTTCGAGGTCACTTTGTAACCCTCTTGCGAGAGCCACTTGCGAAGTCCCGTGCTCTCTTTCGCCGACAAAATCATGATGTCGTATTCGCCGACGGTGAAGGTGGCTTCGATTGTCACGCCTAACTGCTTCGCACTTTGTCGGGCGCCGCCGCCAGCCATGTCCATCGCGGCTGAAGGAGCGGCCATCATCTCGCTTTTTCGCATCATCATGTCGCACGGGTTATCGTCAAAGTATTCGACCAGCCGAGGTGCGGTGAAGGCGTCGATGCGATCGACGTATTTCATATCGCCCACGTTGATTTGGTCTTTCTCGAGAACGGTGGGGACGGGGATCACCATCGCGAACTCTTTCATGTTGCCTTTGAAATCGTTCACCATGGTGAGCACGGTGCGATCGCCGTCGCGAACCAGAACCACTTTCGAGGCTTTGTTAAAGAGTTGCGTGTCCGCCTTCGCGACGTAGAATCCGCAAAACGCCTGAGCCTTGAAGGTCACCAGGGCGCTGAAGCCCAAGGCGCAGACCCAGCCGAGTGATCGAAGTGATCGAACGCAAGTGCGAGCGACAAGACGGCGCATGTGAATCCTTTCGACAAGCGAGGAGCCCCTTGGGCCCGTGTTGGACCTTTGAGGTTTTGAGTTTCGATGCTGAGAGCATGAAAAGTGTTGCGAGTTCAAAGAAATTTGACAAGCGGCGATCCTGGCCGTCGCCCGCTTGCGATGCGGAGCATAGAAAAACCAAACGCCGCTTCGGTCCCGACGGACAAAAAAGCGGCGTTTCGAGTACGAGCGGCGCACGGGCCGTTCGGCCAAGCTTTCAGAGGTTAGTTGAGAGTGGTGTGATGGCTTGAGCCATCACCGCGAACAAAGAACTGATCGCGGCCCTGAATGACCTTCAGGATGGACTTCATTTCCCACTGCACGGTCAGGTCCACGCCGGGTGTCGGCGAAGCCGCTGAACCTGTGTTGATCGGCTGGCCAACTTGCACGTCCGAATTGAGAGTGAAGCCCCAAGCCACGTCAACAGCCGTCGGAATGATGGTGGCGTTAGCAAGGAAAGCGCCCTGGCCCTGGACTTGACCACCGTAATTGAAGGCGACGGTGTAAGTGTGGCTGATCACGGTGATGCCGTAGAGGTTCTTCGCAGAGACTGTGTAGCTTCGCGAGTAAGGACCTTTCCAGTTTTCCATCGCCATCCAGTTTTGCGCGAGAGCCTGCGGAACAACGGTCACAGTTTGTGTGCGCACGTTCACCACGGGCTGGTTGTTCGCAATCAACTTCCAGAATCGGTTGCCGAGCGTCGCCCAGGCCTTCGGGTCATCGAGGTTGACGATCAAATCCGTGAGAGCGTCGAAGATCGTGCCCTCATTAGCGCTGGCTCCGCCCAGGCGAACGCCTGCGGCCTCCAGCTGTGTCGATGAAAGTGCTGTGGGCACTTCGTTGATTTCGACATCGGCGATGTCGAAGTAGCCTTGCATCTCAACGGGCGACGAGAAGCCGTAGTCGGCTGCGCGTAGAGAATCTGCCGGAGCAAATTCGTTGGCCGAAGCGCTCGAAGCGCCGATCATGAGAACCGTCAGTAGAACCGAACTGATTTTCTTCCCCATAGTAACCCTCCCCCTGGGTGACCTCTTGAGCTCAGCACATCCGAGCGCGAGGTGCTTAATGTTGGAGGCAGGTTGAACTCACTTCAGGGGCCTGAAGCAATGTCACGACGCTGAGTTGAAAACATTTCCTCGCTGCCGCAGTGAGTTATCGACCGGGATCGGCCGTTGCGGGCCGCCGGGAGGACTCGCTAAGCTCGTTGGCCTGCGATTGTCGCAGATCGCCTTCATCGCGCAGGGGAAGATAAGCCTGCTCAACGAGTTTGCGATCGATTCGGTAAATATGTCGTCGATAAAACACCTCGCCGCGATGGCCGAAGTGCAGGGCCTCGGCGGTGTCGATCAGTCGGCCTTGGTTCCTCGAGCTGCTACTTTTTTGCGCTCTAACCGGCACGACCATAAGGCGCGCTTCACTGGTGTTTGAAACTGATGCAATGGGTTTTCGTTTTTTGATTCGCGCCCGCAGGTCGCGCAAGGCCTGTCGCTCGGGTGCATTGTCCGCACAAAAGATCTGTTCAGCGGCCTCTTCAAGTGTCCGTTGTGGATAATCGAGATTGGTTGCGGGATCTACCCAGAGAACCACATTGTGAAGGCAGTTATGATCGATCCGGGCGGACGAAGTGGAATTCGTCGAAGTCGCCAATGGGCTGAGTGTTGGGTTTGGATTCAGAGTCGCCGAGCTTGTTGAGTCGGAGCTTTGGGCTTGAGCCAAGCTCAGGCCGGCGAATAAGGAGATGCTCACTCTGCCGATGCTCAATGCGAAACTGCTCAATGCGAAACTGCTCAATGCGAAACTGCTCAATGCGAAACTGCTCAATGCGAAAATGCGGATCATCACATTCCTAGGACAATTCAGCTTCGCGTTTGGGTCAATGCCCAACCGCAGCGCCCAAAGGTAAAGCCCAAAAACAATGCCCAGCGCCGGAGCGCTGGGCGAAAGTCGAGAGGCACAGAGCCCAAAACTTCGAGCCCGAAAACGCCAACCCGAAAACGAGACGCGGATCAGCCTTTCACAGCGGGATTTTGCGCCCAGCTGTTGCACCAGCCGCGTGCCATGACTTCGTTCTTCGGGAAGAGCGTGCACTTACCTTGCTTAGCTGTTTTCACGTCACCATCGGCTTTTAACAACAGGCAGTTGTAGCAGAACTGCTTCTTGCCCGCGTCGCCGGCGCGCTTGGTCCATGTCTTGGTGTCGACTTTGCTCGCGTCTGCCACGTAGCCGAGTGACTTGGCCATCTGATCTGTTTCGCTCAAGAGAGGGAGAGGAGTTGCGGCTCGCGCCGGTGCGGGCGACAAAGTGAGTCGGCCTGCGGCCCAAGCTCCAAAAATTGTCCAACCTGCTTTTTTCAAAAACTCGCGACGTTGCGACATAGTGACCTCCGGTGGTTTCGTCCGATCATTATCAACTGAGTTTCAATTGCAGTCTACCTAGGAACTGAAATTTTGTGAGGTCTCCGTCAGGATTTGCTGAACCTAAAGTCGAGTCGTGTGGCCCATTGTCGAGCGTGACTTGGGACAAACAAGCTCGAAGACGAGTGCGCGAATTCGTGCGGCTTGTCTTGATCTCAAAACCTGTGTTGGGTCAGAGTGGGTGGCGACAGATTGAAAAAACTTGGACCGAGACCCTCTAGCCCATACCATCCGTCAAAATTTGGTGAGAACAACTGGATGACACAACAGGCGACTGCACTCAACGCGCGTATCAGCGCCATCGACGATCCTCCTGCGGCTCGGATCGCCGAAAGTTCGGAAAAAAAACCGGAGCAGATTTCGGATGCGCGCTTGAATGCATCACGCGAGCGCGTACCCTTGCATCTCGAGGCGGTGAGCCGGTCGTTCGCGTTTTGTATTGCGCGCCTTGAGCCTGAGCTTCGCGAACCCATCGGACTTGCGTATTTACTCTGTCGCATGCTCGACACCATCGAAGATTCCCCTTGGGAATCGGTGGCTGCGCAAGATCAAGCTTACGAGCATTTTTTGCGAGCCCTTGAGGATCCGAGTCTTGAGTTTGCGCCGGGAGCCGAGACGTGGCCGTGGGAAAGATTTCGGGAAGGGGAGCAAGCGCTGTTTCGCGACTTCGATTCGCTTCGCGAACTCTGGTGGGTGCAGCGGCCTCAGGTGAAGGCGGCGATCGCAGATTGTGTGCGATCGATGCAAAAAGGCATGCAGGGCTTTCGCGCGGCGATTGAGGCTTCGGCGGCGCCGGATCTCGAGACAGTTTTGTCTCTTGGTACGCTCGGCGACGTGAATCGATATTGCTTCTTTGTTGCCGGAATTGTGGGCGAGATGCTCACGCGTGTTTTCCGAAGTGTGCAGCCGAACTTTTCCCCTCGCCCCGAAGAGGCCTGGCGTTTTGGTTTGTTTTTGCAGAAAGTGAATATCTTGAAGGACCAAGAGGCCGACGAGCGAGAGGGCCGCAGGCTTGTGCCGTCGCGAAAGCTCGTGCTGCATTCTGCACTCCATGATGCAGAGGCGGCCTGGCTTTACATCCAAAGCATCCCGTCTTCGTGGCCTGGGTATCAGCTGTTTTGTGCTTGGTCTTATTTCTTGGGCCTGGAGACGCTGGTGCGTTTGGCCCAGCAGCGTGAGGGAGAGGCTCGGCTCGCGACCTCACGATGGGAAACTCTGGAGCTCATCGCGCAAATCGAAAATGAACTGGCTTGGCCCGAGGCTTGGCGCGAGCGCCGCGAAGTTTTGATGCAGCGATTGCGTTCCGCGATCGGCGAGTTTCAAGAGCAAGCGCCTCAAGCGGCGCGCGTGCCTTGGTCGAAGCTCGCGGCGGCTTATCAGGGCGAATTGACAGCCCAAGATCTGGTCTCACTCGCGAGCGATTGATTTCTGGGAGCAGCTCGCAAGCGCTCGGTCGTCAGCCTGTGGCTCCCTTGGACTCATCCGCAGGATCTTCGCCCAAGTACACCTTCCACGACGCCGGTAGACTCTCCCATCGACTTGCTGTCTCAAGTGGCGGAAGCCATGCGGGCACACGCGGTTCATTCAAAAGCGGCATGCCCGCCGCAAGCGGCGTGCGGTTCGCTTTTCGATGATTGCATCGGCGACAGGCGGTGACCATATTCGTCCAATCTTTGCGGCCCGAGCGAGACGCAGGCACGACATGATCTAAGGTGAGATCGCGTGGATGAAAGTTCTTTCCACAGTACTGGCAGGTGAAATTGTCGCGCCGATACACGTTTTCGCGACAGAACTTCACCCGCGCAAAGCGCCGCTGGTTGACGTAACGCTTCAGGCGCAAAACGCTGGGGATCTGAAATTCCGCGCGAGCGCTGCGAGCGACTTCCGTATGGTATTCAACAACTTCGACCTTACCTTGAAACCACAATATGAGGGCGCGTTGCCAGCTCACCATTTTCACAGGCTGATAGCTCGAGTTCAACACCAAGGCGCGTTGACTGGCGAGGCGACGATGCGTGTTGGAGGAATCAGGTGACGTGTTGTCCGAAGTCAAAGGTTCGGTGGATTCGGAGGGGGAGTCTGACGTGGCGTCCGGAGTGGACTCAAAAAGAGGGTTCGCTTCGCGTGAGTCGGTCGAGAGGGATGAGGCCTTCGATTTGTTTCGGCGCCGAGGCGGGCTCTGTGGGGTGGGAGGCGCGCTGGCGGTCAGAGCAACCTCACTTGCAGATCTTGCAGAACTTGCTGAAGCCGCAGACCTTGGTCCATCCTGCAGAAAATCGAATTTTGCATCCAGAGCCTTAGGATTGAAGGCGGCACCTCCGTGCGGCGAGGGCGGGTTTTAATAACCCTCTTACTTGATGTTCTCACTTTGATGCGGTTCTGCAAGACCCTCTGTGGTCCAGGTCTCAACGCGGGACGATAATCAGGGAGTATTTTGGGAGGGCGATTTGGAAAGGATTTGAGGTCGAACTCAAATTCAACGTCATGGATCTCAAAAATTGGACAGCCCCAACTTGCTGGCATAGGCTGATTCACAACTTCTTATGCCAGATTCATCTTCGTCGCCTCCTTCAAGCTCTTCGGCCCAGGCCTCGTCCAACGATCCCATGCGGGCTCCCCAAAGCCACGGGCATGCCTCAACTCCGCTGGCGCAAATGGCGCTGGCGGCCCTCGGCGTCGTTTACGGCGACATCGGCACCAGTCCACTGTACGCACTTCGCGAGTGTTTTCACGGCGATCGCATCGCCGTGAACTCGGCCAATGTGCTGGGGATTTTGTCGCTGATTCTCTGGGTGCTGATTCTCTGTATTGGCGTGAAGTATATGGTCTTCGTGCTTCGCGCGGACAACCGCGGCGAAGGTGGAATCTTGGCTCTCACCGCGCTGGCGTGTCCGGCACGACTTCGCAATCGCAAATGGCTTTTGTTCGGATTGGGAATTTTTGGAGCCGCGCTGTTGTATGGGGATGGCATCATCACGCCCGCGATCTCAGTTTTGTCGGCCGTTGAAGGTTTGAAGCTTGCGACCGATGGGCTCACGCCTTTTGTGGTGCCGATCACCGTGGCGATTTTGGTTGTGCTGTTTTTGCAGCAGCGGCATGGCACGGGGAAGATCGGCGCCGTGTTTGGACCCATCGTGGTCTGTTGGTTTGTGACGCTGGGAGCCCTCGGTGTCCATGGAATTTTGATGAACCCTGGTGTTCTGGCGGCCATCAATCCAGCCTACGCCTTGAGTTTTTTCATCGAAAATCAAATGGAGGGATTCTTTGTTCTCGGCTCCGTGTTTTTGGTGGTGACGGGTGGTGAGGCCCTCTACGCCGATATGGGGCATTTTGGACGAAGACCCATTCGCCTGGCATGGTGGACTTTGGTGATGCCGGGTCTGGTTCTCAACTACTTCGGTCAGGGCGCGCTGATGTTGACTAAGCCTGAGACCGCGATGAATCCCTTCTATTTGTTGGCGCCCTCTTGGGCACTTTATCCGCTCATCGCGCTTTCGACCATGACCACTGTCATCGCTTCGCAAGCCTTGATCAGTGGCGTGTTCTCGATCACCAAGCAGGCGATTCAAATGGGCCTGTGGCCGCGTCTGCAGATCATTCACACTTCGTCGCGTGAAATCGGGCAAATCTATTTGCCGCAGGTGAACGCCGCACTGTTGATCGGTACCGTGTGGTTGGTGCTGCAGTTTCAAAGTTCATCGAACTTGGCAGCGGCCTATGGCATCAGCGTGTCGGGAGCCATGGTGGTCACCACGCTTTTGATGTACATCGTGGCTCGGCGCCAGTGGGGTTGGACGACTTGGGTCGCTGTGCTCGTTTGCGGTCCATTGTTTTTGATGGATCTAGCCTTTTTCGGAGCCAACATCATCAAGGTCCACCAAGGCGGCTGGGTGCCTCTGGTGATCGGCCTTGCGATGCTGTTCTTGATGCTCACATGGCGCGAGGGTCGAAAGATTTTGGCTGATCGCATGCGGAAGAGTCAGCCTCCGCTTGCGGCTTTCTGGCAGGATGCGGAAGAGCGTTTGGCGCGAAAGACAGGCATTGACTGTGCGGTGCGCGTTCCTGGCGTGGCCGTGTTCATGGTGGGCGATCGCGAGACCACACCACCTGCGCTTGTGCACAATGTGAAGCACAACAAAGTTTTGCATGACAAGATCATCATTCTCACCATCGTCAGTGAAGAGGTGCCGGTGGTTCGCGAGAACGAGTGGCTTGAGATCGAAAAGGCGGCGGATCGCGTGTATCGCGTGGTCGCGCACTACGGCTTTATGGAGACACCGGATGTGCAAGAGATCATGGAGCGGATCCGTGAGACCGGTATTCAATTTGAGCCACGCGATGTGACTTATTTTGTCGGTCGCGAGACTTTGATCGCGAGCGAGAATCCCGGCATGGCGATTTGGCGCGAGCAGGTGTTCGCCTTCATGGCGCGAAACGCTTTCCGCGCCACCATGTTCTACAACATTCCGGCCGATCAAGTGATCGAAGTGGGCATGCAAGTTGAGCTCTAGCGCCGACTGCACCCCGGGAGGTATCCGGGGCGTCATCAGTCATCGAAAGCTCGTCGAGACTTGGCTATCGCGAAATGGTCGACAACTCGAAGAGGAAACGCATCACGCGATCCTCTCGACCACGATCTGGGCTACGATTGTCAGCGCGACCAGTCTCTGGGCTTGGCAATCCGATGCGCATTTGTCCTCGATGGCCATGATTCGTGATGCGGTCTTGGAACAGGGCGAGTGGTGGCGGCTCTGGTCGATGATGCTCGTGCATGCGGATGTCGCGCATTGGGCCTCGAACCTGCCGCTGATGATTCTCTTTGGTTATTGGCTGACTCAGTACTTTGGCTGGCGCTTGTTTCCCTGTACGGCCTTCGCTGTGGCGGGCTTCGCGCACGCCTTGGTGCTTCCGAGCTACGCGGGCGACGCGCAGGTGATTGGCGCCTCGGGGCTTGTGTATCTCATGGGCGGCACTTGGTTAGCCCTGCAGTTTTTCATACAGCGCCAACATCGTTTGGGCGGACGATTGTTACGCGTCTTGGGTGTGATGGCGCTGCTCTTTTTGCCACAGGAATACCGCCCTCATGTCGCGGAACGCGTGCACATGGCCGGCTTGGCCGCGGGTCTCTGTTTGGGTACGTTTTGGTTTCTCTTCTATCGAAACAAGTTTCGCGCGGCCGAAGTTTGGCAGGAGGTGTACGAGGAGGTCGACGAGCTCGATGAGTGGGGTGGGTCGGCCGAGCAAATTCGCGAACGTTTCTCTCGCGAGGGTTCAGCCTCACGCGATGACGGTGGGGCTTAAGTTGTCGACTTGTTCGCCTTCACCCAGCCGGTGATGGCCAGCTGGAGGGCGCGATCCGCGGTGAGCTGAGTTTCGCGCACGGCACTCGCATCGACGATGTAGGTCGTGCCACCAAAGCCGTAGCTAAAAGGTACGAAGACCGCGACTTTGCCGGGCTCAATCGGCTGACCGGGCAAATCGTCAAAGCGGTCTCGCATCACCAGACCCATCAGCTCAATACCCGGAGCAAAGCGAATGAACACCACGCGCTGCGAACCGCCACCTTGCGAACTGGATTGGGCGCGACTCAAGAGATCGGTGAGATCGCGAAGCGGCGAGTAGATCGCGCGAACCACGGGAAGACGCTTGAGTTGGCGTTCGAGGCCTTCGACGGCGCGTTGGGTGAGGTAGTGCTCGACGATGAGACCCACAAAGAAGATTGTCGTGAGCGCCATCAGGATGCCAAGGCCCGGAATGTAATAGCCCTCTGGCAAAAATGCGGTGATGACGCTGCCGAAGCTGCCTTCAAGACTGCCGGCCATCCACGTGATCAGATACAGCGTGATCGTGAGTGGCAGAAGTGTGATCAGACCCTTGATGAGAATGGAATTGAGACGGCCAAACATGGAGGACACCCCGAGGCTTGCGGAAACTTGACGGCGAGTGTGCTTTGCTCGCTCCGACTTCGTCAACGTCGAGGCCAAAGGGACTCGAAAAGCTTCACCTTGAGAGGGTCGACCAGGGAAATCGATACACCAAAACCCAGCAGGCCAGGGCCCAGATCCCCGACACGGCCATCAATCCAGCTAAAGCACCTTGAGGCCAGGTCAAAGCGCCAAGGCTTGGCCCCGGCGCATACGAGCTGAGGCCGCCGAGGGCGCCCAGTAAAGGTGCGAGCCAAGCTCGACTTTGCAGGCGCAGCCAAAACTTCGGTGTCTCAAGCGCGACCACAGCCAAAATGTACCAAAGTCCGACCAGCCAGAGAGGGGGCAGAGCGAGCTCGGGCGTGAATTGAGTTTGAAATTCGCCGGCATAGGCGACGAGATTTAAGTTTTGTAAGAGGCCTTCAAGTGCGCCACCCATCGCGGTGAAGCCCAACACATGCACCCAGTGCCTGTGGCCTCGGACAAAGGCCACGAGGGTCCATATGCCAATGAGCCCCAAGGCGATGACCGACGTCGCGGGATGATCGGCACTCAACACCAGGATCCACCAGCTTGCTTGGAAGCCTAAAAAAGTGGCGACGACTTGCATAGCCTATGATGTGATGAGGAGACCGTCCTGACAATGTCTTCCGGGAGGTTTCACATGCCGAGTTCACTTCGCCTTCAATTTCCTCGCTTGGTCGGTGTCATCTTGGTCACGGCATTCGCCGGGGGGCGCGGAGACTTGGCGCGTGCACAACTGAGTTTGGATGTGGGCGCTTCGTCGGGAAGTGTGAATGGCGTCAGCGTCTCGGAGATGAACGTCGGGGTGAATGCGCAGTTTGCGGAGTTCTTCACTTGGCGTAACTCGGGCTTTGCGCGATTTCAAACCGGGACGGAGAACGTTTACGGCTTGGACACCAGTCTCCGGGCGGGGATCGATGTGGGGGATGAGGCGATGAGCTTCTCGGCCTTTGCGGGACCCGGTTGGCGTTTTGTCTCCAAAGGGACTTCGGCTCCGATCGTCGAGGGGGGGCTAGGTTTTCGCACGGGCGGCCTCCACATCGGTGGCGGAGCGAAAGTGATTATGAATTCCGTGGCCGTGAGTGGTGCGAGCAATGAAACCCAGTATTTCATCACTTTGGCCGGCGGGACGAGTCTATGAGCGCTTGGGCAGGAGCGCAGTCGGACGTGAAGTTGGTGCGTGCGAAGATTATCTCGGTGAGCATCGCCGATCGGCCGGCGCAGTGGCGACTTGAAGTGGTGTGGTCAGGCCGCGTGGATGTCGAAACCGGGATGGTGGCGGATTTGAGCAGGGTCGACCAAGCGATGGGTCAATTGAGCTTGACGGGTCTTGAGGTCATGCCGGGGCCGCGGGCTGCCCAAGCATTGCTGACGCAGCTGCAGGGTCACGTGCAGCAGTTGGCTTCGGCGACGAATGCGAGTGTGGGCGGGGTGGCTGGGCCAGGGCTGCCGATCCCGAGCGAGCTGCGGTTGATCTCGCGGGCGAATCGGTTTGTCGTGCGAGCCTGAGTCTTCGAATCATAAAAAACGGCGAACCCCAGGGGGCTCGCCGTGATCTGTGCCCAAGGCCTCGTGGACCTTGGGTCCGTTGAAGGGCAGAGACTTAGAAGCTTTCGTCGAAGGCGACTTGGCCGCTGACACCCATCTGGTAAGCCGACACGCGGCGCTCAAAGAAGTTGGTGAGCTCTTGAACGTCCTGCAGCTCCATGAAGGAGAAGGGGTTCTTTGAGCCGAACACCGGCTTAATGTTGAGCGATTGCAGACGAAGATCGGCGATGAACTGCAAATACTCGCGCATGTCGGTCAGCGAGAGGCCGGCGATGCCGCCACCCAAAATGTCCTCTGCGAAAGTCATTTCGCAGTCCACGGCTTCTTTCAGCATCTCGGTGACGAGTTGGTTCATGCGCTCGTCGAAGAGCTCCGGCTCTTCTTTGCGCACGGTCTCGATGACCTTGAAGGCGAAGTTCATGTGGCAAGATTCATCGCGGAACACCCAGTTGGTTCCCGCGGCCAAACCATCCAAGAGACCCTTGGAGCGCAGGAAGTACACATAAGCGAAAGCCGCAAAGAAGAAGAGCCCCTCAACGCAGGTCGCAAAGCAAATCAGGTTCATGACAAAGCGACGGCGATCTTGAAGGGTTTCCAGCTTGTCGAGCTCGTTGATCGAATCCATCCACTTAAAGCAGAAGTCGGCCTTCTTCTTGATCGAGGGAATGTTCTCAACCGCTGCGAAAGCCCGCGCGCGCTCGTCGTGATCCGGAATGTAAGTGTCGAGCAAGGTCAGGTAGAACTGCACATGCAGCGCCTCTTCATAAAGCTGGCGCGACAGATACAAGCGCGCTTCGGGCGCATTGATGTGCTTGTAAAGATTGAGCACGAGATTGTTGCCGACAATCGAATCGCCCGTGGCGAAAAAGGCGACCAGGCGGTTGATCAAATGGCGCTCGGCGGGTGTGAGCTTGGTTTGCAAGTGAGTCACATCGCGAGAAAAGTCGACCTCATCCACCGTCCACGTGTTTTTGATCGCGTCCTTATACATTTCGTAGAAGGTCGGATAGCGCATCGGGCGCAGGGTCAGGTTGAATCCGGGGTCGAGCAACTTCATGTTGTTCATCGTGTTGTCCTTTGGTCCTCGTTGGAGGAAGCGTCACGCTTCCTCGATCGTTTCAGTCTTTTTCTCTCTTTTTCTCTCTTTTTTGAGCGCTTTTTTGAGTGCTCAGTTTTCGAGTCGGCGATCTGCTTTCCACTCTACTTACTGGCAAGCCTCGCAAGCTTCCGGATTCTCCAGCGAGCACGCCACAGCCTCGGAGTCGCTGTAGGTCTTCGCCGCCGGCGTGGCCGGACTGGCTTCGATTGCGGGTGCTGTCGCCGTGGGTTCGGCCGCTCCGGTGTTCGACACCGTGACCTTGTTAATCGAGGTCGCGGGGCGCGAGCGCAGGTAGTAAGTCGTCTTTACGCCGCGCTTCCAGGCGTACATGTACATGCTCGACACTTTGCCGATGGTCGGGCTTTCCATGAACAAGTTCAGCGAAGCGCTTTGGTCGATGTAGGCGCCGCGATCCGCACTCATGTCGATCAAGGACTTCATCGGCAACTCCCAAGCCGTGCGATAGATCATGCGCACGTCTTCTGGAATTTCGCTGATTCCTTGGATCGAACCTTCGGCCTTTTTGATCTCGTTGCGAATGCGGTCGTTCCAAAGGTTCAGCGCTTTGAGTTCGCCGATCAGGTACTTGTTCACTTGCAGGAATTCGCCCGAGAGCGTTTCGCGCTTAAACAAGTTCGACACCATCGGCTCAATCGACTCGTAGGCGCCGACAATCGATGCGATGGTCGCCGTCGGGGCGATCGCAATCAGCAGGGAGTTGCGAAGACCTTTGGCTTTGATCCGCGCCTTCAAGTTGTTCCAGCGCCCCTCGTCCGTGGGCTTTACACCCCATAGGTCAAACTGCAACACGCCATCAGCTGCGCGTGTTTCTTGGAAAGCCGGATGCGGGCCATACTGCTCGGCCAGATCACAGCTCGTCTCCAAGGCGTGGAAGTAAATCTCCTCAGCCACGCGGCGGGAGACTTCTTGAGCCTTCGCGGAATCAAAGGGGAGACGCAGTTTGAAGAACAAATCTTGAAGGCCCATCACGCCCAAGCCCACAGGGCGCCAGCGTGCGTTGGACTTGGCGGCTTGATCGATCGGGTAGAAGTTGATGTCCACCACGCGATCGAGGAACTTCACCGCCGTCTTTACGGTTTTCGCGAGTTTTTCGTAATCGAACTCCAGGCCGTGGGCGGTTTCGATCACGTGGCGACCCAAGTTGATCGAGCCGAGGTTGCAAACCGCGGTTTCTTTGTTCGAGGTCACTTCCAAAATCTCCGTGCAGAGATTGGAAAGGTGAATGACGTTGCCGGGAAGCTTGGTTTGGTTGGCCTTCATGTTGGAGGCGTCTTTGAAGGTCATCCAGCCGTTGCCGGTTTGCGCGAGCGTCTTCATCATGCGCGCGTACAAATCGCGAGCTTTCACTTGGCGCATGGCGAGGCCTTTGGCCTCCGCCTCGAGATAAGCCTTCTCGAACTCTTCGCCGTAGATGTCGGTAAAGTGCGGTACGGCCTTCGGGTCAAACAGCGACCACATTTGATCAGTTTCCACGCGCTTCATGAAAAGATCAGGGACCCAGTTGGCGAGGTTTAAGTTGTGGGTGCGCTTGGCCTCATCGCCCGTGTTGTCGCGAAGTTCGAGGAACTCTTCGATGTCCGAGTGCCAAGTTTCCAGGTACACGCAGCAAGCACCCTTGCGCTTGCCGCCTTGGTTCACAGCCGCGACGGACGAATCCAGGGTCTTCAGCCATGGCACGATGCCGTTGGAGTGCCCGTTCGTTCCCTTGATCAGCGAGCCGCGCGAGCGCACGCGGTGGTAAGCGACGCCAATGCCGCCCGCGAATTTCGAAAGCAGGGCGATATCGGTGTATTTCTGGTAGATCGCGCCGAGATCATCTTCAGGCGAGTCGAGCAAGTAGCAGCTCGACATCTGCGGACGCAAAGTTCCGGAGTTGAACAGCGTCGGAGTCGATGGCATGTAGTCGAGGCGCGAATTCAATTCGTAAAGCTCGATGGCCTCTTCGGCGCTATGGGCGAGGCCGCAAGCGACGCGCATGAAGAAGTACTGGGGCGTTTCAAACACCGCGCGGCTCTTGGGATCTTTCAGCAGGTAGCGATCATAGATGGTGCGAAGCCCGAAGTACTCAAACAGCTGAGTGCGCGAAGGGTTGATCGCGGCTTCCAGCTTTTCGCGGTTCTTGCGCACGAAATTCAGCGTCGGTTCAGCGATCAGGCCATGCTTGTGGCCGAACTCGATGGACTCCATGAAGTTGCGGACACCCAGCTGCACGACCTCTTCGTCGATGTAGGTCGAGAGCAGGCGACCGGCGAGCAGAGAGTACTGAGGCTCTTCGCCGATCAACAGCGACGCGGTCTGCACGCAGAGATCATCCAGTTCTTTGGTGGTTGCGCCATCGTACAGGCCCGAGATCGCGCGAATGGCCACGCGGTGGGGGTCCACTTCAGTGAGGCCGCCGCACAAACGTGTCACGCGGTCGACAATCTTAAGAACGTTGACCGGCTCCAAGCGGCCGTCGCGCTTTTTAACCCGCATCGATGGGGCAATGCCGGCCACGGTCTGCGTGGGGCGCTGTGAGTTCGTGGAGGCCTGAGTTGTGTTTTCTGTCTCGATGTTCACGCGTGTCTCCTGACCTTTTTAAAGCTTCTCACTTTTTTCGTTTCGAGTTCGAAGCTCTTAACTTTGTGACTCGCATTCGTTGCGAGCGTTTTTTATCCTCTAAGTTGATGTCGCCGCATCCGAGCTCCGAGGTGAGTGAACCCTTCGGCGCTCGCAAAAGCGGCGTCGTTGTCTTTGCGCCGAGGACCCGGTGGCCTCTCGCTCGCGATCCAACTGTGTTGACCCTCAAAACCTTGACCCCTCAAAACTTCGCCGCGCGATCGGCTGGCCGAAGCGGCTCTTCGACTGTGGCGGAGTTTTCACTTCGCTTCAGTTCCCTCCGATGAGCCCTCCGAAACGCCTTACGAAGAACCCTCCGAGCAGATCTCCGAAGAAACTTCCGAGGAGACTTCTGAAGGGATCGCTCGATCGCGTTTTCGAATCTTGCGTCAGGCCCACCGAAGTGCGCCTTCAAGACCGACGCTATTGGCGGCTTTTTTTTCTGTCAAAGAGGATTTCAGAACTTCAAGGCTTCGAATTTTTCGCGAACCCGCGCGCCGCTTTTCAAGCAGAGCCCACAAGTCCTTAGCTCTGCCAAATTCCACGAATTCTTGTAATTTTGCAGGGTTTCATGCTGGTTTTTTTGGCGATCGACACTGTGTATCGGGGTCGGAAATCTGTCATCGATCTGTCAAAAAACTGCCTTCATATGTGGCAGCGTCAAGATTTGGACGCAGAGGGAGAAGGCTGGACATGCTCGCGATGTGAGCGCTCCCAGAGCCAGCCTTTCCATACGAAAAACGCGAGGCTCGAGAAGCCGACAAACGCCATGGCGACGAGTGTCGCGTAATAGGCCCAGGGCACCTTGAGCTCGGGCATGTGTTCGAAGTTCATCCCGTAAATGCCGGCGATGAAGTTGAGCGGCAGAAACACGGTTGAGATCATCGTCAGGACCTTCATGATCCCGTTCATCTTTTGATTGTTCAGTGAGTGCCATGAGTCAAATAGCACGGACACCATTTCCATGGAGAGTGAAAGCGAATCCACCACCTGGGCGACATGATCCGAAAGATCCTTCAGGAATAGCTTGGTGTTATCCTGAAACACACTCTGTTCGACCTGCACTTTGTTGAGCAAATCGCGCACGGGGAAAATGGATTTTCGAAGCCAGAGAATCTCTCGCTTTAAGGCATAGATGCGATTGAGATGATCGGCGCGCGGCCCACGGCGAAGTTCGTCTTCGAGCTTCTCGATCCGATCACCCAAGTGATCCACCACCTGAAGGTAGCCGTCGACGATGGCGTCGAGCAAAGTGTAGAGCAAGTAGTCCGCGCCGCGATGGCGAAGCTTGCCGGTTTGCGAGCGCAAGCGATCCCGAATGCGGGAAAAAGCGTCGCCGGGTCGCTCTTGAAAAGTCAGAAGGGTTTGGCCCTTCAAAATCAAACTCACATGTTCGCTGACCAGATGCGGCTCCTGGTCGAGGCCATCGAGGCTGGCCTCATGGGAGAGATAAATCATTTTCACCGCAAAAAAGAAGTAGCCGGGGTAGGACTCAAATTGCGGCCTGAGGCCACAGTTGACGACGTCCTCGGCGGTGAGGGGGTGGAGATCAAGGCTTGCGGCGATTTGTCCGACCAGCTCGGTATCATGAACACCTTCAACGTCGAGCCAAAGCGTGTCGCCCGGAGCGCCTTTGATCAATTGCAGTTGTTCAGGATCAATATGCAGCCATTCGATGAGATTCTGAGAGTTGAAAATCAAAGCTGTAGCGAAGGCATCGAACTCTTGCGCAACACCCGAGTGAATGGGTGTGCCCGCAGGTTGATGGAGCTTCTGCAAGTTGACCTTATCGATCATGCGACGCTTGGTGCGGGGGCGTTGCCGGCGCGGGGGGCGAATCGGAGTGTCGGACATCGGTGGCACCTCTGGCATTTGAAGTCGGGTAGAGCAACTTTTGTAAAGGCACCTCATGAGCTCAGGGTGCGATTCCTCATTGGAGAAGCCGGAGCCGAGCTTGTCAATTCGTTCGCGCCTCAGCTTGAGACGTCTCAGCCTGATCCACGATCTCATGGCCGATCCATTCCTCCAAGGTGATCCAGAACTTCACAAATCCCGCCGTTCGCGGCTCAAGCCGCGCCGCAGATTCAGCCGATAGGTAGAGGCATATGGGCGCACCTTCGATGAAGCGTAAAGAAGCGACGATAGAAATCATGGAGCAATTCAGCTCAGAACAAGTGCGTGAGCGCTTGGCGGGATGGTCCGCGCCGGCCCGCGCTGGTCAAAGCCAGCTCTACGCGCTTCTTGATCCCTTCTTTGACTCCTTCGCGTTTGAGCCCTCCGTCAAACTGGATTTGCGGGACACAGATCCGCAGTTCTTTGAGATGATCGCTTGGGAAAGGGTCACTTATGAGCCACCGCGGCTTGTGCGTGTTCCTCCAGAAGGCCTCTCGACACTTCTCGATGGTTTAAGCACAGAGCGCTGGGGCGTGTTTGTCGTCTCGCGCTTTGACCTCAAAGAATTGGCCGCACATTTTTCGCGCTTTGTGATTGCCCGAGGTCCGGATGGCAGTCCCTACTTTTTGCGCTTTCATGACGCTTCGGTGCTCGGCGTGTTGCTATCGACCTGGACGCCGGCGGATCGAGCGAAGTTCTTTGGTCCTTGTGATGCGTTTGGATTGACGGATCTCGCACAAGTCGAGGTGCGTCTGGTTGAATCACCCATGGGTCCGCGGCAACGTAAAGTGCCGGAGCCCGAGGCTTGTCTGTTGGATCTTTCGCGTGAGCAGCTGGAGACTTGCGGTCAGGCTATTGAGCGCGATCTGGTGCATGTGCTGCATTGGCATCTTCGCAATCACCACGCCAAAGTCGTTCAGCACATCGACCGCGACGTTTTGGAGCGCCGAATTCAAGTCGCGATTCACAAAGCCCGCCGCTATGGCTTTCAAACAGTTTCGGACTTAGCTGGATTTTCGGCTCTGATGTTTGAGCTGGCGCCTAATTTCGATGAGCATCCCACTTTCCTCAAAGTCCTCGCGGATCGCGAACTTCCCAGCGAAATGAAGCTGCGAAGACTTTCTCAAAGTATTTCCGAAAAAGACTGGCGCGAGGCTTCAGACCGTTACGATCGAACTTTTTGGCTGAAAAACTCAGTGCCATCCGCCGCCTTAAGGCGCCGACGAAGCGGCTAGTTTCGCTTCGGGTTTTTCCGAACCTGAGTCTTCAGTTCGTGGCCCAAATCTCTGGCCAAATTGTTTCTCGTGATCGACGCGAAAGCAAAGCGCCCAAATGGCCGCCGCGTGCGCGATGCAGGCGGATCTGGGTTTTGGGGAGAAGCGCTTCAATGGCGCTCGCGCAGGGCTCAGGCACAATGTGATCATCAAGACCAATCAAGGCGTGAACTTCCCCGTGGAGCTCGCGAATCCTTTGCCAGCTTCCATGGGCGTTGGTGCCCGCGAGGCTGCGCTCGCGATAAACTTTCTCAATAAGGTCCGCCATGAGCTCGCCGGGCACGCTCACTCCATCATTCGACCAAATTTCCATTTGCAGCCAAGCCTCGCGCTGCGCAGGGTCTGGCCAAGATTTGAGAATCTGCCGCCATCTTTGGAGTTGAGAAGCCGGTCGTAGAAGTTGGAAACTCGCCTGGAGAATCGGCCAGGGCAGGGTGTCCAGTTGTCGGCCGAGTTTGCGAAAGTCGAAACTCGGGTGTTTGGCCCATGCCTGCAGAAGTGTGTCGGGCTGGCCCTGTGTCGCGAAGGGATCGATCGGCGTGGTGAGCAAGGTCAGTCGTGCATGCGGAGCCCGCCGAGCGGCCGCGAGCAGGGCCAGAACACCTCCCAAGCAATGGCCGATTAGGTGGGGAGCGGCGTCGGGATGTCGTTGAACAAATCGACTTCCCGCATCCGCGGCCTGCCAAGCGGGAAGTAAGCGGTCTTCTAAGAAACTTTCCAGTCCCAAATCAAAATCATATTGGCCCGGAGTTCCCCAGTCGATGAGTTGAACTTCATAACCCCAGCCTAAGAGGGCGCGCAGTAAACTCCGTCCGCGCCCCAGATCGAGTACATAGGGGCGATTGATGAGCGAGGGCAAGATGATGACTCGTCCGCGCGGATCTTTGCTCCAAGAATCGTACTGACGAAGCTGGAGGTTGTGATGCCGGTGAATCACTCGATAAGGGGTTGCTTGAAGCAAATCTCGATGCCAGCGACCGAGAGCACCCCATTGCGGCGATGTGAGCGACTCAAAGAGGGAAACCGCACTCATTCGTCGGGCTCTTGTTTTGTTGCCGAGTTTGAAGACGAAAAGGTCCAGGGGCGCCTTGCCCTTTTGTTCAAGGTCCACAGTTCCGAGGCCCAGAGGTCGACTGATCGATGCAGCAGGCGTGCGGCCAGCTCGATTCGCTCCGGACGCCTCGCCCAAGACTGCCAGAAATGATCGAGCTTTTCGGTGAGCGAGGCCTCAGGCGCTGCGACGGGAGAGGTCACCGGCGATCGCGGAGCGTGGGGCTTCGAATCCTTGGAGCGCTTGGAAAAGAGACGGTGCATCTCGAAAGTCTGGGCGATTTTGATCGACGACGTCCAAACCCAGTTTCGGAATTGGGGCATTTAGAGCCGCGGCTCTAAAAGTGCATTTCAAATGGGGCGATCATTGCGTGCGGGGTTTTGTGTCGTGAGCATATCGGAAGGTCACGGCCTAAGTGACCGCCAACCAAGGAGTGAGGACATGGCTAACAAAGAATCAACGACCAAATCGGCATTCGACTTCACAGGCTTTCAGGCCTCGACATTTGAATCGGGAGCGCAGCTGCTTCGCGAGCTCACAGCTCAGCAGCTTCGCGTTCAGCAGGCGCTCGCGGAACAGACGTTGACGTTCGCACGTCAAGCGGTGACCACAGCTTCGGCTCAGGTCCAGGAAAATCTAAAGCTTCAGCAGGCTGTGATGCTGGCGGGCATCGGTATGGTCGATGATCTGCGAAAGTTCGCTCAGACTCACACGGCGAATTGATTCGCCCCTAAGGGTTTAAGCTCAATGCTGTTTGACCTGAACGGCCGCTTCGCGCGGCCTGACAGGCTCTCTAAACCGTGCCCGGCGAGCGCTTCAACTTGCCAATCCAATTCTTGCGCGCATAGCATCTCGGCATGACGATCTCCAAGATCAAGATTCGCGAAGAAATGCCCGAAGTGCGTTTTCCGGTCTCCGTTGGCTACGAGAACGTGCTTTGCCGTTTCAAGTGGGATTATCCGATCGTCAACCTGATGAGCGGACATATTCGCAATTGCTGCCGAGTTCCTAAGCAAGTGATCACTTCCGAGCAGCTGAAGACCTATGGTCAAGACGCCATCATGAATCTGCCCTATGAAAAAGAGCGGCGTCTGGAAAAGCTTCTCGGGATCACGCATATCGATTGTGAAAGCTGTGTCCGTCTCGAGCACAACGGGGCAACCAGTCCTCGCTCCGGTGCTTATGAATGGGCGCGAGACTATTATGTGAAGCGGGGATTGGGGCCGGGCACAGCCAAGCAGTTCGACGAAATCGTTCAGCGCGAGCTCAAAGAGCTCACCATCGATTCACCCATTCTTCATAGTAATAACCCACAAATGTTGGAGATCGTTCTCGGCAATCATTGTAATTTAAAATGCACTTACTGCTCGGTTCATTACTCCACGCAATGGGCGCAGGAGTTGATCAAGAACGGTGAAATGACCGAGGCGCAGTACAAGCGAGATTTCCCTGAGGCGCCGCCTGAGTTGGAGCCGGTGTTTTGGGAGTGGTTTTACGATATTGGACGTCACAAGGTTGAAACCATCAACATCTTGGGTGGTGAGCCAACCTATGTTCCCAAGTTCTATGATCTGCTCGAAAAACTCATCGCCGCTTACAAGGATCTGGGGCCTGGGGATCGTCCTCGGCCAGAGCTCGGCGTGCTTTCCAATATGAATACGGCACTGCCGCAGATGCAAAAGCTGATGGACTTCATGCCGCGTTTAGCGGAGTACTTTTTGTTCCGCTTACAGCCGAGCATTGAGGCCTTGGGGCCACGGGCCGAATACATTCGCTTTGGTTTGAAATGGGAAGTGCTCGAGCGGAACGTCAACATGCTGCTCACGCACATGCAAAAGCAAGGTCTCAATCAAAACCAGTTTTCGATGGGGTTTCAGATTGCGATTAACACGTTCAGTATATCCAGTCTTCCGGATTTCATTCGTTGGGTTCAATCGCTAAACGAGAAGTACAACGTAGAGCTGGGACTCATGAAGAACGTCGTGAGTTTTCCTCGACATCACAATCCACTCATTCTAACTCCGGACTTCGCACGCTACGTGGGAGAGGCGATCGAGTTCATCAAACCACTCGAAGAAAAAAATGATCGCATCGCGCGAACGCAAAAGTGGTACGGCTCGTGGTGGAGTTATCGTGAGCATCTCTTGGAGGGTTTGTATCAGTCGATGGCGCGCGAAGAGCGGAGTGATTTTGATTTACAGTCGCGTGTGCACTTCTATGAGTTCGTGAAGCGAAACGATGCACGCCGCGGTTGCAACTTCCTTAAAACCTATCCCGAGTACCGCGACTTTTGGCGCGTTTGTGAGCGTGCCGCGGGTGTACCGCCCACGGCCGATCCGCGTGGAGCTTTGGAATGGATGCGAAAGCTCTGGGCCAAAAGTGAGTGAGACCTTTGTTTTTTTGAGGTGAGCGGCCGTGATTTCGTCTCAAAGTGAGACAAGCTGAGATTTCCCAACGCTTATTTAACCTTTGGCAGCTTTCGACTCAGGTCATCAGACCGGATTTCCGAAAAGAAACTATGGCTTACGACATTCCCGATTGGTCACTTGATGTCGCCAAAAGCATCATGACCATGGTGAAAGTCAAAGACCGGGAGACCTTTAATCATTGCGTGAGAGTGTCGCAATTGGCGCGGCATTTGGCGCAATCGTCGGGGCTTTCTCGCGATGATGTCCGCGTTGTCGAATACGCCGGCCTCTTCCACGATATTGGCAAAGTCGGTGTTCCCGATGAGGTGCTCCTCAAACCGGCCAAGCTCACTGATGAAGAGTATGAAGTCATGAAGTCGCATCCTGTAAAGTCCGTGGAGATCTTGCATCCTTTGCAGGCCGTGGAGTTCTTTGGGCTGACGATTCCCGGTGTGCGCCATCATCATGAGCGCTGGGACGGACGCGGTTACCCGCATGGTGTGATGAAAGAGCAGATCCCGCTTGCGAGCCGAATCATTCTCGTCGTCGACACCTACGATGCGATGACAGCTGACCGTCCGTATCGAAAGGGTTTGGCGCCAGAAGTGGCGTACAAAGAGCTGATGGATTTTGCGGGTCGACAGTTCGATCCGGATTTAGTGAAAATCTTTTTAGAGTCACACCCTTCAGCGCCAAGCGTGGAAGTCAAAAAGTCCGATGAAACCACCGCGCGCATTGTGGATTTCAACGGCCAGCGAATCAAAGCTGCCGCCTGATTCGAGCTTCTCTCCATCAGCTCCGGTGTCGCTGCAGCGACTGCATGAGCTCAAGAGCTTGTTCGGGAGTGAGTAAGCCTTTGGCTCTCATGACATCTTGCACGTAGCGAGGGCGTCGCATGCCGACCAGGACGCTATGCACTTGGCTGAGGCCCACGAGAGCCTCGACGGCCTTGAGCGCGAGGCTTTCAGCGCCTTTGAGTTGCGGAATCAAGGCATCGATCTGTTCCATGAAAACCTGAGACTTAGCATTGGCCATGACTTCCAAGTCCGCGGTGATCAGATCGAGGTAACGAGAAATCGCATGCTCATAGCGAGATCGCCATGCTTGCGCGGCCGCATCTTGAGGTAAGCGACTCAAGGCTTGTCGAATTGAAGGGTAGATCTTCATCAAGGCAAACTCGCGCCAAGACAGCACGTCGCCGAGCTCGGCGATCGGCTCGCGAAGTTCATGGCCCCAGCGAAGGCCCATGGGAATCGGCTTGGTGCGGATAGGAAGCTGGCGCTCGAGTTCTAAGACTTGGCCCAGCGTTGCATGGAGTTCGCCTTTGATCTCCACCCCATTGTGTTCGGCAAAACGGGCGAGGCGTTGGACTCGGCCCTCGCGACGCGCATTGAACGGGCGATTCGTGAGAACTCCGAGATCGCGAGCGGCGGCCAATTCGAGAAGGGCTTGGCCATCTTGTTGGCGAAAGAGCAGGGGCTGAGCCTCGAAGAGATTCATGGGGAACTCGATGACGCGAAAGCCGTGCTCGGCTCCGCCAGCAGCCTCCGCCGCGGCCAGCAGCTTGGTGAGCGAAACATGTGAGCTTTGATTCTCCGGTTCGGGCAGTCCGTTGGAGGAAATGCCGTACCACCGAAGGCGTCCCGCTTGGCGCTGCGTTTCGAGATAAGCAAAAGCATTTTGCAGACGCTTGTAGAATGTCTTTCGTTCGTCGATGTTCTTTCGCGAAGCTTTGAAGAAGGTCTCGGGGTTGTGAATGAGCAGCACATCGAGGTGATCGAGTTTGAGGCGCTGCAACGTGTGTTCAAGAGAAACTTCCAAGAAGGCCGGAGAAATGCAGTGCCAGACATCGGCTGAGACTTCGACCAGATCTGGCCAAAGTTCGGCGCCTGATTTTTGCGCGGCCTTGGCTTGGGCCAAGAGCGAGCCTTGAATGAATCCGGCCTTACTGATGACTACGATTTCGTCGCGTTGAAACTCATCGGAGCTTTGAAACAAATCTTGGAGGGCTTGGCCGATGAGTCGCTCACTGGATCCGTCGGTGTAGTTGGCGCTCGTGTCGATGACATTGATCCCGCTGCGCAGCGCTTGCAACAGAGCTTCGCGATGATCGGGCTCGTGCTCGTGCACGCGATAGGAACCGAAACCGAGTCGAGAAACCCAAAGCCCGGTGCTGCCGAGTTTGGCGGGAGCGAGGCGCGACGCCAGGCCACCATTCGATTTCATTCGATCGTGGAAGCGCTTCGTTCCTGAGGGTGTGGCATGCGACAACATCTCCTGAACATTGTCGCGAGTTTTCACCCCATGAGACAAGTCAGGATCAACGCGGTAGCCTGAGGGCGAGGTCTAGGCAACCGGCCTCTCGAGTAGGGGGGGCGAAGGCAATACGGTCTCGCGGCCGATCTCGTTGCCAATCGGGTTGTTAAGCCCGAGAGCTTTTCGCAGTTAAGAGTTCAAGGAGAGCTTCACCAGTTCATCAACCACACTGGGATCGGCCAGTGTGGTCGTATCGCCTAAAACTTCACGGAGTGCTTGAGCGTTTTTCTGTTCCGCTGTCGCCATCGCATTTTCTGCAATTTTCCTCAAAATACGCCGCATGATTTTTCCGGAGCGCGTTTTGGGGAGTCCAGGGGCCCATTGAACTCGATCCGGTGTCGCAATAGGTGAGAGATGCTTTCGTACCCACTGCGTCAGCTCGCTTCGCAATTCGTCAGAGCTGGGCTCGCCCAGTTTGAGCGTTACAAAACAATAAATGCCTTGGCCCTTGATATCATGAGGAAAACCGACAACGGCAGCTTCTGCTACGGACTTGTGCCCGACTAAAGCCGACTCAATCTCAGCGGTGCCCAAACGATGACCGGCGACGTTCAACACGTCATCCACGCGTCCGGTGATCCAGTAGTAGCCGTCAGAGTCTCGACGACAACCATCGCCGGTGAAGTAGTAGCCCGGATGCGTCGAGAAGTAAGTTTGTTCAAAGCGCGCATGATCCCCAAACACGGTGCGCATTTGCCCGGGCCATGAATCGACAAAGCACAAATGGCCGGTGGCCTCGCCGTCGAGCTTCTGGGATTTCTCATCGAGCAGCACGGGCTTAAGTCCAGGCAGTTCGCGCGTCGCTGAGCCCGGTTTCGTTGTCGTGGCGCCAGGAAGTGGAGAGATCAAGATCCCCCCGGTCTCCGTCTGCCAGAAGGTGTCGACGATCGGGCAGCGCTCCTCGCCGACGACGCGATGATACCAAAGCCAGGCCTCGGGATTAATCGGCTCGCCAACAGTTCCCAGCAGACGCAGTGATTGTCGCGAAGTTTTCTGCACGGGTGCGTCGCCTTCGCGCATGAGTGCGCGAATAGCTGTGGGTGCCGTGTAGAAGAGTGTCACTTGGTGCTTGTCGATGACTTGCCAGAAGCGAGAAGCGTCCGGGTAGTTCGGCACGCCTTCAAACATCAACACGGTCGCGCCATTGGCGAGTGGACCATAGACCAAGTAGCTATGTCCTGTGACCCAGCCGACATCGGCTGTGCACCAGTACACGTCGTTGTCTTGCAGATCAAAAACATGCTCATGCGTCCATGAAACCCAAGCCATATATCCACCCGTGGTATGCAGCACACCTTTGGGTTTGTTCGTTGAGCCCGACGTGTAGAGCATAAAGAGCGGATCTTCGGCGTTCATCTCGGCCGGGGGGGCGTCGTGGGGAAGACCTCGCGATACTTCAGCGTAGTCGACGTCGCGTCCGGGCCGCATGGGGACGAGCGCTCCCGTGTGTCGGATCACAAGAACCTCGCGAACCTGGACGTCAACTTTCGAACCCTTCTTGAGATCATCCAGCCGGTCGAGAGCGGCATCGACATTGGCTTTGAGTGGAATTCTTTTGCCACCTCGAAGGCCCTCATCGGCCGTGATCAAATAACGCGAACGTGCATCGATGATTCGATCCGTGATGGAGTCGGGCGAAAATCCGCCAAACACCACGGAGTGCATCGCGCCGATTCGCGCGCAAGCCAACATCGCGAATACGGCTTCGGGAATCATCGGCATATAGATGGTCACGCAGTCACCGCGCTGTACACCACGGGCGCGCAGCGTGTTGGCGAAGCATCCGACCTCGCGTGCGAGATCGCGGTAAGTGTAGCGACGCGCGGGGGTTTGCGGGTCGTCGCCCTCCCAAATGATGGCGACTTTGTCGCCGCGAAGGGCCAGGTGTCGATCGATGCAATTGAAACTTGCGTTGAGTGTGCCGTCTTCGTACCAGCGAATTTTCACCGGCGACTTAAAGCTCACGTCTTTGATTTTTGTAAACGGCTTAAACCAGCTCAAGCGGCGGCCGATTGCGGCCCAAGCCTCTTCAGGTTGCAGTGCAAACTTTTGCCTGAGCTCCGTCTCGGTGGCTGCATTCATCCGCGAGCGTGAGGCAAAGCTTGCGGGCGGTGGAAAACGATGTGAGTCGGAAACCTTGGAGGCGCCGGGAGAGTGAGAAGTATGTTCTGACATGGTCATTAGACCACAACAAACATCACCCTAGGCTCAAGATTTGGCGCAGGCGGACTCGGCAAAAAAAAGCCCGCGCTCCCCAATGAGAGTGCGGGCCAAGTCAGAACTTGCAGCCGGACCCTAGGGTCCCCCGACGATTACTGCAGAGCTTCCAATTTCACGAAGGTACCGCCGACAGCGATGCCGAAGCCTTCAATGCCCTGGATGCCGAGGTTGATTGTGACGGCATTTTCTTGTCCGAGCAGAGCGAGCGACCCGCCCAAGCCGGCGCCCACGGCGATCTTCGCGTCGACCACCAAGTAGTTGCCGAGGAGAGCAGAGGGGCCACCCGTTGCGATACCGATGCCTGTCGCCAGACCTTTAATTGAGATCGCAGGAGCAAATGCCAAGCGGGGGAAGAGAACCGGAGTTCCCATCGAAACCTTCACCGGCAGAACTTCTGTGTTGCCCGAGACGTCCACGCAAGAAATTTTGCCTGTGCCTTCGAGTTTGGAGTAGCCGACGAGGATCTGAATATCCATGCCTGAAACTTCCATTTCCAAACCGCAAGTCCAGAGCGGCTCCTGCAAGCGAGGCTGAACTTCTTGAGCCGAAGCCGAATTCACGCCAACCAAAGCAGCCATCATCACCATCGAAGCGAGGAACTTGTTCATCGAGAACATTGAGCGATCCTTTCCGAACCCTCGAGTCGTCGGGGACCACTTTGCGAGTGACCCCTGCTCACGCGAAGAATTCAGTGGGTTAAATTTGCGGCTTTTGCTCTTCACGTCGCGCCGATTCAGAGGCGGGTTTCCGACGGACAACATGAATTGCAGCTGCCAACACTTGTTTGGCCACGGAGTACTCGCAGTAGGACTCGGGCGTCTATAGGCAGAGTTGCGCGCCGAACAGCTTTCAGGGATTTCTGTCGGATGGAACCTAACGCGGCATGTTAATTTCAGGGTGAGGTGATGAGTCTTTGCAGTTCCGTAATGATTTGCGCCCGCGGCACTTCACTTTGTGTGCCGGTTTTGAGGGCTTTGATCTGAAAACGGTCAGCGTTCAACTCGTTGTCCCCAAAAATCACCGCCGCGAGGGCTCCCACTTTGTCGGCGCGTTTCATGCGTTTGCCGACATTGCCACTGAAGCTGAGATCAACGCGAAGGCCGGCTCGACGCAGATCTTGCGCCAAGCTCGGCAACTCCTGTTCGGCGCGTTCGCCGATCGGGATCAACGCAAAGCTTGCCGAGCTCTTCCAATCGCGCTGCAATTCATCCAAGAGCAAAACAAGACGGTCGGTGCCAAAGGCCCAGCCCACGCCGGGAACCCTCGGACCGCCCAAGTCGGAGACGAGCCCGTCGTAGCGTCCGCCGGCCAGTACGGCATTTTGCGCCCCGAGATTTTCGGTCGTGAACTCAAACACCGTGTGACAGTAGTAGTCCAAGCCTCGAACCAACAATGGATCAATCACAACAGGAATTTTGAGGGCCTTGAGTCCGTCTTGAACTTGCTTGAAAAACTCGAGCGCAGCGGGCGTCAGTGAGTCCGCCAGTCGAGGCGCTTGCTCGAGAAGTTTTCGATCTCGTGGATCTTTCGAGTCGAGAATGCGAAGTGGGTTTCTCTCCAGACGATCCTGACTTTCCTGACTCAGCTCATCGCGATGCGCCTGAAAGTAGGCTTTGAGCGCCTCGCGAAACTGCGCACGGGAATCCGCGTCGCCGATGGAATTCAGTCGCAGAGTCAGATTTTGCGAGAGCCCCAGTTCTTGGAGCATGTGATAGCCACAGGCGATCACTTCGAGATCGGCGGCCGGCGAGTCGACCCCGAGGAGCTCAACACCGCATTGATAGAACTGTCGATAACGTCCCTTTTGCGGGCGTTCGCGGCGAAACATGGGGCCGCGATAAAAGAGTTTAAGCGGCAAGTCTTGGGCAAGGCCCTCCGAGATTAAGGCGCGCGCCACGCCGGCCGTACCTTCGGGACGCAAAACGAGATCGTCGCCACCGGCATCGGTGAATCGATACATTTCTTTCGATACAATGTCCGATGTGTCGCCGAGTGAGCGCAAAAAAAGCGCCGCGGGTTCAAGAATCGGCGTTTCGATTTCATCGAATCCGTACAGCGAAGAAATTTGGGACGCCGTCTGTTCGACGTGTCGGAATTTTCGGCAGGTGCCGGGAAGGAGATCGCGAGTGCCTTTGACCGCTTGAAGCATGCGATCAGTTTTAGGCGAAAGGCCATCAGTGGTCCACTACGAATTTCCTCGCATCTTGAGGAAGCGTTCCGTGGACGTGTTCAGGCTGCTTTGAGTGTTGGCTCGTGAGCCGTGTCCCGCAGAGCTTGCAGATCCTCAGGCTTGACGCGATCGCTGGCGATCACCGAAAGGCTCACCGGATCCGGTTGGCCGGCAAAGTGATGCGAGCCGATGGGTGAAAATTTGTCGACGAGAATCGGCACCGTGGCGGTTGGCAGATCGGCATGGGCCCTGCCGCGAAAGAGTTCAACATAGGCTTGGGTCGCGACAATGTTCGTTCCCGGGAGCCGATGCATGAGTTTCTCGATACGATGGACCAGATCTACATCCCGCGAGGAGGTGTCGAAGCTTTTCTGGGTGACCGGACCGCGAGGTGTTCGCAGTTGTGTTTCATGAATGTGGATCGGACAAGAAAGCGCGACGTGCAGGGAGATTCCACATTCAAGCGAGACCCCACTTCGGCTCGACAGCGATCGGAGTCCAACGCGAAACTCGTTGGCCGCGGCGAGGGCCGCGCTCGCGGCGGGATGAAGTTCGTCGCTCAATCCAAAGTGCGCGTAGGCGGAGTCACCGCTATGCGATTCGCGCCAGCCACCGTGCCGTAACACGCACTCTGTGAAGAGCTGAATCACTTGCAAACGAATGGGTAACCCTTGGAACTCCACGCCATGCAGTTGGGATGAGCCAATCAGGTCAAAGGCCAAGAGTACGAGATCTCGTCGCTCTAGTCCGTCAAGTTTTTGTTCGTGGATGCGTTGGAGAATCGCGGGTGGCACCCAACACTCCAGCTCTTTGCGGATTTCGGCCTCGCGATGCTTGGCCAGTTGCAGGTCCTTCAGTGTGGCTTCGAGCTGCTGATGGCTCTCGCGCAGCGACTGTTCGCGCATTTTGAGCTCGTGGATGAGGCTTCGGGCTTGGGACTCGGCCCGTTGCAGTTCAAGAGCTCGCTGGAGACTGGCGAGCAGGTCGTCGACGTCCCAAGGCTTTCGAATGTAATCAAAAATGTGCGCCTTGCGAACGCTCTCGACGATCAAGTCTTCGTCCGAATAACCCGTCACAATGATCCGTACAGCGTGAGGGACAATTTTTTTGGCGATTTCGAGAAACTGCACGCCCGGCATTCCCGGCATGCGTTGATCGCTGACGATCACTTGGGGTTGAATGGCGTCGATCTTTTCCAACGCTTGAGCCGCGCTGGTGAATGTGTGCACTTGCCATTCCTCCGGAAGTGCGGCTTCAAAGACGACAAGATTCTGAGGTTCGTCGTCAACATAAAGCAGTATGGGCTTTTGATCCAACTGGCTCATGCGGCCTCCTCGGTCTTTTTATCAGGGGTCGAGTGCGGGGCGATCGCAGGCTTGCCGCCGCTTGAACCGTTCAGCGAATGAGCGGGTGAACCAGCGGGTAAATCGGCGTTTGAACCAGCCGGCGATGAGGCATTTGAGGCGGCGGCTCCGTCTATCGAGAGGCTTGGGGCTGGAGCCTCGCGAGGCAAAGTGACGGTGAAGCGAGTGCCTTGCCCGGGAGTTGATTGCACGCGGATCTGGCCATGATGGCGGCGAACTTCATTCATCACAATATGGAGGCCTAGGCCCGTGCCTGAGCCGACAGACTTCGTGGTGAAAAAGGGTTCAAAGATTCGAGCTTGAGTCGCGGCATCCATTCCGGCTCCGGTATCGGCGATGACCAACTCGAGATCCCCCTCGTGTTGGGGAGATGCTTGGGCTTTGATGCTGAGCTTTCCGCCCTCAGGCATGGCGTCAATCGCATTGGTCACCAGATTCATCAGAACTTGATTGAGGCCCACCACGCTTCCGTAGACTTTGCAGCTGGGATCAATGTCGATCTCAGTTTCGATTCGACCTCGGAGTTTGCTTCTCAAGATGGTGAGTGTGGTTTCCGCAACCTGGCGGAGGGACACGTCGTTGAACTTGGCCTGATTGAGTCCGGTGTAGGATCGCAGCGAACGCACGATCTCCACAGTGAGTTGGAGGCCCTCTTTCATGACGGAGAACAAATTTTGTGTTTTTGCGCGATCCGTCTCGGGCATCTTGGCTTGGACCAAACGCTCCAGTGGCTGAAGTGCGCCGTTCACGTAGTTGAGAGAGTTATTGATTTCATGAGCGATACCGGCTGACAGAGTACCCAAAGAGGCGAGTTTTGCTGACTGAACGAGTTCCGCTTGGGCCTCTTTGAGAGCGAGCGTCTTGCGTTCGACTTCGCTCTCCAGGTGAGCCCGCAAATAGTCCCGTTCACGGTAGGTGTCGCTGATGCGTTCGTTGACGGCCAAAGCGAGGAAGAAAACCGATCCTGAATAAGCAAGGGGGAACAGTGGGGGAGTGTCGAGGACTCCCGATACTGAAAAGATCTCGTTGAAGCTGCCCAGAGAAAAAAGCAGCAAAGTCCCTGACTGCAAAACCGACCGACGACGCGAGCGTCCGCGATAAACATCCATCAGCGTCTTTTTGAGCGGTAGGATCACGAGACTCAGTGAAATGGCAAAAGGTAACGATGTCCCCAATTGGATCGCATCACCGGAATCGGCCATGGCGATGATGGCCACAGCGATCGCCACGTGAGCCGCGTAGATGGTGAAAAAGCGTGTGCCGATCAAGTTCTCCAGGCGCAAAGAATAAGCCAGCAGAAGAATACTGAACCAAACGCCGAGGTCGGCAATTCGGTGGGCTGTTAGCATACTCAATTCAAATCCGTAAGCGTCGCTGACGGTGAGTGTGAAATACACAGCGGAGAAGAGCGCGCTGAGAGTGACGGCCGCATTGAGGCGGCCAGGTACCTTGCCGGCAAAGAGCGTCAGAGAAAAGAGTCCAAGAACGATGGCCATGCCGACACCCGCGATGTGGAGGGTGCGAGCAAAGAAATTGTTGAAGCTCGCACGCGGGGCAAGTCGGGGTTCATAGGGAATGCGCGCAAAGTAGGCCGAGTAGCTTGTCACTCGCCAAATGAGGCCAACGGAATCGGTCGGGATCGAGGCGCAAGCGAGCGATGGCGAGGCATAAAAGGCACTAGCGCGCTGGAAGCTTGGATCGCCTTGTTGCAGAACTTTGTTGTGTACACCTCGGGCATCAACTGACCAGACTTCATGCGCGCCGTGAATCACGCGCGGAAAATTGATGAAGGCTTGCGGATCAGTTTGGCAAGCTTCAAGAATGGACGTGCTCTCAGATTCGTAGAGCCGAATCTCGGCTTGTTGGGATGAGTCGAGAGCGGTTCGGATTTGCCATTCGGCTTGAGTCCAATGGGTAGAGTCGGGCGGCGTGTTGGGGACTCCCAACAATTGCGAAAGACCCAGCAGAATCGCCACCGCCCACTCATGAAGCATCAAGAAGCCCGCGCTTCATCCACGCTGCTAAACTTGAAGTCGGCTTTCAACATCGCCATCTCCAAAATGTTCAGCACCAAATCTAAGTCGCTTTGTGTGTGAGTCGCCATCACGGTGAAACGGAAGCGACAGTTGTTCTTGCTCACCGCCGGATACACAATCGGTACGACGAACACACCGTGTTCCATCAGAACCGAATTCATGATCTCGAGTTTCTTTTCGTCGCCGACGATCACAGGAACCACAGCGGATTCGTGGGAGGCTGGCAAGTGGTAGCCGAGGTGGGCGAGTCCCTTCTTAAAATGTGCGAGGTTGTCGCGCAGTTTCTGGAGGCGCTCGCGGTCGCGCTCGAAGATCTCAATGGCTTTGAGAGCTGCGGCCGCCGTAGAGGGCGGAATTGAAACTGAAAACACGTGGGCTCGGGCCCAGCACCAGAGCCAATCAGCGACCTCTTCGCTAACGGCCGCAAATCCACCGATGCCTCCGCCGATTTTCGAGAAAGTTCCCATGATCACATCGACGTCCTGATAGGCGTTATACTTTTCAACGGCACCCATGCCGTTTTCGCCGATCACGCCAAAGCTGTGGGCCTCATCGATCATCAAACGCGCTTTGTTTTCTTTGGCTGTCTTGACCAGTTCGTCGACCGGGGCCACGTCACCATCCATCGAGAACACGCCTTCGCTCACAAGAAGGCAGCCCGCGTATTGATCGCGATGCTCACGCATCACGCGTCGCAGGTGGGCGACGGAGTTGTGTTTGAAGAAGCGGGCCGCACCCTTCGACATTTGCATCGCGTCTTGAATCGAGGCATGCGCTAACATGTCGGCGACGACAAGATCCTGAGCCTGAACGAGGCTCGAGATGATGCCCACGTTTGCGGCATAGCCGGAATTGAAGAGGACAACCCGGTCTTTCTTGAACATCTTGGCGAGCTTCTCGCTCAACTCCACATGGAGGCGCGTGATACCCGTCGTCACAGGCGAGCCTGTCGAGCCAAAGCCATAGTCATCGATGGCTTTCTTGGCGGCCTCTTTAACTTCGGGGTGTGCGGCGAGCCCCAAGTAGTCATTGGAACCCATGATGATGTAATCTTGGCGTCCGCCGCGGCGTTTTCGATCCAAAGAAATTCGCGGCCCTTGCGAGGCTTCGCGAATATTTTCATAGGAGAACTTCGCGGTCTTTCGCCAATCTCGCATGAAAACAGAAAACTGATGCACTTTGCTAAAGATGTCGACATTTGAGCTCGCGGTTTCGGCAAAAGAGGCCATGCTGAAACGATCCGGCGATAGCTCAAATTCAAATGGTGCATCTGGCTCTTCCAAGGTCTGCAAAAAGTGTTTGGAAAGCGGGGAGTCCACAGGAACCTTGGCGTCGACACAAGAGAAGCCAAAAAACTGTCGACCGTCTCGAAGTCCGGTGGTCCTCAGCACCATACGACCTAGAGTATACTCGTGATCGCGGAAGGTGATCTTGGCGGCGGGAACCAGGGCGCCGACGTGAATTTGCTCGTCGGGTGGCAATTCTGCACTCCACACTCCGACGCCCGTGAACGAGACATTGTCGAGGGGGAGGGTGAGCTTTGTTCCCGTGGGAAGCTCGACATGAAACATCACTTCCGCATCAGGCTTAATTTGAAAACGGCGATGCCGCATTCGGCGAATCAGATCGCTCATGAAGACTCCCTCTCGCTGTCGTCCTTGTCGTCCATGTCGGCCGACGGTTGCTTGCACTTGTTGCCACTCTGCTCTCAGCACGTGATGCACGAATGGATCGCCATCACGCACGGCCTGATGAGAAGCCGCTCCACTGTATCGGTCTAAGCCTCGAAAACTTTGAACTGCCGCCGACCTAGGTCTAGCCAGCGTCGTCGGAATGTGACATAAGTCGTCCACGCATGACCCAGCTCTCCGTGAACATCAACAAATTGGCAACGCTTCGAAACTCTCGGGGAAAGAACAACCCCGATCTCAGCTCTTGGGTGACGCGGATCGAGGCCGAAGGCGTACACGGCATTACGGTGCATCCTCGACCGGATGAGCGGCATATCCGCTACCAAGATGTGCGTGTTCTTCGTCCGCTGGTGCGAACCGAGTTCAACATCGAAGGCTATCCGGATGAAGCTTGGATGCGTCTTGTGGAGGAGGTTCAACCGGCCCAGGCGACTCTCGTGCCGGATCCTCCCCACGCCCTGACATCGGATGCGGGTTGGTTGGTGCAAGCTCAAGCTTCAACTTTGGAAGCCGTGGTGAAGCGCCTCAAGCGGCAACGCTTACGCGTCTCCTTGTTTGTCGATCCCAAGACCTTCTCCACGGAAGATGCGCGGATTGCGCGAGACCTGGGCGTGGATCGCGTCGAGCTCTATACGGAAGCCTTCGCGGAGGCTCATGCCAAGCCCGAGGCTTTGAACTCTCCGGCTTTGATTGAACAGCTCAAGGCGTACCGGCAGGCGGCGGATCAAGCTCTGGCTTGCGGTTTAGGCCTCAATGCGGGTCATGATTTGAACCTCGAAAACTTGCCGACGCTATTGCAACAGATTCCTGAAATTCAAGAAGTCTCAATCGGACATGCGCTGATTTGCGATGCCTTGAACTACGGAATGGTCGAAACCTTGCGTCGTTACCTTGCTGCAACTCAAAGTCCTCAACGCCGCTGAGCTGAATTGTCATCTCGCTTTCAATAAGTACCGATTTGTCCGGTCGGGCTGCTTCGAGGCGTGAAGCTGTGTTAGCGTGACCCGGTTCGCCGTTCACAGGTCGCAGTTCACACGTCGCCGAAACCGTTCCGAGAAATTCTCAAATCGCAGAAACGGGGAGCGACAGTCGACGTTTGTCGGCGAGGACCGAGGATAACAATGTCGCGAAAAACGTCACGAATCGATCTTTACCAAGCCTGGCTGCAAGTGAATTCGCAACAGACCTCCGTTGACGAATTTCGATTTGTCGTGAGTGAGCTTCGAGGCGAAGTCACGCCTTCGATCTCGGCGACCTCGGTCGAAATCGTGGAATATTCCCCGAGTTCTCGATTGGATCATCGCCCGAATCAACATCCAGATCATCCATCGGACAATCATCCGGAACGTCACCCGAACAGCCGACCAGCTCACGCCGAACTTGTTTGTGGTCGACTCATGGATCTCGGGATCGTGGCCGGCGAAACCCTTGTCGTGAAGACGCGCGCGGCATGGGGCGAGCCGATCTTTGTCGAAATCCATGGTTCGCAATTCGCACTTCGCCGCCGGGAGGCCGAATGCATCTTTGGTGCTCACTCGAATTTGCATCCAACTCATGAGGCAGGTGCATCATCTGGGAGCGGATCGTGAAACACCCCTCGCTTTCAGACGTCCAAGCATCCATTTCGCAGCGGGCGTCGCCCCTTGAAGAATCCGACCAAGCGCGCGTGTTTTTAGTCGGGGCTCCCAACGCTGGAAAGTCGACACTCTTTAATCGTCTGACGGGGCGAAGTGTGAAGACTGTGAACTATCCCGGCTCAACGGTTGAACTCAACTGGGGGCATTTGCAGGCGAGCGCTTCGTCTGACGGTGCATCCATCAGCCGGCAAAGTGTCGCCATTGTCGATACACCCGGGGTTTACTCTCTCGATCCAAAGTCGCCTGAAGAAGCCGTCACCTTGCGAGCCTTACAGGCCGTCGCGTCGGTCTCATCGGTCTCCGCTCTGCCAGCTTCCGGCCTGTCAGCTTCAGGCCAAACTGCGGCGCAAGCTGTGGTGGTGGTGCTGGATGCCACACAGCTGCAGAGACAGCTGGCTCTTGCCCAGCAAGTGGCTCTGCTTCTTCGATCAGGTCGAGACGCACAAGGCGTCGCTGCCCCGCGAGCTCACGTGCCCATGATCCTGGTCATCACTATGTTGGATCTGCTCGATGTGCCGTTCGATGAAACGGCCAAGATTTGGTCGCAGTTAAAGTTGGAGCTCGGTGCACAAGTGGTGTTGCTCCCTCGCGGCTCAAATCGCGAGGAGAATGCGTCTTTGGCTCGATTGGTGCGGACTCTGGAAGATGCCTTATCGGCCACAAAGCGTGAGGACCAGCGCGAACCTGTAAAGCTCGCCGAAGATCGTCGGTCGCAGCTCGTGCAAGCGAAAAGCTGGACGGCGGAGTTACCTCATTCGCATTCGGTCTCCCGCTTGCGGCAGCGGACTCGGCGGCTGGACGCCTTGCTCCTGCACCCGATCTGGGGTTGGGGCTTTCTTCTAGGCGTTATGAGTTTGTTATTTGCGAGTGTGTTTTGGATGGCGGCGCCGATGATGGACGCGGTGGATGGCGGCATCGGTACCATGGTGGAATACTTTGCGGGCATC
>CANHQR010000039.1 GCA_947462815.1 Pseudobdellovibrionaceae bacterium
TGTATTGCGCCACTTCCCCGTGGAGCCCGGAGATGTTTTGCTCACCGGAACACCCTCGGGAGTCGCGAAACTCGAAAAGGGCGATCGAGCTCGGGCTCGGGTCACACTCAATGCGTCTTGGATGGTGGAAGCAGAGTGGAGCTTTACTTGAGCTCGCAGGAAGGCTTGCGGCCGCGATACTGAGGCTCTGCAACTAAACCAACGCAGCCAAAGCTTCGCGCGGCGGCCGGTCCATAAATTCGAAATTGCAGTTTGTCGCGCACTTCACTGACGCTGTTGGCCTGGAGCCGAAACCGCCAAACAAACTCCAGCTCATAAAGACCCGTCTCGATCGGGCGAAGGCTCATCACTTTCGTCGGTTGCATTTCATCGAGCGCACGCGGCGCGGCTTCGCCATCGCTACCACCTGTATCAGATACCGACACAAAGAGGTGCTGGAAATCTTTTTGCTGTAAACAAGCCGGCCGAAGGCGTGAGGATCGCCATCCCACAGCCTCCGCGCGGAGCAGCTCCTGGGCCGCCGCCTGCGGAGTCGCACAGGCTGGCTCTTGAGCGACACTTCGCTTTTTGTTCTGCGCAAAGGCGAGCGGGGGCAGCGACAGGCTGCCCGCCACGATCACGCCCCCAATCACGCCAAAAGCGCCGCCCATCAGACGCGACACGAGCTGCTGCAGATTGATCATCGCGTCCTCCCGTGTGTGCACTCCCGCACGCAGTCTTCACCCTGCACCACGCCGGGTTCATTTTCACGACAACCCGCCACAGCATCTCCCACATGACGAACGATCGCAATTTGCCGCCGGGAACCATTCGGTGTCATTCGCATCGCTTCTCGAGGCCGACCGAACTTTGCTTGGCAGGCGATGATCGCCATTTCAAATAGCTGTGAGCCAAAGCTTCCCTGCTCTCTTACTCTCGAGCGCGCGAGCAGATCCCGAGCCGTCATACGATTCAAGGCCGGATATCCGGCATGGCTCGAACTCTGAATAATATTGAAATCAAACTGAGCCGGATCGAGATCTCGACTGCACTGACGAACATCGGTAATTCGCGAAAGGCCAAAGGGATCCGGACCTACACTTTCAATGATCAAGGAGTGCCCATAGGCATCTCCCGGATTATGTTTCGCAAAGACATCGCCCGCCCGAATACTTTCGTTCGCGGTGAAGCTCACCACATTCATGCAATCACCTGATCGCCGACCGAGGTTAGTGTATTCCGCCGCGCTCAACTGAAAGGCAGAACGAGGATCATCCGTCGCTCGCAGCCTAAGCCCCGCAGCCGCAAAGGTGGCCGACAGGTAGCCCGAACAATCCAAGGTGGTGAGCTGTCCGCCCGTGCGGTTTCGTCGCGCATTGAAGATATCGACCTGCACGCGATCATTCTGACGTTGGATCTCTGCCTTGCCACCGACATGGAATACGGGGGGCGACTGGCGCATGTCTCGACAGCCGGGTGCATACTGAGATTGCAAATACGGATGCGAAGCTCGCACCTCGCCTGTGTCGAAGAATCGCGTCGCAGGATGCAAGTGCTTCTGTGACTCGGGGATTTCCGCCGGCAAGCTGTAGCCGCGCATACTTTCATGTGCGGGAATCTGTCGATCCAAGGACTCACAGGACTGATGAAGAGTCGCAAAAATTCGTCGAGCCGCATCGCTCACTGGATTGCCCGTTGGACCTCGTCCTGCTGCTCTCGCGATGTCTTCAAGAGGTCCGCGAGGCCGCGGCGGAACAACTTCGGGTTGGCGGCAGGCTATGCAAGGCGGCTGCGCTTCCATCTCAGCGCGAGGGTCAGGCGTCGGAGACGGCGGCGGTGTCGGCGTCGGAGTGGACGCGGGCGGCGGTTGAGATTCATCTCTTCGGCCAGGGAAACGCGCCGGACGAGATTCTGGAGGCTCGGTTCCGAACACTTCTTCAAGGCTGGGTCGCTCGCGATCGGTGTACGGATCGAGACGCTCCGTACGCGCAGCCTCTCTCTCTCGATAGGAATAACTTCGGCGACGACGGCGCTCAGGCTCGGCCCAACCGTAAGGGCCCATCGGAAACACGGCACTATTCCAGAAACCCACCATGCTGAGATTAGGTGCGACCCGCATCGAGGGAGGAATTATGAAAAACGGCGGATAAAAGAATTGCGCCTTCACCTCGAGCGAGATGAAAAGTGTCACGAGAGCCAATGAAACCGGATGCAAACCAATTCGAAAGTGCATCGTCTCGCTATCGGACGTTTGCGCGAATCTCTTGAGATTTTTAGCGTGGGCCACTTGATTGTGCTCAACCAAATCCATCTCCCAAGCACCCGTCGCAACGGCGTCTTTTCGAGCCCCTCGCAGTTAACCTAAGTATTTAAGTTAACTTGCAATTATGGCTTTTTTAGCACAATCAACGGGCCCAGTTTACAAGCTTAATGAGAACGATTTCTAAAGAAGTTCTGCAAACGCAGAGGGGACACCGGTCGCCCCGCGTATTCATTGAAGGTGGAGAGTGCTCCGTCAAAGTCTTCTTCGCAGCGCATAGCAAGAGTTGAGTCGATCGCCAAGAAAGTCTGCGCCATATTCGATTCAAAGTAGGCGTTTGGCCCCATCAACATCAGTCCCGTCTGAGGCGCCGCTCGCCGCAAGCCATCGCCAAAAAAACGTGCCGAATCGCAAGCGAACATTCCCAAAATCTTGGGAGCACGGCCACTCAGTTGTGCGGCCTGTAGCTCGGTCAACAGCCGATTGTAACCCGGTCGCTCTCGACGATAATAATCAAAGTCGGTTCGACGACCTGAATTCAGAACAGAGGGCGAAAAGTCAGGTCCGCCGCCCTGACGAGCGTGTCCCACATACAGAAGGAAGTCGGCCTCGCGAAGTCCACTGTAGAAGTTATCTTCCGCACGCAGAGACTGAATCTTTTGATCCAGAGTCTCGCGTCGATTCCTCGTTTCAGAATTCGAATGCGAGCTCGTCGACAATCGCAATTTCACACGATGAGTACGACCATTTGGACCCACGACATTCTTCGTCAAGAGTTCCATATCATCGGGATCGCGACTGAATCCACAGGCCGCTACACCCGGCTCGCAAGGCTTGGTCAGTCTCTCGATCAGAGCGGCGGCTTGAATTCGATCTTCTGTGGTTTGAAAAGCATCTAAGTATCCAAACGCAATCCGCATATCAATTTCGGGCTTCGAGTAGAAGTTTTCCCAAGCGCGACGGCAAGGCGTTCGCGAATCGAAAACGCTATCCGCCGTCGTCGCGCCGCAATCCATACAACTGGGCTGCATATCGCGTACGGCATGATTGGCGAGGTCAACAATGTTGGTGTAGAGCTCACGCGCTTGATTTTCGGTGAGATCAAGGCCGCTTGCGCCGACACCCGTACCAGCTGATTGTGGCTGTGTCCGCTGTTCAGATGTCGGTGTCGAACGAGGCCGAGCTGGAGGTGTGGCGGTTGCTCGCGGAGCCGAGGGCGCCGGAGGCGAGACTCGAGATTGCGGGGTGGGACTCGCCGAATCCTGTGCAGTTGGCACAGCGGCGCCGCGTGACGAAGGCGTAGCCGATGCTCGCGTGACCGGCGTTCCTCCTACTTGAGGTGAAGCAAAGGGTCGAGGCGGCGGCAAAGGTGCGCTCAGCTGCTGAGCGGGCACAAGCATAATGGGCGTACCCACCGCACGAGGTGTCGGCGTTGCACGAGCCGAGCCTGAGGCAGCACGCGGACTCGCCTCGCCCCGTACGGGAGGACTGAGCAAAGGTAACGGCGGCAACTCCTCGACTTCAATGCCACCAGTTCGCGACTGAGCTTTCACCTGAGGAGCTGTCATCACACAGATCACCGAAAACAAGAATACGAACGGCAGCACCCGAGCCCCATCACCGCCCAATTGAAAGTCCGACTTGTGTCCTCGAATCCGGAGAGTGTTCACGGCTCTCCTCCGGACCATTTCTTGAGCGCGTCTTGGCAGGCTCTGACAACCTGAGCATCATCTTTCAGATCACAGGCCTTCGGAAGCGCTCGCTTTAAGGACTTTCGATACGCGGCCTCCGGCTGATCCCAAGACGCGATACTTCGGTAGACTCGTTCACGCAATTGCTTCGGCTTTGATTCGCGTGCCGCACGTAAGAACTTTTCAACATGCGAAGGATTCGTCGGCGACAGAGTCAACCAGTCCAGTGCCGCCAGGCGAATTTCAGGATCGGGAGACTTGAGCAACAGATCCAGCTCGCGCGCCTCCGCTGGAACTCCTGAGTCCATCGCAGCCGTCATCAGAGATAAGCGTGTCACGATCGATGAACTCGAATTATTGATGACGGAGAACAAGGCTCGTCTTCGAAGCGAGTCGAGTTTTCCAGCCTGTACCGATGCGGCCGCCCACTGCGCCCAGATTTTGGAGTCCGCGGTTCGAGTCGCTCTTTGATCCTCTTTGGCCGAGGAGCTGCGGGCACCAACGTTTCCACTCGCGATCAGCGGATCGAGCTGAGCTTCTAGAGCCGTCCACAAAGTTTCATTGGCCGAGGCCGGCATACCCACACTTCGCCATCGAGCCATCGCGTCCAGGGCGTAGTGGCGATCGTTTTCGTTCCCGCCTCTGATCTCGAGAGCCAATTGCTTGGCCAAACGCTGCACATCGCTCTGAGGTAACTTTCCCAGTCTATTTTTAATGGCATCTTCCGCCGAATCATCGGCTCGAAGATCGCCCAAGAGAGAGCGCACCCACCTGTGATCTGCAGATGAATTCCTCGCCGGCTGCGCCTCGACATCCGACTGAGGAGTCAACGACAGCGGCTTGGATTTCGTCTCAGCCCCTGACTCGTTCGAGGCAGCCAGGAGGAACAGAGTTCCCAATACTGCAAGACATCGCACGGCGGCTTCTCGGCCGCGACAAAAATCGACGATGTCCTGACGACGTTTCTCTTTCACAGTCTTCCCCATCGAACTGATTTCCCACGACGCAATTTCGAAGAACCTCCACGGCACTTGGCAACAGGTCCCCGATCAACGTATCGGCAAATCGAACTGGAATTGAGAGCTGACCTTGTGGCCAGTTCCTCTTCCCCTCTTCGATATGGACTTGGATTGCGGACCCTGGCCACCTAGACTCAGGTCATGCGACGAGATCGAAGTGAGGAACGAATTCCTGAACTGGACTTACATGGCCGTCGCGTGGATGAAGTTGCGGACCAGGTCGATCGCTTTCTGCGGACTTGTCAGGCAAAGAAGGCCGTGCGAGCGCGAATCATCACAGGGCGAGGCACCGGGGCCGTTGAGCGCGCGACCCTGGACTGGTTGCGACTCGGCGGATTCCCCACCAAACGCGAAAACCCTGGCTCTTGGATTGTTTTTCTCGATTGAGCTCACTGTCCATGAGGCTCCTCCCTCAGATCGGTGCCCCTGGGCTGCGAGCGCCCGAGGGACCGGGACGAACATTCGCCCAGCCAAAAATGCGGAAGGACAGAAAACCCGGCGGGAGAGAAATGGACGAGCCTTCGAAAGTCCTTTAGGCTTCGAGACATGGCAAAAGCTCCGAACTCAATGACGAAAATGCTCTGGTTGGATATGGAAATGACGGGTTTAGAAGTGACCCGCGAAGTTCCCATCGAAGTCGCCGTCCTGATTTGCGATCTTCAGTTCAACGAAATTGAATCCTATCACGCCATCATTAAGCAGCCTCAAAGCTACATCGATAAAATGGACGATTGGAATCGAGATCATCATGGAGCTTCGGGCCTCATCGCCCAGATCCCGCAAGGCCGAGACCCTGCCGCTGTTGAGTCCGACCTTGTGCAACTGATCGATCGGCATTTTCAGGGCGAGGCCGCCGTTTTGTGCGGAAACTCCATCAATCAAGACCGACTCTTCATCAACGCTCACTTTCCGATTCTGGCTCGCAAGCTGCACTACCGCATGCTGGATGTCACAGCTTGGAAAATCGTGTTTCAAAGCCTTTATGGGATAAAGTTCGAGAAAAAGAATCAGCATCGTGCCATCGACGACATTCGCGAATCGATTGCCGAGCTTCGTCACTATATGCAGTTCATCAAAGTCCAAGAATCTTCGACGGGATTGAATTGAAAAACTGGCTCGGCCGTGGGTTCAGCCTTCTCTTTACGTTCGGCGGAACGCTTGTGGCTCACGCACAGCTGGTGCAGATCACGCAAGTGTCTCAACCGCCTCGGCCCGCTTGCGCCACAAAAGACCTCCGCCCCCCTCAGAAAATGCGCGTTGAATTGGCCGAGCGGCCTTCGGAAGACCCAGATTCCCAAAAAGTAACGTGGCGAGCTGAAATCCCGGTAGAAGCCGTTCGGCAGCGATGGAACAATCAGCGCGAAGTCTGCGAATTTCGCTTGCGACTGGACGAATCCACGGATTGTTGGCGATGGAACCGTTGGCGCGACAGTCAATCGCAGAAGCTCAGTTGCGAAGATGGGGAAATCTGGCTCTCTACGGAAGCCGAATGGGCCGAAGCTCCACGTGCCGCGGGCGAGCGCTCCGCAACGAGCAAGGATCACATGCCAGAGGCATGGAGCAAAGCGAACTCAAAGTCGCCAACCAGCAACGCACGACCTCGACTCGATGACTGCGGTCTGAAAATCGCGCGGCGCCAGAAACATCAGCGGTCAAAGTCCGCTCTGGCCCGTCAGGCCTGTGTGGACCGCGGAAGTCGCGTGTGGAGAAGCGAGAATTGCACTCACAAAGTCTGCGAGCCGAGCCTGGCGCCTCCGGTGAGTTGGCCACCAGAGGCGGATCTCGCCTCAGGCCTTTGCAAAAGTTTCGGCGGCCAGCTCGCCGTGTTCCTCGTCCATCCTCAACCTCTACCTATCGAGTCTTGTGAATTTGGGAATGAACAATTCATGAGCCCGAGCCTCATCCTCGATCGACTCAGCTTTTCGACGAACTCGAACCTGCAGGTTCGACTGATCGAGACCCCAAAAAAATGACGGGCGAAAGCTTCTCACTTTCGCCCGCGTTTTGCTCTAAAAACCGTCTGAAGCAGCCGAGAATCAGTAGCGATAGTGTTCCGGCTTGTAGGGACCGTTTTTCGGCAAGCCGAGATATCCCGACTGTTTGTCGGAAAGCTCAGTCAAATGCACACCGAGCTTTTTCAAATGCAAGCGAGCCACTCGCTCATCCAATTCCTTCGGCAAGCGATAGACCGCGATCGTTTTGTACTTCTCCCGATTCATCCAAAGTTCCATCTGCGCCAAGACCTGATTGGTGAATGAGGTCGACATGACGAAGGAGGGGTGGCCGGTCGCACAGCCGAGATTCACCAAACGGCCTTTGGCGAGAACGATAATTTCTCGGCCGTTCTTCAGTGTGTGGATATCAACCTGCGGCTTCACTTCACGCATCGACGAATTCTTGTTGAGCCAAGCCATATCGATCTCGACATCAAAGTGTCCGATATTGCAGACGATCGCGCGATGTTTCATCGCCGAGAAGTGCTTCTCTGTGATGATATCGCAGCAGCCTGTCGACGTGACAAAGACATCGCCGACCGGTGCCGCTTGCTCCATCGTGGTGACTTCAAAGCCTTCCATTGCGGCCTGAAGAGCGCAGATCGGATCGATCTCGGTGATCAAAACCCGCGCACCGTAATGACGCATGGAGTGCGCGCAACCCTTACCCACATCTCCATAACCCGCTACAACCACAACTTTGCCCGCGAGCATGACATCGGTCGCTCGCTTGATTCCATCCGCCAGCGACTCGCGGCAACCATAGAGGTTGTCGAACTTCGACTTGGTGACCGAGTCGTTGACGTTGATGGCTGGGATTTTCAGCTTTCCCGAGGCGAGCATTTTCTCGAGATTGTGAACGCCTGTGGTGGTCTCTTCGCTGACGCCGATCACTTTCTTCAACATCGGAGCGAAGCGATCCTCATGCATCATGATGGTCAAGTCGCCGCCGTCGTCGAGAATGATGTCGTAGCCTTCAGCTCCCCATCCCGTGATCGTCTGTTCCACACACCAGTTGTACTCTTCTTCAGTTTCACCTTTCCAAGCAAAAACCGGGATGCCCGCGGCTGCGATGGCGACCGCGGCGTGATCTTGAGTCGAAAAGATGTTGCAGCTCGACCAACGGACCTTGGCGCCCAAGTGAGTCAAGGTCTCAATCAACACTGCGGTTTGGATCGTCATATGAAGACAGCCTGTGATTCGAGCGCCTTTCAGCGGTTGCTTGGCGCCATACTCCTCACGAAGTGCCATCAAACCCGGCATTTCGGTTTCAGCCAGACGAATCTCTTCTCGACCCCACCGAGCCAAATCCTCGAAGGTCTTGGCATCGTCCATCGCGGCTCGGCAGACTCGATAGTCCGGGCTTCCGTCGGCCTTTTTCGGAACACCGGTCAAAGCTGAAGTTGCGGTCGAAGACGATAAGCCTGCATTAAATGCCATAGATCCACCTCGGACTGAGTGTTTTTGAACGCCCTGACACTAAAAGCGCCTCGGAAAATGGTCAAGTCAACCGACCTCGCCATCAGTTATTTCGGAAATTCGTAGATTAGAGCATCTGGAGCCTTCGGCGTCAGGACACAAGGGACGCTCTGAGTTCGATGATCGATTCGACGTTGGATTCGACGTTGGATTCGGCGCTGAGCTCGGCGCTGGACTCGGCCCCGACTTCGAACTGTCGACTTGATCGCCGAGCTCGCGGGTGTCGCCTAGGACCCGGCCACGAGCCACTCACGACCGCCTCCAGAAAGCGCTCAAAGCGACGGTAAAGTCAGGATGCGAGGGCCGGCCTCGGTAATGAGGACCGTGTGCTCAAACTGCGCAGAGAGCGTCTTATCGCCTGTGGCATAGTACTTAATGGTCGAGTTCGGAATTGAAAGTTCCACCAAGGGTGCCGAGGTCTCGTTCACCATCGGCTCAACCGTAATGCAGCCGCCCGGCAGCAGTTTATCGCCCTTACCTTTTTTTCCCACGGAAGGCACAAAAGGCTCTTCGTGAAACTTCCGTCCGATACCATGACCGCCGATTTCTTCGACCGCATAGAAGCCGTTTCGGGTCACAAATTTGTTGACGGCAAATCCGATGTCACCCGTCGTACCAAAGGGTGTGATCGCCTCGATACCCTTTTCCATGGCCTTCAAAGCGATGTCGGTCACACGCTGTGCGCGCTCCGAAACTTGACCAACAAAAAAGGTCGCCGAGGTGTCGCCGTGGAAACCATTGAGAAGGCAAGTGACATCGACGTTCACAATGTCACCTTCCTTCAGGACTTCATCGCCCGGCACGCCATGGCAAACCACCTCATTGATGGAGGTGCAGATCGACTTCGGAAAGCCGTGATAGCCGAGTGGCGCGGAACTCGCCCCATGTGAGAGCGCAAAATCATGAGCAATGTCGTTGAGCTCGTTGGTGGTGATTCCGGGCTTCACGAAGCGCCCGGTGTGCTCGAGGCAGCGCGCCGAAAGCTTGCAAACAGCTTCCATAGCTTTGATTTCGTCTTTGCTCTTCACGATCATCGGCATGCGCCATGAATAACATGGGCGAAGGCAAAACGCCGCATTTTTTCCCGACCGGAGGGGCGAAGGAACGGCCCGAGAATCCGGATCGAGTCGCGACGAACGGCCTACGAGGTATCATGAGACTCTACGGAAGCGATCGACCGGCGCGATCTTGCGCGCAGGAGCAAACTGTCGATTTTTAAAGCACAGTCTCGGGAATTCATAGGTCGATACAAGGCGACGATCGCCTTGAGCATCGGCTTCGATATCGGCAATAAATAAAACGGCCAGGCTCATCGCCCGGCCGTTCTAATTCTTCGAAACTGACCTTCGATCTCCCGCTGCCGCTCAACGCCGATCAACTTTGTCGACCGCCTGCCAGCAGCGAACGAACTCAGCTCAGCCCTTAGTGAGGTGCTTCGAAGCGAACTTTGTGAGTTCGAACATTGTCACTTTCGACTTGCCCCCGAAGATCGGCTTCAGCTTGTCGTCAGCGTGGATCATGCGGCGGTTCACTTTGTCCTGAAGACCATGCTTGTGGATATAGTCCCACATTTTCTTAGCAACCTGAGGACGGGGCAACGGCTTCGAGCCGACGATCTCAGCGAGTTGTGCGCTGGGTGTCAGCGGTGCCATGAAGGCTGCATTCGGCTTGCGCTTCGTTTTTGCCTTCTTGGGGGCAGCTTTTTTAGTGGCTTTTTTAGTCGCTTTTTTTGCCGACTTTTTTGTCGCCTTCTTCGCTGCTTTCTTAGTGGCTTTCTTCGCCATCGACCTACTCCTCGGCGCTACCGCGCCTGAATATCGCTCCGAAACTTCGGAGTTAAAGAGCCAAGGTTGCCCTCAACTCTGGTTTAAAATTTTCGGCGCCCACCGCAAGTTCCACTCTTTCAATCTGAAGTTGGTTGATTCCCCAATTTGGGAGACTCACCACGTTGGGAGACTCGCCAAGTTGGGTCATTCCAAATTCAGGCAATCGAACAGTTCTCGACTTCCCTAGCACCTAATCTTCTCCCCTGCCCCGCTTGAAGCCTTTCGGGTTTCCGCGATCTTGGCCCGGACATGAAACGTCTGTTCGGCCCTGTGTGTCTGTTCACAGCTCTGGCTTTTCAAACGTCCTTCTCACACCTGACTTCGATCTCAAAACCCCAATTTCCCTAGGGAGTTTTAACTTTTAACCACCGTGTTCCAGCGGCCGTACATAGTGGATGATAGACAAGTGAGGACGCTTGTCCAAAGTTTTTTTCAAAAACTTTGCGATTTTCTCCTAGGGAAGTCCTTCGAGCCCCCTTGGCGAGGGCCATTTCGCCCTAGGGAAACTCTATTTGAGACGAATTTCCCCTAGGAAGAACTGAAAAGTTATCCACATTTCGATGAAACTCCGCCGACCCTCACCCACGGAAAATACCCCATCGCAACCTCAGCCGTCGCTCCTTCACCCCGACGGGAAGGGGCCAACGGACGAGTACTTTCTCGGCTTGCCCAGCTCAACCTCTGGGTTCTGGGCTCTGTTTCAATCGCGATTTTCGGTGCGCTGGAGGGCGACGGTCGCCCAACTCAAGAGGTGGACGAGTGGATCACGGCCCCTTCGACCCGAAGCAGGCGTCGAAGAGGCCCTAGGAGGATCAGAGCGATTGCCAAACTTCCCAGGGAAATCACCAGCAGAGCCGAGCGAAGTCCGTAATGATCTGCTCCCCATCCAAGGAGAAGATGCATGCACATGGCCGCTGCAGATTGGAGAGTCACCGCAAGGCTCAACACGCGCTGCCGACTCGCTCCGAAAGCTTGCGCGTACCAGGTGATGGCCAAAGGATAGGCCATCGCGATAGGAAATCCAAAGACCATCAGCGCCGTGAGAGATGCCTGAGTTGGCCAACCGAAATCCGCGAGGCCAATCACGAGAAAAGGCATGGCCATCCAAAGAACGGTCCGTAGTCGACGACTCGGATCCGAGGAAGGTCCTCGGCGTAGATCCGGAGGGAGCTTTCGAAACCGACGTATCATTGAGGTCGCCTGACGTTCCAGTCGATCCCAAAGGCCTACAGCAAGACTCAGTCGCGCTAAAGTCAAAGCGATAAAGAAGCCCGTTAACCAGAGACCGGCCGTCGCCGTTGGCCAGCGACTTTCCTCTGCAAAGAGCACCAGACGGCTTGAAATTGAAACCTCAGCCACAACCATGAAGGCAAGAAGACAGGCCGCCAACCAAGCGGAAGCGGCCCGCGGGGACGGCTCCTGATCGCCTCTCGATCCGGCGCCTCTCTTCGCCGCTTGAGCCTCTCCCGAAACTCGTTCGGTCTGGAATTCGGCAGCTTCGGGATGAGGGGAACCCGAGGCACCGGAGAGGTGTATCGGGCTTGGGCTCTCACGAAGCTCTCGAGAGATCAGCGGCCACAACGCCAAAGCAGGAAGAGCGCAAATCACAAAGCTGAGCGACCAGCTCTGAGCGTCACCCGCCAAGCCCCAAGTCCGAAGCTGCACGATCAAAAATGGGCTACTGAGACTCGCCAGGCCGTACATAGCATGCAGCAGAGCCGTGCTCTGAGCGCGAAACTCGGCCGGGGCCTCTTGCACACAGGCATTCTGGGCCACCCCGAGACCACCGAAGCCGACTCCCAAGGCAACTGCACCGATCAAAAAGACCTCGTAGGACGAGGAAATGAGTGGCGTGATTCCGAGAATCAACACACCGAACGCCATAATACCCATATACAGGCGAAGTAAACGTAGGGGCTGCGCGCGACTGAGGTAATTGAGAAAGATCGCGTTGTGAATCAAACCCGCGCCCGAGGCCAAAAAGAAAAACCAACTCGCTTGCGTATGATTGAGGGAGTAGGCCCCCATGATCGCCGAGAGCAGCGGACCTCGTGCGTTGTCGACAAGTCCCAGTGCTAAGAGGCTGGCGCAGGCAAGCCCCACGACAAGCGTCCAGGGATATCGCTGCAAGACTCGTCGGGTTCGAGCCGAAAGGCTTGCACCCAAGTTCCCGGATCTCAGATCAGATCGGGAAGATGAAGCAGGACGATCTTCTGGCGTCGGACGAGACGTAGGCGGAGCCCTTTGCGGAGACATGTCAGCACACTGCCGAGTCCACAGAAAATCCTCTCGATTCTCCGGACCGGCCCTCGAGTTTGTCTCAAATTGTGCCGTTAGAAAGGGTATGAAGCCAGCGCCTCGCGAAGATTTTTTCGATGTCCTCCTTGACCGGCTGGTCAAGGATGTGGCGTCGGATCTTGCGAAACGCTTTAACCTGGAACCGGCCGACGCCGCCCCTGGCGATCGAGGCAGTGAGCGCGCCCGCGCCTACGAACTCGATGCAACGGATCTCGCCGCTCGAGTTCTCGATTGGCGAGTTCGAAGTCAATCGGCTTTTGAATCGCCAAGCGGCCTGGCCCAGATCCGCACCGCCCTGACCCCGCCTCGAATACGAGAAGTTGAAAGCTTCGAGGTCGGCGCATCCGCCGCTGAACGGGCTCATCTCGAAGAGCAAAAAGCCTCGCAAGATCCTTGGATCGCTCTGCGATCCCCGCGCGCTCTCCTGTCGCTGCGAATTTTAGAGCGTGAAGGCCTCGCATTTACGGCCCAAGAAAGAATAATTCATGAATCGCACGTCAGTGTCCAAGAACGAGCCCTGCGCCGCGAGCGTCGTCGCGTCCTGATGCACCTTCACCCCGATCGCCGGGAATCTCAAACAATGAGCGAGCAAGATCGGCGAAGAATCCATGAACAGTTTCTCGCCGCATACGAAGCTTTCGAAACGATCTTTGCCGAACTCGAAGACATCACCAAGAGCTCACAAGATCGGCGTGAACACGCCTCACGCCCAGCGCGAGCGGCTTGACGAAAAGTCAGCAGCCCTTCGGATAAGTCACCCGAAGCTTCCAATGCCCATCCCGATCCAAGAAATCGCGAAGGGGTAAAGTTCTGGGCTTGGGATAAGGCGCATCCGGTTTGGGGAAATCAGGATCATCCTCTTCGCCACAGGGCATGTCGCGAGGATCCGGATCGCGATACCGAAGTGTCGCGGTGTTGGCAAAGAGGCCCGCAACTTCAATCAACACGATCTCATGAGGCGTCCCGCCCAAATCGGCCGTCCAAACCCCTCCACGAGACAAGGCTTCGATCAGATCCGGCTTCTCCTGCCAATCGCGCCGAATGTTGATCCAGACATCTTGGGGAAAAGGACGACGAGGCAACTTGAGCCAGTCACCCTGTCGACCGCGAACAGATTGGTGGGCGAAAGGACCATAACCCCAGTCCGACTCATAGAGATCCGGTTTGAATCCCTGTGCTTGTCCCTTGCTGTTGACATAGGAAAACACGAAGCCAAGCCCGGGAGTTGCCTGAACTCGAACTTCCCCCAGGGATGCTGTCGCCTCTTCAGCCCCCGGTGAAGCGTAAAGATTAAGCTTCCAAATTTTCGGTTGTAACTTCTCTCGGCGACAGGCCACAGGATCCTGAGGCGCCGGTCGCGCATCCGAGCCACAAAGGCTCTCGAGCAAACTCTTGTTTTCAAGCCAAATGGGTGCATCCTGCGGGAGTAAGCTCACCCATTGGATTTGCGAATCACTCACGGACTCGCCCACAGAAGACTCCCTCAAAGGAGCGGACGGCTCCACGATCTGCGCAACGGGTCCTTTTTTCGCTGAAACCGCTCGAGTTGACGCCTTGGTCGAGGACTCGATCGCTCCGACCTCCGCGCCCCATGGCCACCCCAACAGAAGCATCGCCAACAGCGCGAGATTTCGCAAATGGAGAGCCTTCGCGATCATTCCCTCACCTCTCCACTGTCTTAAATGTCGCAATCTCCGCACGATGGATCCAATCTGGGCCATTTGCGCTGAGCTAATTCCATGAGTCCATTTCAGCTCAGCCACATCTTCACGTTGAACTGAGCCAGGCTGAACTTTGAAACTTGGATCGGGTCCGAGCTCGTCGCGAAGGCCGTCGTCGCGCTTGAACCTATTGGAGTCTTTTGTACTTGAATCGCTTCGGCTGAAGCGCGGCTTCGCCCAAACGTTTTTTCCGATCTTCCTCGTACTCCGTGAAGTTGCCGGGGAAGAAGGTCACCACACCTTCGCCTTCAAATGCCATGATGTGTGTGCAAATCCGATCCAAGAACCAACGATCGTGCGAGATCACAACCGCGCAGCCGCCAAACTCCAACAGAGCTTCTTCCAAGGCGCGCATCGTATTGACGTCCAAATCGTTGGTCGGTTCGTCAAGCAAGAGCAAGTTCCCACCGGATTGAAGAACTTTGGCCATTTGCACGCGGTTACGTTCACCGCCCGAAAGATCGCCCACTTTCTTCTGTTGTGCATCTCCAGCGAAGTTGAAGCGCGACACATAAGCTCGCGAAGGCATTTCGCGAGAACCCACCATCATGAGGTCATTGCCGCCGGAGATCTCCTCCCAAACCGATTTGTTGGGATTCAGGTTATCGCGCGATTGATCCACGTAAGCCAGTTTCACGGTCGAGCCGACTTTGAACTCTCCCTGATCCGGCTTCTCTTGGCCTGTGATCATACGAAACAGTGTCGTCTTTCCCGCACCGTTGGGACCGATCACACCGACAATGCCACCTTTGGGTAGCGAAAAGTTCATATTTTCGATGAGTAACTTGTCGCCGTAGGCTTTGGACACCCCATGAGCTTCGACCACAATGTCTCCCAGTCTCGGGCCCGGTGGGATGTAGATCTGAAGATCTTGAAGTTTCTCGGGCGACGGCTCTTTCAATAAACTTTCGTAGTTCGAGATGCGCGCTTTGGACTTCGCCTGTCGAGCGCGAGGACTCATGCGCACCCATTCTAATTCGCGCTCCAGAGTTTTCGCGCGCTTTTCGCTCGCGCGCTCCTCCTGCGCCATCCGACGTTCCTTCTGTTCTAACCAGGACGTGTAGTTGCCCTTCCACGGAATGCCCTCGCCGCGATCCAATTCCAGAATCCAACCCGCGACATTGTCCAAGAAGTAGCGGTCGTGAGTGACGGCGATGACCGTGCCGGGAAACTCGGCCAAGTAGCGCTCCAACCACGCGACACTTTCGGCGTCTAAATGGTTGGTCGGTTCGTCGATCAACAAAATATCGGGATTGGAAAGCAAAAGACGGCACAAAGCCACTCGGCGCTTCTCGCCACCCGACAGCTTGTCGACCGACCAATCGCCGGGAGGACAGTTCAGCGCGTCCATCGCTTTCTCGAGCTTCTGATCGACCTCCCAACCACCTTGGGCCTCGATCTTTTCCTGCACCTTGCCCTGACGTTCGATCAACTTTTCCATGTCTTCCGGCGACATGTCTTCGGCGAACTTGGCTGAAATCTCTTCGAACTCCTTAAGAAGTTTAGGCAACTCACCCAAGCCGTCCATGACGTTCTCTTTAACACTCTTTTTTAAGTCGAGCTCAGGCTCCTGGGGTAAGTAGCCGACTTTAAAATCTCGCGCTGGAAAAGCTTCGCCGACAAAATCATGATCCACACCCGACATAATCTTCAGCAGGCTGGATTTACCCGAGCCGTTCAAACCCAAAACACCGATTTTCGCGCCGTAAAAGTAGGACAGATAAATGTCTTTTAACACCCATCGATTGGGCGGATAGACTTTGCCGACGCCCTTCATAGTGTAGATGATTTCTTGTCCAGCATTGGGTGCAGCCATGCAAATCTCCTTCAGCGCTCTCGAGGCATTGCGAGTGTGGCGCAAAGACGCGCCTGGGGTCAATTCCCTAGCGAGCTCGGCGTTTCGAACCCAGGGCGCCACCTTTCGACAGGAGGCCCACAGCAAATTAGGTAGGCAATCGCCGAGAAGAGCTTGTCAAAGAGACTGAAGCAGCGCGACACTTTCCGAGATGCACGATGATTCGAACGATCACCGACATTCCCCCGATTCGAAGGGCGACTTCCCAAGCCCATCAGGCAGCCCTTCTGCTCGGCAACCGAGCCGCGATTCTGGTGCCAATTCGGGCTCCTTGGAGCCTACCGCCCGTGCGGTCGGATCAGCTCCAGCCCCTCACGACGATCTGAAAGTCAGCGATTCGAAATTGAATGAGCGGAAGACCAAGTCGGTCGCACAACTGGCGAACGCTCTTCGGGAATTGGAAGGGGCGCTTTCAGCTTGGGACCAAGAGACGATTCACAAGGCGCCGAATCAAGAAAGTGCAAGCGCAAATCGCCGGGACGCCCAACGCGGGATTTCCCCCGATGAGTTGCGCCGCAAGACACGAGAGCTGTTAATCGAACTCAAAGCACAAATCGACGAACTTTGATCCAACCCAGCGAAAATTTCTTTCGGGAATTAGTCTCCAGAGCCCGAGCTACGCGCCCCTGCACAAGGCGGCGACACAAAACCATCCGCGAGACCTCTGGCCGCTTCTTCAGGAGAAAGCGCCCGAAGGCTCAAGGCGTGCACACCTGACTTCATCAAGTTCTCAAGTCGCGACATCACGGCTCGAGTTCTCTCCAATCGCGTCCATGGACCAAAGACTTCCGCCACGATCAGGACTTTAAAGTGCGTCTCGGAGCCCGCCGGCACCGCATGCTGATCCGACTCGTTGATCACCTCAAGCCGCGAGGGCTGGAAAGCCTCTCGCAGAATCTCTTGAATCTGGCCTTGGAGGCGGCGAGGTGGCGAATTTTTGGCGTTACTCATATCCGCCACTCACTTCAGGCTGTACGCGGCATGCCGCTCGAGGCCGATGCCTCCGCGAGCTTATTCAGCTCCAGCTGGCAAACGATCCAATAAGCTGGGCTAAACAGAATGTAGAGAGCCAGGCCGAGAAGCTTATTGAGGCTCGATTTGGAAATCACATCGAGCTCCGAGGCATGAATATACATCGCATAAAAATTGGCAAAGGGAATGAAAAGCAAAACCGTCATCAACACCGGATTCGTCTTCGACTTATTGGTTCGCGCCATTTCCTCCATCGTCGAATAGTGCCAATAAATGCAGTAGATCCCGAAGGTCACGATCGCCAGGAGAAATTGTACGAGCATATTGCGGCGTTTGATCGGCGTGGTCATCATGTTGGGACCTCACGTAAATGTTGAAGAACTCGTTGGGGATCGACTGTATGACAGCACAACCCGAAGCACAGATCAAACTCTGCGTCGATCCGCACTACCAAGGTGTTGGGAAGGAACGCGTTGATCAGGGAAATTGTTTAGCAGTTCGGCAAAATGGCTGGACGAACACAAGGCCCACCTTCGATTCGCTCATCGGTCCATTCATCGATGACAAGATCACCTCCTGTAGGGAGCGAGCCAAAGGGCGTGGACCAGTAGACTCCATAAGGAGAGGGACTCACAGTGGCCTGACCAATGCCAATTCCTTGGAACTGCGCACGCAGCATATTGGCATTATGACCCGATGAATTCTTCCACTGACAAAAGGTCGCGACCGCATCGCGATTGCCGGCGGCCGCATTTTCGCCTTGGCAACCCGAGTAACCAAACTGCGCGGTTCTCTCCCACGGACTTCGACCCAATGAGTCTGTGTGGGAAAAGTAGGATTTCTCTCCCATGTCCTGCGCATGCCAACGGGAAGCTAAGGTTGCGGCCTTCGATACACGCAACGGACCTAAGCCATTCTGTGCTCGATACATATTGATCAGAACCAGGAATCGAGCTTCTTCGCAGTTCAAGAACTTGGCGCTCGAGGCGCTGGATGGAGCGTCAGCCCCCCCCTCGGAGGTCGAGGATCGCTGTACAATTTCACCGCCCAAGGGACCTTGGGCTCCACATCCCGTCAAGAGTCCTGCGCCAAGAAACAGGAGCATCAAAAAAAGTCTCGCGGAAAAATGTCTCACCGAATCGTAAGTTCGAATGCTGACTCGCTGACTCTCTGCCTTCATAAACTCCTCAAGCCTCTCGTCGCGCCGACCAGCCATCTCAACGCTCATCTCAACTGGCATCTCAAATGGCATCTCAACAAGACCATCGAGAGGAGCATCGAGATCACGCGATTTCGTCGACCATGAGTTGATTGTGTCGTCCGGACGACCTACATGGCGAAGCGTGACGTAGGAAAGACGCTTTTGTATCGGGCCGAGGCGTCTCATCATGAAGTGTCTAAGGCGTTGACACTGACAAAGAATTTTCCTGGCGACCAAAAGCGGCCTGCTCTCGGTAAGGCTTTCCTAAGCCTTGTTCAAGAATGGCCGTAAAAGCCATTCAGCCGCGATTGACCTGAGAATCGCGCACCTCTTTCCGCAGTCTCCATTTTGCTAACCTCTCTTTCGAAATCAAACCGCCGTCGAAGACTCCAGCCGCAACCTCATCAAGTGAATCAGGTACGAATAACTGAGTCAGAGCCCGGGGCCACAGATTGTTGGATCCACTGTTCAGCGGAAAATGGGTAGGAGGAATATTGTGAACGAAAACACAATGACGAAGTTAGCCCACTCCCTGTGCGCCTTGGCTATGTTGGCTTTCGGATTATCTCCCGCCGCGCAAGCCTTGGAGGAAAATCACGGGAACCACGCCGATCAAGTGAGCCGCTCCGCAGCTCGTCAAAGTCGATCGTCGATCAACGCAGTTCCAAATGCCCGCCCGAATCCCCCTCCGGCCCCCTCCCCCCGCGCGGCCTCGGCGCGAACTGCGACCGTCACCGCGACTCCAGCACCGGCTGCGGGATCAGGTCGTCGAGCCCCACCTCGCCCCGCATCCACACCTCGAGCCGAAACGCCAGCCCAGACCCTGGAGCGACTTCGCGGACCGCTCATCGAACTTCAACAGCAAGAACAAAATCTCGTGGGACGCCTTGAAGCTCTGCACATGGCGCAAGTCGATGACTTGGAAGGCATGGCGAACTCGGCATTTCTCAGCCAAATTCTCACCCAGGTTTTCCAAGAAGCCCATCGTCGAAACTGGCGGCAGAGCGAGCGCTTTCGCATTTTCCCGGTGAGTTCCCTATACACCGAAGAGCTCAATTCGCGACCCAGCCTCTTCGCTCAGGGGAGCCCCGTGAACCAAGAGAGCCTTCGCGTCGGGATCATGGGCTTAACCGTCGGCTCAACTCAGCGAGGCTTGATGCTGACCGCGAGCTACCAGGGTGGCGATACCAATGAAATCAAAGCCTATTTGCGGACGCGCCGAATTTCCGATCTCCTCATCGAGTCGGAACGCGAATTCCGGTCCTTCGCCGTCGATCTGGTCGATCGCTTTCGCGATGGCAACAACCGCATCAGTCGATATCTTCCCGTTGCCGGCGATACCGCCACTTGGGTTCTCGGCTGTGAAACGCTGTTAGCAGGTCGATTCTGCATTCAAGCTCGGGTCTTCGACGCAAAGGATACGAGTCTCAATGTCTTCATCGATGCTCTTCTCGGCGACTCAGCCACACCACAGAGCCAACTCATTCAGAGCATTCGCGATTCCAATCTTCGCTGGCCCATCGACAGCACTTGGATTTCGCGCGGCTACCGAGTTTGCGGCTGCACAGGCCAACACTATGGCCTGGATCTCGCTTCACCCATAGGCACGATCGTGCGCAGCGTGCAAGACGGCGTTGTTTGGAAAGTTGAGAGTCTGCCAGGCTGGGGGCGTACAGTGGTCGTCGAACATACGCTTCCCGATGGACGAAAATATATTTCTCTGTACGCGCACTTGTCGCGCTTCGCGCGAGGCCTTCGTACGGGCCAAACTGTACGCAAAGGCGAGATCATCGCCCTCGTGGGCAATAGTGGTCGAAGCTCAGGTCCGCACCTGCACCTTGAGATTCGGCCCTTGGTGGAAGGACGAGATCCCTTGCTTCTTCCCTCACGCGAAAATCGCCCCATTGATCCTATGCGTGTTCTCAACTTGCTGCACTTATTCGTCGACACAAGCCCAGATGCCGTCAACGCCCTCTAAGCCATGCTTCAAGAGGCGCATTGAGGATCGGATCGAAATCACCGCGGCTTGGTCGAATTGACCTTCGGACTTGCGGGCTTGAAGGGCGAGGAAGCTTTCGGATTCACAACCTCTTCCCGTCGCAAAACAGTCTCACCTTGCGTCTCAGCTTGAGCCTGCATGTCGGCCGCCTGTTCGGAGGCCAAAGCCGCCACTCGATGATCCAGTTTGGCAAACAACTGCGCCAATTTATCCTGCCTCGCGGCGGCCGCAAGTGGCCGCGCACCGTCGGGGTAGCGAGTGAGTAAATTGTCGGGAATCTCGACCACGAAACGCGAAATGCTGACAGGCTGCAGCCGACCAAAGCGTCGACGCTGACGGGCCTGCGAGAGGACCAGATGCTTCCGAGCCCTCGTGATGCCGACGTAAAACAGTCGGCGCTCTTCACTCAAATCCCCACCCAGCGTTCGATGCGGTAAGAGATCTTCTTCACAACCAATCAAGCAGACCGCATCAAACTCAAGCCCTTTGCAAGCATGCAAGGTGAGCAGCTGCACCTTAGGTGTTGTCTCTCCGTCCCGACTCTCTTCGATTTGATCGCGAAGCTCCATGGAATCTAAGAACTTCACCAGACTCGATTCACTCAACTCGCGCCCCGCCTCAATCTCACGCGCAAGAAACGAGTCCAGAACTTTGCCGAGAACCTCGAGAGCAAACCATCGCTTTTCAAAGGCCTCCATCTCGCGATGAAGCCCCCTGACATAATCCCGATAGCCCAGTTCATTTAAAAACTGCAACAGCCTCCGACCTGGTGAGTCCGCAGCATCTTCACCTGCGCGAGGTGGTTTCACCAGCAACAGGCCCGGCAAGCGATCCAGATGTGAAAACAGCGTCTCGATCGATAGTCCGGCGGCTTCGGGAACCTGGGCATTCACCCACTTCCGAGCGCTGACGTGAAAGCGAATCCCCTGCTTCTCACTCCAAGCTTGAAGTCGCTCGATGGAGGTCTCACCGATGCCACGAGGGGGCGTGTTGATAATTCGACGAAAGGCCACCTCATTCGGAGCGAGCGAGCATCGTAGATAAGCCAAAACATCTTTGACCTCCTTGCGATCAAAAAAGGCCTGTCCCCCGGTGATCGCATACGGAATCGCTTCGCGACGCAACTCGCCCTCCAGAAGTCCGCCTTGACCGTTCGAACGGTAGAGAATAGCGATCTCGTGGGCTGGAGTTCCCTTGTCGAGGAACTCGCGAACGCGCAATACCGTCTGCGCCACTTCCACGTCCTCGCTATCGTAAACAAAAAACTCGGGAGCCTCGCCTCGTTCGGCTTGCGGGTCACTCCTCAAACGTTTTCCGTGGCGTTCCTCATTCTTCTCGATCACAAAGTTTGCGAGATCCAAAATCGCCGGTGAAGACCGATAGTTTCTCTCCAGGCGAATCACCTCGGCACCCGGAAACTCTCGCGGAAACTCCAGAATGTTCGCGACCCGAGCGCCGCGCCAACCATAAATGGATTGATCGTCATCACCGACCACCGCAAGATTTCCGGAGCCTCGAGAAAGCTCGCGAACCAATTCGAGCTGGGCCCCGTTGGTATCTTGGAACTCGTCCACCATAAGGAAATCGAAGATTTCGCCAAACTCACGCCGGAGTTGGTCGCTGTCACGCAAAGCTTGAAGAGGTCGAGTCAAGAGATCACTGAAGTCCGTGACCCCCAACAGCTCAAGGCGTCGCAAATACTTCGGTAGCAAGGCGCTCGCCATGACTTCGTACTCATCGGCGTCATTGCGACCCAGTTTCGCAGGATCCACCCCCCGGATCACAGCCTCCTCACGCCATTGATTCATGAGCTCCAGAAGTTGATCGATGCGAAAGGCATCCTTCTGGGCCCGCGTATCTTTGAGCAACTCTCGTACGATGCCTTCGGCATCCGATGAGTCGATCACGCCAAAACTCGAAGGCAGTTTCATAGCGCGATGATGTCGCCGCATCCATTGCAAACCGAAGGAGTGAAAGGTTCCTGTCCAAATCTTCTGAGCTTGCGCGCCAAGCTTAAGTGCGACTCGATGCTTGAGTTCGCGAGCCGCCTTATTCGTGAACGTCAAAACGCCCACACGCTCAGCCTCGACTCTCTCGACGTCGAGAAGACGCCCCGTGCGCGACACCAACACCGTGGTCTTTCCGGAGCCTGCTCCCGCCAAGATCAGCAAGGGGCCCTGCACATGACGAACTGCTTGGATCTGCTCGGGATTCAACCCTTGCGTCCATCGCGCGTCGCTGTTGCCAGGCTTTGGCGAGAACTTCCGCTTATCCGCCATAGGAGGACCAGCCCTTCAAAATGAAGCGCGCACCTAAAAAAATCAAAATCGTCGCGACACCTGCGATTCGCACACGTTCCGGCAGTCGACCCTGCCATCTCAGTCCGTAGAGGGAGCTCACGAAGCCACCCGCCATCAACCACAGCACACAATCATAGCGGACCAAGGAGGAGGTGCCCGGCGAGTTCCCATCTTCCCAGGCAAAGGTCAACGCACCGCTGAGGCTCGTGAGCGCCAGCGCACCGATCGAGGTCGGCACAGCTCGAGGAACTGCGAGGCTCTTTAAGCGAAGCAAATAGGGCATCATCACGACACCGCCCGAAAGGCCGGTGAAGCCACTCACGAGTCCCGCACCCAAGCCGACGACAGGGTCAAAAATTCGACGGGCTTCAAACTTGGACTTGGGGCGAAACAACACACTCTGCAGTCCCATCATCAAGACGGCCGTTCCAAAGCTCAGCTGCAAGACCGCATCGCTCACCCAGCCGGTCGCACGCGCGGCAAAAGCGGCACCAAAGACCGAGCCTGCTGCAAGGCTCGCGGAGCGCGAAGGCGCCATCGTACCATTTCGAAAAGATCGGATCGCATTGAAGAGCGCAATGGGCGTCATGGTCACGAGGCTTGTGGCGATCGTCTCCCGTGTCGAGATCGCAACCACCATCGGCAGAAGCGGCACCATGACCACGCCGCCACCGAAGCCGAGCATAGTTTGCGTCAGCCCGAACAAGAGTCCGACCCCGAACAAACTTAAGACCGTAACGGGATCCCCGATTAACTCCATTGCACCATCACTCCAAAATGATCACTGGCACAAAAGCCCTCGGCATTGGGCCGATCCAAAATCAGCTGGGCTCGTGCCGGCGCGTGGGCCAGAGCGCCCTTCGCCCACAGATAGTCGATTCGACGAGGCCGATCGTCAAAGGCTCGATACAGTTTCTGCAGTTCGGGATTTCCAAAAGTCGGCAGCGGAAACTCAAAGTCGGCTTGTAGACGATGATTGGCGTGATTTCGTGTCGCATCCCAAGTCGGCTCGGCCGCACCGCGCACCGCGTGGAGATCGATCCAGCCGTTCGCCGCGAGAACTTTGGCCACGACTCCCTCGGGCGGAGAGTTCAAATCGCCGCCCAGCAAGATCGCGTCGACGGGTCGGCGACGCTCCGCTCGATGCACAGACTCGAGCAAACGATCGAGCTCAAGAAGTCGGCGATCGCGAGCTTCCGCGAGGGCTATTTCGAGCAGTTCCATCTGCGAAGCCTGCACACGGCCATCCTCTTGAGCCTCATTGAGCAACTCTCGCAAGGCCGGCGTCGCTTCAAAGCCGTGATGTAAATGCGTATTGACCACAAGAATCCGCCCGCGATCGGGATGATCGATCCAGGCCAAGAGAGCCGTCCGAATCTCACCGAGATGTAGGGAAAATCGCGCACCGCTGAATCCAACACCCGAAAGCTGCAGACTTTCGGATTCGATCAAGCGGACTCGCGAGCTCAAGTGGAGACCTAATCCTGTCGAAAGGTTCTCTGGCAATCCACGGCCTAAAACCTTAACTCCAGCTTGATCGTGCCGATGCAGCACGCGCCCACCCAAACGCTGACGGAGAGCCCGCACCCGAGCTTCGAGGGGGTTGAGCTCTTGCAACAAGGCAAGATCGGCTTTGCGGCGATCGAGCTCATCCAAGGTCATCTTCCAGCGCGCTTCGCGGCGAGCGGAATTCTCAAATTCCCGAAAACGAACATGGCCTCGTCCTGCGAGGCCATGCCACACATTCATCGTGAGAACGATCATAATTCATCCGCGATTGTGCACCAGGGGTTTCACACCTTCGACAAAGGCAACTTCAATGCGGTCGCCCGAAGCGGAAGTCACAAATCCCAAGCCAAACTTGGCATGTTGAATCGCATTGGCTACTTCAAATCGGGAGCTAATTTTATAGGGCATAACTCGAGCTGTACCGATTTGATTTTTGAGGGTCTCGTACTGCTTTTCATACTCGGCGCGTAGATCAGCTTCTTTTTTTGCCGCAACTTCGGCCTTCTTTTCAGCTAGGGCCGCTCTGCGCTTTTCATTTGCCGCTTTCAGACCATCCACATTGCGGGGCTTTTTCTCTTTGGGCTCTTTTGCGCTCTTCGACTTTCCACCTGATGCCGTACTCGGATTGCCCGATTCATCGCTCATATCTTCTCCCACTCGAAGAGTTTTCGAACGCCCGCAAACTTCACACTTGGCCTTGGCTGCCGAGGTACTGATGTGGGCAATGACTTTGAAGAAACGTTCGGCGTCGCAATTTCCGCACGTGAGGGAAATACTGCGAGCCACAGCCGGTAGAGTCTCTAGACGCATAGACCTTAACTTTACCCTGATTTTTGCCGCCTCGTCACGGTAAGAAGCTGACGACCTTACGAAGATTTCGCACCGGCAGCCGGACTCACCCACTGGCCTTCTGTCGAGCGAGGCTCATACGCGACTCAGCTCCAGCACCAAATTCTAAGAACTTGTCCCAATTGGCTCATGGCGTCGCCTATGAGCCAGTCCCCGAGGGCGCCGCGAAACTCAACTTCATTTTTGGCACGGACCTTCAGTTTAAGCCCGAAAAGAAGCGTTCCCATTGCACGCGCTCCTCATTGGCGCCGCCAAAATCAAAGGACATCAGAATCCCAAAGGCCCGGCCAATCAGGAGCTCACGCGGCACAAGCCCCCAAAAGCGACTGTCTTGGCTGTTGTCGCGATTGTCGCCCAACATAAAGTACTCACCCTGCCCCACGACAAAACTTTGCGGAGGAAGTTTTGGTGCAAGTCGCAGTCGCTGCACCACGAACTTCCTTTCTCCCATGACCTCGGGATACTTCGCCACAGCCCGCTCAAAGTCTTCGTTCAATTCATCTAAACGCGCCGTCATCTCGCCATTGAGTTTTACGAGGCCATCATCCACCTGGATTTCGTCTCCCGGAATGCCGATCAAACGCTTGATCATGACCTTACCATCCGAAGGATTGACGAAGACCACAATGTCGCCTCGTTGGGGTTCACCCAATTTCATCAGCGAAGTGTTCATGAGCGGGAGTTTAAAATCATAGGCCACTCGATTGACCAACACCCGATCGCCCACAATCAAAGTGGGAATCATTGATCCCGAGGGGATCAAATACTGATTTACGATCGAACCGCGCACGAACAAGATCACCGCAAGAGCGATGAGCAAGCCCTTGTTGACGCGAAAAAACTCACGAACTTGGAACTTAAAACCGGAAGTTTCGGATTGCGACACAAATTATCCTTTAATGCGCTTCCGCCGATATACGGTCAGCGGTTCACCAATTTGTTTTTGAAGTGTCTGCGCACCATCGATGTAGAATGGGCCTTCTTGGGCCTCGAGGCGACGCTGAAAGCTCACGAGTGAATCCTCACGGGTAGGATGTACATCAAAACCCGCCGGCTCATAGTGATGCCCAAAGTCCCGAGCTTCTTTCTTGCGGAAAAACTCTCCCCAAATTCGGGTGTCGACCTCGACCCGATAGGTGAGCGTGTGCGCATACGAATGCACGGGCGTGTAAGCCGTCAGCACCTCGAAATCACCGTAGTGGGCGTGTAAGCGCACCGAGGGCGAAGTCCACTGGGTCATACCGCAACAAGTTCGAACATTGGCATGCCAAAGACCAAAGGCTTTCGAGATAAATCCAATGCCATGGTACTGAAGCTCCTTCGGCAAAATCGAGTTCACCGAACAAAGATTGTGTGCCACCCACTCGCCCTTATCCGACATCGTCGGGATAATGATGAATAACGAAAGTGGGGTCCACTCCTCTTCATGCACCGCTTGATCCGTGGCCACCTCAAGAATCTCTCGAGTGGCTTGCGGAAGTGAGGACGTGCGGGCCGCGAACCCCGCCACAAAACCGGGTACAATGGCACAATCGTAGAAAACCCAACGCGGCATGGCCATACCGCTGGGACCAAAGGCCTTGGTCTCCAAGTTCAAAATTCGATCGGCGAACTTCACCTGATCCATCTCCAAAGGGTTCTTCAGAATCGGAGCGTGTCGAAACCAGTCCAACTCATGATGGAGGCTTCCCGGATGATGAATCGCATTTTCAGGCCGCACGAAAACGTAGGGACGAACGTTGTCGTCCTTCAGCCAAGCCAGTCGAGGGTTGTCGTGAACGGGATGTGATACGCTCATCGCGAGTCTTTCGCGTGGGGATCCAACCCACGAGCTGCAGCCGCTTCCTTCTGCATTTGCACCACCATTTCAAGAGCCTGGACACCATCTCGGGCCACTCCGAAAACCTGAAGGTTTTCTTTGCGAATCACCTTTTGACCGACGAGCTCCTGAAAGACCGCAAGGGTCGAATCCCAAAAGCCATTGAGATTCACAAAGACGATGGGCTTGGTGCCGAGTTCGCCGAGAACTTTCCATGTGATGACTTCCAAAGCTTCATCTAACGTCCCGAAGCCGCCCGGATAGATCACAAAGGCATCGCTTTGATTGATGAACCAACGCTTGCGTTCAAAGAGATCGGCCACCACCGCCAACTCATTGAGTCCTGTGTGGCCCACTTCCCAATCTTGAAGCCCCTTGGTGATACAGCCTCGCGAGGACACGCCTTGTCGGAGAGCCTCATTGGCAAAGATCCCCATCAAGCCGACGCGGCCACCTCCGTAAAGGAACTCACCACCTCGACTCTTCAAGGCCGAAATGAAGCTCGGCACATCCGCCGCGATTCGCGGGTCCAAGCCGTCTGAAGCCGAACAGAACACACAGATCTTCATTTTCGGATAGGTCCCAACATATCTTCAGGGCGTACGAGTTGATCGAACTTTTCAGCTGTCAAGAGTCCCAGTTTTTGTGCGGCATCTTTCAGAGTCGTATCGTTCTCATGAGCGTACTTCGCAACCTTCGCCGCATTGTCGTAGCCGATGTGCGGATTGAGTGCGGTGACTAACATGAGCGAGTTTTCAAGATGGCGCTTCACTTGAGGACGATTGACTTCAATTCCTTCCACGCAATGCTCGTCGAAAGAGACGCAGGCATCAGCCAGCAGTCGGATCGACTTTAACACATTGTGGACGATCACCGGCTTGAAGACATTGAGCTCGAAGTGACCGTTCATACCACCGACGGCCACCGCCATGTCATTACCGACAACTTGCGCACAAACCATGGTCATGGCTTCACTTTGCGTGGGATTCACTTTTCCCGGCATGATGCTCGATCCCGGTTCGTTGGCCGGCAAATTCAGTTCACCGATCCCCGAGCGAGGCCCACTACCCAACAGACGAATGTCATTGGCGATCTTCATCAACGCGCAAGCTGTGGTCTTAAGAGATCCGCTGAGTTCAACCAAAGGATCATGCGATGCCAAAGCCGCAAACTTATTTGGCGCACTCACAAAGGGTAGCTGGGTCTCTTGCGCGATGCGAGCGGCGGCTTTGACCGCAAAATCAGGATGAGTGTTCAAACCCGTTCCTACCGCCGTCCCGCCCAATGCCAATTCAAAAACATGTCCTAAATTGCGCTCCAGCCGAATCAAGCACTGATCCAGCTGAGTGACGTAGCCGGAAAACTCTTGTCCCAAGGTCAGAGGGGTGGCGTCCATCAAGTGCGTGCGTCCGATCTTCACCACATCTTTGAACTCAGCCGATTTCTTGGCCAAGCCATCACGAAGAGTTTTGATCGAAGGCAACAGCAAGTGCTTCACTTGTTCGGCGACGGCGATGTGCATGGCCGTGGGAAAAGTGTCGTTGGAAGACTGAGCTTTATTGACGTCATCATTGGGGTGCACGCCCTTCGTGCCTCGTTGTCCGCCCATGATTTCCATCGCGCGATTGGCGATCACCTCGTTGGAATTCATATTCGTCTGCGTGCCGCTTCCCGTCTGCCAGACCACCAAAGGAAACTCATCATCCCATCGGCCTTCGATAACCTCGTCGCAGGCTTTCACGATGGCGTTGCCTTTGTCTTGAGCCAAGAGACCCAGTTCCATATTAGTCAGTGCCGCGCATTTTTTAAGAATTCCGAGTGCGCGAATCATCTCGCGAGGAAAACGATCACCGCCTATTTTGAAGTGCTCCAGCGATCTCTGCGTTTGTGCGCCCCAAAGACGATGGGCCGGCACCTTAATTTCTCCCATGGAGTCCTTTTCAACGCGAAACTCAGCCATCTCATACTCCTTCGTCACAACGAATTACTTACGATCAAAAAATAGCGCCCCAGCCTGGGCTTGAGGCATCAAAATCATCTCATGAACATTCACATGGGTCGGGCGATCGCAACTCCAGACAATCGCCTCGGCAATATCGCGCGGTTTGAGCGCTTCCACACCGGCGTAAACTTGTGCGGCCTTGGGCGCATCGCCCTTAAAGCGCACCAAGCTAAAGTCACTTTCCACCATTCCAGGCTCAATATTCGTCACGCGAACCTTATGGCCCATCAGGTCGAGGCGAAGACCTTCCGAGAACAATCGAACCGCAGCTTTGGTCGCTCCGTAAACAGCTCCGCCCGCATACATCCACAGCCCCGTCACGCTGCCGATGTTCACGACGTGTCCCGAGTTTTCAATCAATCGCGGCAGCGCATGATGTGTGACCTGAATGAGGCCGCGCAAGTTCGTATCCAGCATCTGCTGAATATCGCTCCACGAGGAGTCCTGAAGCGCTTGGCGCTCGAGCGCGAGGCCCGCGTTGTTAATCAAATGCGATAAGTCCTGAAGTTGGCTCGCATGAGATTGAAAGAAGTTGTCGATCGCAGCGGCGTCACTCACATCAAGTGACGCGATCTCGACAGCCGAGGCTCCAAGCCGCCGACAATTCTCGGCAACGCCCTGCAATTTCTCAAGGCGCCGGGAAGCCAGAACAAGGGAAGCCCCTTCGACGGCAAAGGCCTCAGCCGTGGCGGCACCGATGCCCGATGAGGCGCCCGTGATCAACACCTTGGCGCGGGCCAATTGAGATCTCGATGCGGATGTGGGACGGGATGCTTGAACGTCCATGGATGCGCCAGCTTCACCGCATCACGAAGCGAGGGTCAAGTTCTCCTCGCGACAGGCGAATTCCTCACTTCAACGCTTGGCGCAAGACGGCGAATCCGCTACAAGGCAGGGTCATGGCTTACTGGCTCATGAAGTCCGAACCCGAAGTGTACTCCATTGACGATTTCCGTCGCGATCAACGCACGCTGTGGACAGGCGTGCGCAATTATCAAGCACGAAACTTCATGATGGCAGATCACCCGACGGCTATGAAGTTGGGCGACTCGTTCATTTTTTATCATTCAAACGCTGAGCCCTCAGCTGCCGTCGGCCTCGGAAAGATTCATCGCCTGTCCGTCCCTGATCCCGAACAGTTTCAGAAGAAGTCGGAGTATTTCGAACCAAGAGCCACAAAAGCCAAGCCGATCTGGTATTGCGCAGAAGTGGAATTCGAGCTGCGTTTCGCGAGGCCTGTCACTTTGGAGGAAATGCGCGGCGAAAAGGCATTGGCGAAGCTTGAACTTCTTAAACGCGGCACTCGGCTTTCCATCTTTCCCATGAGTGAGGCTGAGTTTCAGCACATTTTGAGGATGGGTTCGGGTGACTGAACCCCTTGCATTTTATGAGCACCGCCAGTTCTTTTCTCACGAAGCGCCGCCGCGAACGGTGCTCGCACCTATGGAGGGCGTCGTCGATGCGATGACTCGATCGGTGCTGACCTCGTTGGGCGGTGTCGACCTTTGCCTAACCGAATTCGTTCGCGTCACCACACAACTCCTGCCGGAGCATGTGTTTTATAAATATGCACCAGAATTGCGATCAGGCTCCAGGACGGCCGCGGGAACACCCCTCTTGATTCAACTTCTCGGCAGTGATCCCGTTTGTTTGGGCGAAAATGCCGCGCGCGCCGTTGAACTGGGAGCTTATGGCATTGATCTCAACTTTGGCTGCCCCGCCAAAACCGTGAATCGACATGACGGTGGCGCCTCGCTTCTGAAAAACCCTGAACGTGTGGCGAACGCCGTTCGCGGTGTGCGCTCAGCCCTCCCCTCGACCGTCAGTGTGTCGGCTAAAGTTCGTCTGGGCTTTCACGACAAGTCTTTGCATCGCGAGATCGCACAAGCTGCCGAAAGTGGCGGAGCCGATTGGTTGACCGTCCACGCCCGAACCCGAGATGAGGGCTATCAACCGCCCGCTCACTGGGCATTCATCGCCTCGATGCGCGAGTCTATTCGCATCCCGGTGATCGCCAATGGCGAATGCTGGACCCCAGCCGATGTGATGAACATGCAGCGCGTGAGCGGCTGCCGCCATGTCATGCTGGGGCGCGGGTTGCTCGCGCGCCCCTCACTCGCCCGTGAGATCCGCGGCGGATCTGAACTCACTTGGGCAGAGACCCTTGATCTCTTGCGAAACTTTTACCTCGAGTCTTTCGATGCCCGAGGCGAGGCCTTTGCGTCAGCACGACTGAAGCAATGGTTGAGATTCATGGCGAACGGGGCAAGGCCGACGAGCGAGATCTCAGAGGGCTCATCGGTCCACTCGATGGTCGACGTCGGGGTCACGCCGAGCTCACGCGCGCAGAATTTGTTTGAACGACTGAAACGACTTGAACCCATACGAAAGATCGACTTCGAGACCCTCGCATGAGCCCACTCCACGTCGGATCATCGTGCCAAAAAAATTCCAGAATCGCGCGACGTTGGTGGCCCGATCTCTAGTAGCGAAGCTCGGTCTTGGCCGTCATCAAGATTTCTTGGAGAAAAAAGCTGTGGATCGTTTCTCGAGCCGCAGATAAGGTCTTGCAGCGCGAAAGCCTCGCTTCAAGATCCAACCCGAAGCTCAACCAAGCCGCTCCATTCTTCACGAAAAATCGAAGCTTTCTCAATAGCAGATCTTCGTTCCAATGCGGCCTCGCCCCATCGGCCACACGTCGAAACCAATCCGCTTCGGACTCCTCAGCCCTCGGTAAAGGATAGATCGCCTCCAGGGCATCGATGAACTGAAGAAGCATTCGCCCGTATTCTCGACCTTCCTCGACAGGACCCTGTGGCGCCCGTTCCCCAGAACGTCCTTCGGGCCCGGGCCAACCCCAAATTTCGGCCAATTGCCAAAAAATCCAAGGACGCGCCGTCGCCGCCCGACCAATCATCACGGCATCGACCTGCGTTTCCTCAAACATGCGCAAAACATCTTCGGCGACTTGAATATCGCCGTTACCAATGACTGCGACATCGATATGCTCTCGAAGAACGCGAAGCTGCGACCAATCGGCTCGGCCGCGACGCTTTTGCTCGGCCGTCCGAGGATGCAGGGTCAACCATTCCGCCCCCGCATCGACCAGCCCTCTTGAGAATCGCTTGATGAACTCGCCATCGCCTTGCGGACCCGCGCGAAGCTTCACACTGATCGGCAACCGAGTTGCCTCCCGAGTCATCGCCACAACTTCGCGGGCGTAGCCTTCATCACCCATGAGTGAAACGCCGTAATTGTGAGCAATCGCCTTGCGAACAGGACACCCCATGTTGATATCGATACCACTCGCTCCCCACTCGACCTCGAGGCGCGCACAGGATCGCTGAATAGGAAGGGCCTCGTTGCCGAGGATTTGTGGTACAAGATTCGATTCATCTGCAAACCTTCGAACTTCAGGCACAACCGCAAAGTTTTCATTCGGCAATCGGCGCGAGTTGAGCATTTCGGTGGGCCAAAGAGTTCGCGCCGAGCTCGGTATGTAGCCTCGAACGACTCGACGTAAGGCCGCATGACTCAAGCCGACCATGGGGGCCAAGGTCAGAGGGAAATTCACATTGCCACGCAAGATCGGCCGCTTCAGCATCGGTGACCTTCTTGACCCGAACCGCGCCCAGTGTCAAAACCGAATCATGCCAAATCGATTGGGAATTCTGGGTGGAGGTCAACTCGCACGAATGATGGCGCTCGAAGCCCATCGTCTCGGCATTGAAATCGCCGTCTACTCGGAGTCGGAAAGGGATCCAGCGGCCCAAGTCGTGCGACACCACCACGCGGGAGGCCTCACCGATGAACCCCGCTTGGCCGAGTTTTTCAAAGCCTGTGACTCGGTGACGTTTGAAAGCGAATTTCTCGATGCGGAACTCATTCATCGACTGAGTCAGTCGCAAGGCAAGCCGGTGTTTCCGCACCCTGACCTCATGGGTCGCGTGCAAGATCGTCTGACACAAAAACAGCTCCTCGACGCACACAACTTGCCCACATCGCCGTGGCGTACTGTTGATTCATCCCACGACGCGATCGCAGCCTGGGTGGGTTATAAAAATCGAAGCGTCTTCAAA
>CANHQR010000040.1 GCA_947462815.1 Pseudobdellovibrionaceae bacterium
CCGTTCGCAATTGCTGGATGATTTCTTCGGCCTTAAAATGCTTTCGTCCCATATTCTGAACCTGCCTTCCGGGCCCAGATTAACATTTCATCTGGACCAATTTAAGCCGGCCAGGTCAATTGGGATCGCCCATTCTTCGAATCACTTCAGTCTGTAGGTCATCCTTATTTTTGATGACACTTGAAAATGTGTCACCCAGCTCATCCATATGAGTCTGAATTTCCTTTTCAATTTCTGAATGCGCCTCTTTGAAGCGGACATTCTTCAGAATATTTTCGATGTAAGCTTTCGAATCCTTCACCTGGCCTCCTTGCCTTATCCGAGAACGACTTTATCAACCATCGTTCTAAACTGAATCCATTCTTGTTTTTTTTCTTTCAGGTGCGCGCGACCTGTTTTTGTAATGAGATAATACTTCCGCTGACGAGTGCCCTCGTCGCCAACCCACTTAGATTCTACAAAACTCGATTCTTCGAGAGCGTGCAGAATGGGATAAAGTGTTCCTTCCTTCATTTCGAAGGTGCCGGCTGAAATCAGCTCAAGTTCTTTGATAATCTCGTAGCCATACATTTGCTTTCGCGCCAAAAGAGTCAGAACTAAAGTTCCGGTGCTTCCCTTGAGGAGTTCCTTATTAATCGACATGGCTTACCCCGTTCATCTATGCATAGAGATTCGATGTATCGTTACACGAGTTATATAACCTTGCAAGGTCCAGAATTAATTTTGACGCAGCTGCGACGAGCATATGTAATCAACTCACCTATCGGTGAACTCGCTCTGAAGCGTATGTCACCCACTAGTACCCATATATGAGAGGTCGAAGAAATCGCTAATCGGAAATGGGGAACTAGAATGGTGAAAAGGTTCTTGAGCTGGCTCAGAGGGAAAATCTCAAAGCTCTCTAAGTGACTCCTCAATTGCCTATCGGCGATCCGTGCGCTATATGGGGCTATGGCAAAAGTTATCAACTTTCCCACAGGTGGGCGTGTTCAAGTCATACCATTAGGCACGATTAACGCGTCCGACCCTTCTGACATTATTGCTGTCAAAACACGAATTCGTTCGGTCCCCATCGTTAAGCAGGCTCTTTTTTTCTTGAGTCATGCCGGAACGGAAAAAGGAATCAAGATTACCGAGAAGGGCTTCCTCGGGCGAAACTTTGTTCAGATATTCTGGGATGAGCACTTGAGCACGCCGGAGGATTTACGATTTCGACCGACGCGAGAATTTGAGTGTCCTGAAGTCACGCGAATTCACAGCTTACTTGCTGAATCGAAGTATGTGCGAAAATTCAAAGGCACCATTCAGCTAACGCCAAAAGGTCGCACGTCGCTCGAAAGTGATTCTTGCCACGAGCTTTATCGGGATCTATTCGAAATGGGAATGTTTCGGTGGAACTGGGGATTTGAAGATCGGTATCCCGATTTTGATTTCATTCAAGGATCGGCACCCCATCTGATTGAGCGGTTGATGTACTGGCCGACTTCGACAGTTACGGCGAAGCAGCTTTTCGAAAGTGTGTTCGGGGAACAGAAAGCATCGGCTCCAGAATCAAAACCCAATGACGAGTCCTTGGATTCATACTTCGATTTGGGTGAACAGATGGTGCGATGTTTGAACGTTCGCTTCCTCGAACGATTCTGTGTGCCATTTGGAATTCTTCGAGATCTATCGGAACGTCGGCTCATCGGTGAACCGACCGACCCCTTCGAGAAGACAGAGTTTTTCATTTCTGACTTCTCGAAGGTTCTGTCAGGCGTCTAATCGTTTTATTTGGCCGGCTGCCTGAATCTTACAGCCTCCTTCGGGAAAACCGAAATCGGCCGCCAATCAATCCGTAACACCTTCTGCGATGCCCGCTGAAGCTCACTCCAACAAACACGGGACGAACAATCGCCGATCTTGGAAACGGAAATCCCAAGTTCCAGCAGCGATGCCACGACGATGAGTTTAATCAAAACATTATACATATAAGCCTCCTCCAGCCGTGTCGGCTGGAATAGTAGAAATAGACTTCTGTGGGCTTACTTTTGAGAGGGGTTAGGTCACGTTTGGCGTGCTACCAACGTGCTACCACCATGCTACCAAAATCGGAAATGCACCGACATTCAGGGAAATGCAGGCTGCATTCACTTTCTCTAATCAAATTAACCAGGTATCTGGTTTTACTTTTGTTTTTTTAGGTGCTGATTTTTCGGAAGGAAAATTGGATGGGGTGGCAGGATTCGAACCTGCGGATGACAGAATCAAAATCTGTTGTCTTGCCGCTTGACGACACCCCAACCGGGAAAACGAAGACCTATTTTTACGGCATGAGGGCGACCTCAGGCAAGTAGAACCGCAGGCTCGGGCAGAGTGAGGCTGCCCCAGCTTAATCTAAAGGCATACTGGCGGTTTCGAGGCCACTAACGCAGGGCGGGGTTCGACGGTGAATCAAGAAGAGGGAGGCCCCGTGGGCCTCGGGCAAAAAAAGGGGCGGCGAGGGCTTCGGCCAAGTCCCGAAGTTCGCCGCCCGGGCTTCGCAGGCCGTTGTCTGCGGATGACCAGGGCAGGTCGTCCACAGTGGCTTGCGAGGCGTAAATCTGAGTTCTAGCGTTCGTCGTCGTAGCGCCGCGGAATTTGGCCGAGAGTGCTCGACATGTTCTTCAGTTCGGCCTCGTAGGCCTCAAAGACTTTCCGCTCAATGTGATCCCGCGTTTCCTGATTCAAGGGATGAGCGATGTCTTTGAACTGACCGTCTTTGCGTTTTTTCGAAGGCATGGCGACAAAGAGGCCGCCTGTGCCCTCGATGATTTTCAAATCGCGAATGACAAAGCAGTTGTCGATGGTGATCGACACATAAGCTTTGAGTCGATCTTCGTTCACGGGGAAGACCTTCACTTCGGTGATTTGCATGTGGCCTCCAAGCTGTGGATCTTCATGTTGTCGCTCCGGAAAACTCGAGATGTGGCTCGACGTGAGTCTAGAGATCTTTACGGCACTTTGGTCGGGGAACTTGAGCCGTCTCGGATTGAGGCGAAGTGAGCTCTCAGGTCTCGCGTCGGCGGGCTGCGAGTTGTGTCTCGACGTGGGAGGGGCGGCGCTCAGGATGCGCGAGACTTCTCATCGAGACCTGGCACTTCGAGGAGGCGATAGACGCTGGGGTCGCGTGGGAAGACCAGAAAATTAACATGCTGCAGATCCGGCGGGGGTGCTTCGGCGAGTGGATCGCTCTCAAGTCGTCGTAAACGGCCATCGTCATCGACCCATTCGGCGATGATGACGTGGGCGCGCTCCTCGGTAAAGGGCGACTCGAGTTGGCGAATGTCCACCACTTTGGCTCGTACCCGGCGACCGGCTTGCGCGAGGGCGGCTTCAATCGAAGTTTGGCGGATGAATCTGAGTAGAGATCCCGCTCCGGCGAGTGAGAGAAGTGCGCCGAGTGCCAGTAAAGCGCTGGGTAGGAGCCAAAGGCTGCGAAAGCTATCAATGCGTGCCTCTTGGGCGGACGGGTTTTGCGTTTCCGCGTGAGCTGCGAGCGAGCTGGGTGTGTACAACACGCGTACGCGCTCATTGATGTGGTAGAGCGGAGGTGATGTGGCAATGGGTGAAGTGAAATCGCGACGATCGCCCTTCGTGTTATAGGCGTAGCGAATGATCGGGGCATAGGCGATCTCAGAGCCCCGGCGCACTTCCTCGTGGCCTATAACGAGTCCCTCAGCGCTCTGCGCTTGGGCGACGAAGCTTTGCGTGCTGACCAGAAAGTGCAGGCCCGTGCCGCAGCCCATGGCTCCGGCACCGAGTAAGACTGTGGCTAGGGCGAGAACTCGACGCTTCATCTCATCAGTCTTATCGGCAGATCGCCGACGAAGGTCGAGCGTCTCGGGCGTCGAACAAGGTTTTGAAGGGAGAGCGTCTCAAGTCGAGACGCTCTTCAAACTTAGAGAACGACGATCACGATGGCATCGCCGCGAGCGACGCGAATCATATTGCGATCCGGCCGAAGCAGGCGACTCACGTCGGCGGCTGACTTGATCGCCTGGCGATTCACGTCGAGGATCACGTCACCGGCGCGAAGGCCCACACGGGCGGCGCGACTCGAAGCCTCCACCTCGATGATCAGCGGACCTCGAACTTCATTGGCGACACCATAGCGCTTGCGCAACTCAGCTGTTTCATCAGCGACCTTGAAGCCCAAATCATGAGGCGCGGCCTTGCCTTTCGTGGGCGGTGCTTGGCGCTGCTGATCTCTTTGGACCATCGCTTGATCTTCCGGATTGGCGGCAATCGTCAGTTCCAGATTGAGTGTGCTGCGGCGGCGGTTGCTGTCAAAGCGCAGAACTTTGAGTTTCACGCGAGCGCCCACCTCCGAGTCTTGCACGGCGAGCTGCAGGTCTTCCGGTGTTTCGATCTTTCGGCCGTTGAATTCGATGATGATGTCGTAAGGCTGGGCCCCCGCTTTGCCGGCCGGGCCGCCACGCACGACTTGCGGGATGATGACGCCGGCGGCCTCTTCGAGGCCCAGTTGTTCGGCGATGGGCGGTGTTACGGGCGCGAGTCCGACGCCGATGTAGCCTCGCTGAACCGAGCCTCCGGACTTTTCCATCTGTGCGATCACGCGTTTCACATCGTCGATGGGAATGGAAAAGCCGATGCCTTGCGCGCGCGCATCGATGGCCGAGTTCACCCCGATCACTTGTCCGCGCATGTTCACGAGGGGGCCGCCGGAGTTACCGGGGTTGATGCTCGCGTCGGTTTGAATGAAGGCGAGACGATTGAGCTGCGGGATCTCGCGGCCGATCGCTGAGACGATGCCTTTGGTGAGCGTGTGCGCGTGGCCGTAGGGATTGCCGAAAGCCGCGACCCACTCGCCGACTTGCAAATCTTTGGATGTGCCCAATTGAGCCACGGGGAGTGAGCGTTTGGCGTCGATTTTGATGAGTGCAATGTCGGAGCGCTGATCGCGACCGAGGATCTGAGCTTCGAAGAAGTTCTTCTCGTCGGCGTCGAGCTGCACCTTGATGATGTCGGCTTGCGAAACAACATGCGCATTGGTGATGATCAGGCCATCGTCACGAACGATGAAGCCCGTGCCGAGGCCCGTCGCACGGCGACTGGGAGGCTGAAAGCCTCGCGGCCCAAAAAAGAAAAAGTCTTCCAGCGGATTCGCGCCGCGCACCACCTGCTCGGTGAAGATGGAGACCACGGTCGGATTGATCACTTTTGCAAGCTCCACGAAAATATTCGACGGCAAAGGCGCGTTCAGCTTGCGAGCGTCGAGTGGGGCCTCACTCTTGGGAGCGGGGAGTTGGAAGTTGGTGCGTTTGGCTTGCGATATGGCTTGTGTGGTCCATACCAGCGTGGCGCCGATCGACGCAGCGAGAAGTCCAAAGACGAGAGGGCGCGCGACAAGAGGACGGAGCGAGTTGCGAACGGGGCTCGAGTTCGTTTGTGACATGTTCACCTCTGTTTCTTTTTGATCGTCGGTGCAAGAGCGTTTGGAGGTCGCGAGGGCAATTTTAATTCGCTTGGACAAACTTCATGCGCAGATCATGAATCAGCGCGCTCATGAACTTCTCCTCTTCCGGCGAAAGATTGCCCTTCGTCTTCTCTTGAAGCATCGATAGCAAGTCGATGTTGAATCGGGCGAGCTGTAAATCCTTTTCAATTTTTCCGGTCGCAGGATTCGGCGCAAGACCCATGGCCATGATGCAGGTCGAACCGATCGACAGCATCAAGGTCGACAGCGAGGGTGCCAAGTTTTCAGTGGCGGGATGGCCGGAGGTGGAGGGACCTGTTGGGTGGGGGCTCGATCCGGGCTTTGTCATGCAAACTTCCTTTTTTTTAAAACCGCACTGTTGAATACCGCAAATATGAAAACCGCAATTTTTAGAACCGCGTGATTTCTTGTGGCGGTTTTTGTGGGCCGTCCTGGCTCCTCATTTGTCTAAGTCAGCTCGACGAAGTCAAACGAGGAAGCGGGTGTTCAAAAACCTCTGCGCCAACACCTCGCCGACGGCTACGTTTGCAATTGCAAACCAAGATGAGGCGCCGCTGATTTTCGTCAAGCTCGGTCGCCGAGCCGAAGCCAAGATTAGCCAGAAATCCAAACCAGAAATCCAAACCAGAGTGCCAAACCAGAGTGAACGATCTTCGGGCTTCAATACCAGGTCTTTGATCGCCCGGTTTTTAAGGTGGAAACTGATCTGTGAGTGCCAAAATACGGCGCTTGGTCGCGGGTACGGCTTGCAATACGGTTAAACCTTGTAAGTCTTGTGAGCGTCCAAGCCGTGTGCTGGTGTGCACGCTCTCCAGCGCAAGATCGGACGCGCTGACATCCCATCGAGGCCGGGCTGCAAACATCGCGTCGAGATTCCAGAGCGCTTGCGACCAAGTCCGGCGGCCCAACACATTCTGCGCCAACCATTGATCTATGTCGTAAACACCGCTCGCGGGTGCGATCCAGGCTGAGAACCTTAAAATGAGGGGTGCGGCCGCATTGCGAAAGCGACGTGAGGGGCGCGAGGCGGTCACGCGGCGGCCTCGCCTTCGGGCCTGCAGAGATCGTCGCCTGGCCTCGAAGCTTAGGGTTCGCCAAACAAAGTCCAACACGCGGAGTGGGGCTTCGATCAAAGTGCTGAGAGCTCGCGCACCGGTGGCCAGAGCTGTTTGTCCGGTTGCAATTCGCGTCATTTCGTAGGCGATGAGGCCGAGCTTTTCTTCGTAGCTGAGGCCCTCGATCAGAGACTGAGAGATGACGATGTGGGAGTGCGAGAGCGTGTAGCCCGTACTGAAGCAAAACAACTCATCCGAATCGACGACCCAAAGCCGCGGCGAACACCAACGAACACCCGGTGCAATCGCTCGGGACAGCTGGAGCCGTTCGAGCTGATTGAGAAAATCTTCGCTGGCCTCGCGAAGTCGCCAAGGGTCTAGGCCTTCCAGCTCGTGAGGGCTTGCGATGTGACCTAAGCGATCTCGTCCCGCTCGGGCGCGCGAGAGGCGAGGGCTCAAAAGGAAGACCCAGGTGTGAAAGATGAGGGTCGCGCCAAAGCCTGCCACCAGGCCGAAGCGACCGCCGAGAGCGGCGCCACCGAGAAGCAAGATCACCGAAATCACGATCAAGAGCATCCACAATCGCCAGAGCGGTGAACGGTCGAGTAAGCGATCCGATATTGAGGCCGCGGATTGAGGTGCAGAAAAAGGCGGTGTCCATGGGCCGCGCGTGGGCCGATCTGTTGATGTTTCTGATGTTGTTTCTGACGACGCGTCGGGGAGAGGACGTTGAGGCGACGACCGAAAGTTTGAGCGGAAACTCAACCAGAAGGTCGACCAGTAGTGACGTAAAACTTGTTTGAACCCGACGGGAGCTGATGGATCTGACATTACGACTATGGTCGAGATTAACGCGACGCAAGCGCAAGTGAATCGATGAGAGTCTGGCTCTTCTTCTCAAGATGGGTGCTGTTTGCCTCTCGTAGCCAGGGAGAGCAACATGGAGAGGTGTCGTCGGTGGCTGGATTTTGAGTCGGGTTCATCGAGGAAATGGATTTCAAAGGGCCGAGGAGGGTCGCAAGTGTCCAATACATTCGGAAGTGGTGGGGGCTCGGCACCTCAGCAAGTTGATGTGATGGCGCTCAACGCCGCCGTGAAACAAGAAGCTCAGTTTGTGGATCGCATGCTCAGCGAGATCGGCAAAGTGGTCGTCGGACAGCGCGAGATGGTCGAAGGTATTCTGATGGGCTTGATGACAGGTGGCCATGTGCTTCTCGAGGGAGTGCCCGGGCTCGCGAAGACGCTGACGATCTCCTCCGTTGCAAAGTCGATCTCGCTGGATTTTGGACGCATCCAGTTCACACCGGACCTTCTCCCTTCAGATCTTATTGGCACGATGATCTTCAATCCAAAGTCCGGTGAGTTCACACCGAAAAAGGGCCCGATCTTTACGAACATTGTCCTTGCGGATGAGATCAACCGCGCGCCGGCGAAGGTGCAATCGGCTCTTCTGGAAGCTATGGCTGAAAAGCAAGTGACCATCGGCGATTCCACTTACAAGTTGGAGCAGCCGTTTCTGGTGTTGGCGACGCAAAACCCCCTCGAGCAAGAAGGAACCTACCCGCTTCCTGAAGCGCAGATGGATCGCTTCATGTTCAAAATTCATGTCAACTACCCGAGCAAGAATGAAGAGTTCGAAATCATGAATCGAATGGGCCAGGACAAGCAGCCCGAGATTCAACCTGTGATCGGCAAAGAGGATCTGATGCGGGCTCGATCGCGCGTGGATCAAATCTACGTCGACGACAAGATTCGTCACTATATTGTCGAGCTCGTCATGGCGACGCGTGAGCCGACCAAATACGGTCTCAGTAATCTCGCCTCCCTGGTGCGAGTGGGGGCAAGTCCACGTGCAACCATCTCATTGATTCGAGCCGCCAAAGCGCATGCCTTTTTGCGCGCGCGCGGCTATGTGACGGCCGACGACGTGAAAGCCGTTGCGACGATGGTTCTTCGTCATCGCCTACTCTTGTCCTTCGAGGCTGAGGCTGAAGAAATCAAGGCTGACCAAGTTGTTAAAGACTTGGTCAGCCATGTGGAAGTGCCTTGAGGGCGGGCTCCCGATTCAGTTGAACCCGAGGTACGTCGATGTCCTTGCCGTCGGAGATCAGAAAGAAAGTTCGATTGCTGGAGATTTCCACCCGGCGCATGGTGAACTCTTTGTTCGCGGGCTCCTATCATTCTGCTTTCAAAGGGCAAGGAATGACCTTTGCGGAGTTTCGCGAGTATGTCCCGGGCGACGACGTGCGAGCGATCTCTTGGCCACTGACGGCTCGTACCGGCAAAGTCTTCATCAAAAAGTTCGATGAGGAACGCGAGCTCACCTTGGTTCTTGCGGTTGATGTGAGCGGATCTTTAGACTTTGGATCTTCGGAATACTTCAAGGGCGAAGTGGCGACGCACTTGTCGGCCCTCCTCGGGTTTGCGGCTGCCAAAAACAACGATCATGTCGGACTCTTGCTCTTTAGCGACCAAGTTGAGCATTTTGTGCCGCCCAAAAAAGGTCGCGGGCATGTCAACCGCATCTTGCGCGATCTCTACTATCAAAAACCTCGGCATTCGCGAACGCGCTTAGGCTCGGCCCTCGAATATCTACGGGGGGTTCTGAAGAAACGCTCGATCGTGTTTGTGATCTCGGACTTTCAAGACTCCCAGTATGCAGACGCCTTAAAGGCGATGAGCAAAAAGCATGATGTCTGTGCTGTGGTGGTGGCGGATCGCTTTGAAGAAAACTTTCCAGATTTGGGTCTCATCGACGTGCATGATCCGGAAACTGGGGAAACTCTGACGATTGACTCCTCCAGTCGCCGCTTTCGCGAAACCTACGCCGAGGAGCAGAAGCGACGCAAAGAAACGCGCGATCGGGAACTTCGTCGTGCCGGCGTGGATCGCGTCGATGTCGGCACCAGTGGTGACTTCGTGGCGCCGCTGGCGACCTACTTCCGAAGTCGTTCGGCCCGAGGTGGTCGATGAGTTCAATTTGGTTGTGCCGAAGGACCGACGTGGCGGAGGATGCGAGTCCCGAAGCCAGAGTGCTCACCGTGGGTCAAGAGTTCAACCTCAAGTGCTCCGGGTCTGGCACGCCGTTACTGAAGGCCGACGCCTTACGTATGGATTTGCCTGCCGAACAAAAGTACGCGCTGAAGGTATTAAAGACTCTGTCACTGGAAGCGTCCGGGGCCGAGTTTGTGGTGACGAGCTATCAAACCGGCGCCGTCGCTCTTCAAGATGCGAAAATCAGTGACGGTGAGCAGAGTATTGCTCTCACGGGAATTGAGTTTCAGGTCGCCAGCGTCCTCCAAGTCGAGCCCGACAAGACTCCTGAGCCCTTTCCAGCATGGCCCTCAGTTTGGATGTGGTGGCCGGTGCACGTCTGGTTAATACTGGCCATTTTGCTCACGGCCTCATTGTTGGTGCTCACGCTCATTCTTCGGGCCGCCGCGCGCCAGAGAAAATTCCTAAGTCAACTGAACGAGCGCGGTACACATTTGTCGCCGGCTGATCAGCTCAATAAAGATCTTCGTAACCTGGCCAAGCTGGCCGACGTCGATGAGCGCCGTCGGCAGCTCGAAGAGTCGGTGCGTTGGTATCTGGCTCTCAAGCTACGAGTCAATGTTTTAGATCAGCGAGATCCGCGACCGCAGCGGCGCGCGCGGGCCGTGGCAAAAGCCATCATGAAGTCATCAAACCTCAAAATGGATCCGAACCTTCGCTCTGAGCTGAGTCAAGAGGTGGAAGCTTTCTTCCGCGAAGTCGGCGTCGTGGCTTCGGGTACGGCGACGATGTCCTCACATTGGGAAAGTATCGAGCAGCTGGCGCGACGAGTGATCAACATCACCGAGCGAGCCGTGCGCGAGAAGGTTGGGCTATGATGGAGTGGCAAAACCCTTGGGCCTTCGCGCTCTTGATCCCGGTGATCGCCATCTTGGCATGGGCCTACTGGCGCGATCGCCGTCGGTCCCCTACCTTGCAAGTGTCGTCGGTGGCGGCTTTGTCGGGCCCCAAGATTCATCGTGGTTGGCGCAGCTATTGGCTTTGGTTACCTCCGGCGTTGGCCGGACTAGGTTTGATTTTGCTCGTTGTCGCTCTGGCGAGGCCTCAGCGCGCCGACACCAAGGTTCGACGCAATGTGGAGGGCATCGACATCATGCTGGTGTTGGATGTCTCCGACTCCATGTTGATCGAAGATATGACCCCGAATCGTCTCGAAGCCTCGAAAACGATTTTGAAAGATTTTATCGAGAAGCGCACGACAGATCGCGTAGGGCTCGTGGTGTTTTCTGGCGAAAGCTACACACGGGTGCCGCTGACTTTGGACTACAAGGTCCTTCTGCAGTCTTTGGCGGAAGTGAAGATCAGTCGCAACATAAAGATGGGCACGGCCATCGGTGTGGCTCTGGCGAATGGTGTGGCTCGCCTTCGCGACTCGACAGCCAAATCGCGCGTGCTCGTGTTTTTGACCGACGGGGAGAACAATTCGGGTACGATCGATCCTGAAACAGCCTTAGAAATGGCCAAGGGCTATGGTCTCAAGATCTACGCCATCGGCGCAGGTCGAGATGGCGAAGCTCAGCTGCCCGTTGAGACGGTGGATTTGCTTGGACGAAAGACGAAACGCTATCAGCCGATTCACTCCAAGGTGAACGACGAGTTGCTGGGGCGCTTCGCATCGGAAACCGGCGGCAAATATTATCGCGCCACCGATAATGACTCACTCAAACGCGTTTTTGACGATATCAATCGCATGGAAAAAACTAAAATCGAAGTCAATCAGTACACGCGCTACCAAGAGCTCTATCAGCAATGGCTTCGTTGGGGTGTGATGGCGCTGTTGACCTCGTGGCTTCTGCAGCTCACCATCTTGCGGCGAGGTCCCACATGAGATTCGCCGACCCGCAGTATCTCTCATGGCTTTTGCTCCTACCGTTTTTCCTGCTCGTCGGATTCTGGTCGGCTCGGCAGTCGCGTCAGCGATTGCAAAGAGCGCTGAGTGCTCGCCTTCTCCCTTTGTTGTCAGCTCAAGCCTCGCCGGGGCGTCGGCGATTCAAAACCCTCCTCAGGATCCTCGGTTTAGGCTTGGTCATCGTGGCCCTCGCTCGACCGCAGGCGGGTAAAGGTTTATCGGAAATTAAGGTACGTGGGATTGAGATTATGATCGCGGTCGATGTGTCGACCTCGATGTTGACGGAAGATATCAAGCCCTCGCGTTTGGAGTTTGTGAAGTCCGAATTGAATCGACTCATCGATCTGACGTCGGGCGATAAGCTCGGCTTGGTCGCTTTTGCGGGTTCGGCTGTGTTGATGTCACCTCTAACGTCAGATGTGGCCTCGCTTAAGATGTTTGTCGAATCACTCTCTCCATTTGCTGTAGAGACTCAGGGCACAAACTTCAGCGCCGCCTTACAAGAGGCCGTCGATGCCTTTGATCGTGGTGGCGTGGAAGACGATGAATCGCAGCGAACGTCCCGAGTAGTGCTCGTGATGAGTGACGGTGAAGATCACGAGACGGGTGCTCTTGAGTTGGCGAAAAAGTTGGCGGCCCAGGGGCATCGAATCTTCAGCGTCGCGTTCGGAACAGAGAAGGGTGGGCTCATTCCCATTCGCGACGAGCGGGGATACTTGCGTTCCTACAAAAAGGACAAGCAGGGCCGTGAGATTTTGTCGATGGTCAAAGGCGATTTTTTGCGAGAACTCGCCAAAGCCGGCGGCGGAAGCTTCCACTTTGCGACCTATGGCGGAGATCAAGCCGGAGCGCTGAAGGCGGACTTGGATCAGCTGCAAAAGGCCGAATTCGCTTCCTCTGAGGCCACGCAGTACGATGAGAAATATCTCGGATTTTTGTGGGTGGGCTTCCTGCTACTCTGCGCGGATCTCCTCATCGGCACAAGACGGGCGCAAACTGCGGTATGGCGCGGGCGCTTTGTCGCAGGACTTCTCGTCGGTTTAGGGTGGGGAATGACCTTCGGCGCAAGCTCCGCGCAAGCTGATGAGTGGCGAGGCGTTCGCCGCAACAATCAAGGGTACCATGCCTTGGAACAAGGGAGGATCTCGGAGTCTTTGGATAGCTTCTCACAGAGCCTCATCGACTTACCATTTCGTGCCGAGGTTCACTACAATTTGGGCCGCGCCTTTGAGGCGGCGAAGGAACCGGCTAAAGCGAAGGCGAGCTATACTTTGGCCCTTAAGTACGGCGCTCGTGATGAGGTCAAATTTCGGACGCTGTTTAATTTGGCAGGTCTCTCGGCGAAAGACTCGAAGATCGATGAAGCGCTCGATTTGTATCAACAGGCACTGACCATCCGCCCGGACTCGACGGAGACGAAGCACAATATTGAGTTGTTGATTCAGCAAGCTTCTCAGGGCGGCGGTGGAGAGGGCGACCAGGATCAGCCCCAGGATCCCAATGATCAAAACCAGAATCAAAACCAGAAGCAGGATCAAAAGCCTCAGCCTCAGAACTCGCCGCCTCCCCAAAAGGGCCCGACACCTAAGCCGACGCCGAAGCCTTTTAAGAGCCAAGAGCTGACTCCCCAAGAGGTCGGCAAAATGTTGGAGGAGATCAAGCGTCAAGAAAACCAAGTCCGCGAAAAGTTCCAGCGTGAAGACGCCAAGGAGGCCGATCGTGAAAAAGATTGGTGAGTCGAATGCGGTGCATACGGTGAACGTGCCGACTCAAACTCGGAATCAAACTCAAAGAGGGGTGACCAGGGGGGCGGGATGGGCCGTGGTGTTCTTGCTCTCGGGGGCTCTGAGTCTTCTTGATCTACCTTGGTCTTGGACATGGGCGTGGGCGAGCGATGCCAAGGTCCAAGTTTCGGCCGAAGTTGAACCTCCAGCGATTGAACCTTCGGGAACCGTGATGCTCAATGTGATCGTCACCTCAGATCGGGGTGTCTCCATTGAACCGCCGAATTTGCCGCCGATGTCAGACTTCGAAGTGATTGGCAATTTTCAAAGCTCCGAAACGCGCGCGACTTTGGTGCAAACGCCAACAGGGCCACAGTTCCAGAGCGTGCAGAGAAGCGTGTTTTCATTTCAGCTCAGCCCAAAGCGAATTGGCGCCTTGAGTATTTTTCCTGTTGAAGTGGTCGTCGATGGTAAAGCCTATCGGACCAAAGCCCTCACGGTGCGCGTCGCCCAGGGCGCAGGACAAGCGGCGCGACCTCGTCCACAACCGAACTTGGGAATGGATGAAGACGGTGAGGATCTTTTTGATCAACTTCTCAAGCGAGGATTACGTCAGTTACCGCAAGGAGGAACGCGAACCTTACCAACGAATCCTAACGAAGCCTTTTTCATTCAGGTTGAAACGGACAAAACCGAAGCCTATGTGGGCGAACAGATCACCGTCAGCTTCTATCTCTACACCACGGGCATCATTCGCGAGTTGGATACCTTGAGGTACCCATCGCTGAAGGGATTTTGGAAAGAGGATATTGAGATTGCGACGCAGTTGAACTTCCAGCAGGAAGTGATCGATGGAGTGGCCTACAAGAAAGCTCTGCTCGCAAGCTATGCGCTCTTTCCTATCAAAGAGGGCACGAGCACAATTGACTCTTATCAGGTGCGTTGCTCGGTGATCCCGGGAGCCGATCCGTTTGGCGGCCTGGGTATGGGGCGGCAGTTGCAGCTCACCAAAGCGTCCTTGCCTGTAAAGGTGCAAGTCAAAGCTCTCCCGACGGAAGCTCGTCCCGCCGACTTCACAGGCGCAGTCGGCGAATTCCAAGTGACGGCTCGCATGGACGAGAAAAATCCCGTCGCGCACCAACCCTTTCCTGTGAAAATTCGATTTGAAGGGCGAGGCAATGCCAAGATGATCGAGCTTCCTGCCATGCGATTGCCGGAGGGGCTTGAACTCTACGATACACGCAATGAGGCTAAGTTCTTCAATTGGGGAACGAGCTTCAAAGAATTCACATTGCTGATCATTCCTCGTCGCGACGGGGACTTTGAGCTTCCTGCGTTTTCGGCGTCGATCTTTGATCCGAAGACGAAGAGCTACGTGCGCCGGAGTACGGAGCCGATGCGCTTTCGCGTGCAGGCGAGTGCGGGTCCCCAGGCGCAAAAAGAGAACTTTCAGAAAAATTCAGCACCTGCAGCGGCTCGACCACTTGGGCCCCAGCTCCCTGAGCCTGTGATGGTTTATCAAGCCTGGTCGCCGCCGGCCTTACCGATGGGGGCCATGAGCTTGGGTGGATTGGCCCTGTTTTGCTTAGCCGGACTGAGTTTCCAAGCGTTTCGTTTATTTGGAAATTGGGGGCGGCCGACTTTGCAGGCGCAACTCAAACAACGCTTGAAAGCTCTGGAGAAAGTGAGTCAGCAGGGTGAGGCCTCCGTGGTTGGCGTGCAGGCCGTGAACGCGATGTCCTTCGTTCTTGGAGAAATTGTCGGTGACTATTCGGAAACTCGCGAAGTAGCGCGATTGATTCAAGCTCTACCGCCCTCGTTGCGCCAGTCTCAGGGTGAGGAATTGAACCGACTCTTGGTTGAATTTGAGGCCATGGCTTTTGCGCCGAGTGAGGCTTTAGGGGAATTGGCACGCGTTGAAGCGCGCCGCGAGCGTGTGGCTTTGCTCAAGAAGGCTTTGCAGCGAGTGGTTGAGCTTTCAGGGTCCGGCGAACGATCGATCTGATCCGAATCAAGTCCCAGAGCATTTTGAGAGGATCGATCAAAATGCGAACTTTTGAATCTGGTGAGTTCACCCACTGCACAGGAATGGATTTGATCTTAAATCCCATCTCCTCCGCGAGCATGAGGATCTCGACGTCGAAAGCAAAGCCATCGAGGGTTTGTCTCTGGAAAATCGGTTCAACGACCTGACGCCGAAAGGCCTTGAATCCACACTGGGTGTCTTCGAGGCCTTGCACGCCAAAAACGCGGACAAACTTGTTGAAGGTGCGTCCGAGGCTTTGCCGGAAGAGGCTTTGTCGTTTGATGATCTGACTTTTGGCGTGGGCTCGAGAGCCGATCAGCACTTGCGCTTGGGGGTCAGCCGCAAACTCAGCCATGAACTTCACGATCTCAGAGAGCGGCGTCGATAAGTCTGCATCCATGAAAAACACAAACTCTCCGCGAGCGCGCAGCATGCCGCTTTTCACGGCATAGCCTTTGCCGCGCTGGACTTGATTGTCGATGACTTGCACGTGGGGGTCGCCGCCAGCGGCCTCGGTCGACTTGACCACAGTCTGGTCCTTTGACTTTTCGATGACGCAAATCAATTCCCAATTCACGCCCAGAACAGGCATGAAGCTGCGGATGTCGCGAATCGACAGTGGTAAGCGCCGTTCCTCATTGTACGCGGGCACGACCAAAGTGATCGTCGGGCTTGTTGCCGTCGTCGTGGTGAAGGTCGAACTCGAGGGCGGGGTGGCTTTGGAATTCTCAGACATGAGTGATACCTTAACCGAAAGCATGAAAAACGGAACGAATTTCCCTCAGGCGACGGCGAAGGATTCGGGGCGGGTCAGCCGAGCCCGCCCCCCTAAAAAGTCTCGTACGGGTACGGACGCGGGGCGCGATCCTGGGCCTTTGGACTCGCCCGTTTGGAAGTCCGTTGAACTCTGGGCGTGCCTTTTTGTTGCTGCGAGTTTTCGCTATTTCGAGTTGGGACTCAAGCCGCCACACTTTGACGAAGGCATCAACGGACATTTCGTCATGCAACTCTGGCAGGTTGGCCGTCATGACTACGATCCGACGAACTTTCACGGTCCACTTTATTTTTATCTTTTGCATTTTGCCGAGGTCATAGGGGGGCGAGGCGTCGAAGTTTTTCGTTTCATGAATGCGGGCCTGGCGATGCTCCTCGTGATCAGTTTGCGCGGTCTGCATCGCGAAGTCGGTGTTGCGGGTCGATGGGCCGGCTGGGCGCTTGCGGTGAGTCCCGCCTTCGTTTTCTACGGGCGCTACGCGATTCATGAAACACTCTTCATCCTCGGCCAAGTCTTCTACTGGAAGGGTCGCCTGCAGTGGCGGCTTTGGTCGCAAAACTTCGTTCCCGAGTCGGGGCCAGGTATGAGTCCCCGGCATGCCACAATGTGGATGGTCCTTGGTGCGTGGATCATGATCTGCACCAAGGAAACTTTCTTTATTTTTATGGGCACCGTGCTGATTGCAGAATTGATGTGGTCGCCCATGCTGAAGTTGCTGCGACAGTCGCCCGGTTTGATCGAAGGTGGTTTGAAGGCCGGGGCGTCGCCGAAGGCCCTGTCTTGGCGTCACTTGAGTGCCGAGCAGAAAAGCGAGCTCGGCGGACTCCTGATTTTGGGAGTCATGGCCTGGGCTGCGATGTTCACCGGGTTTTTCACGGACTGGTCGGGCTTGGGAAAGTTCTTTGAGGCGTTCAATGTCTGGTCCAAGACGGGGCAGAGTGGGTCGGGTCACGAAAAGCCGTGGTGGTATTGGCTGGCGGCGCTGTTTGATTATGAGTGGCCGATGCTGGTTGGACTTGTTTTGTCGCCGTGGATCGTCTTGGCGCGATCCAAGAGTCCTCAGGCGGATTTGTTGCGACTCAGCGTCCTCATAGGTTTTGGGCATTGGCTGGCCTACACACTCATTCCGTATAAAACGCCCTGGCTGATTATGAACTTCTGGCCACTGCTTTTAGCGTGGCCGCCGCATTTTTTAAATTCGACGAGATTTCCCAAAGCCCCACGCCTCGTCCTCGGAGTGGCTTCGCTGTTGATCCTCGCTTCCGCAATTTGGTCAGCTCGTTTGAACTTCGCGCACTTTGTTGATCGACGCGAGCGCTACGTCTATGTGCAAACGTCCATGGATTACCGACGTATGATGACGGCTTTGGAGGAGCTCGTGAAGCGACATCCTCAGCGCCGGTCAGACGCCATTGTCGTGGCGATCAAGGACCCATGGCCGCTTCCCTATGAATTGAGTCTTTTTCCGAGGATGCGATATGCGTTCGGTGCTGAGATCGGTGATGGGCGTCACAAGGTGGACGACGCCTCCCTCATTCTGCTCGACGTCAAAGATGCCGCGGCCGCAGAGCTCAAGCTGCGACAATCCGGCCGCGAGATTCGTGTGCTGAGATTTCAAATTCGCGACGCCTACGATGCTGGCGTTGCGATTGTCGATATGTCACTTTGGGACGCGGATCTCGTGGATCGCTGGGATGAAGAGTTGCGAAGATGGGGACCTTTTGAGACGGGTCGGGAGTGGTGGCCATGATCTCACCGAGTTGGAACCTTTGGTTCGGTTTCGCTTTTCTTTTGCACAGTGTGCTCGCGGTACTCTTGGCCTGGGGACTGGCCTGGATCAATCAAGGGCTTTCAACCTTCACGGCCATATTGGCTTTACTCGTGAGCGCAGGCGTGAGTGTGGCCTGGTATCGACGCCAGCGGCTCGAGGTGAGCCGAGGTCATGGTGCAAGTCCGGAGTCCGTGCCGGATTGGACGCCTCTGGAGATCGCGCTGACGGCATTTTTATTGTTCGCAGCTTGGCGACATTTCGCTTGGCTTCTGGCGCCCATCCCGGGCCCTCTGGGTCACGCTTGGCAAACGCTCTCAAAGAACAATTTCGGCGATCTCGCTTTGCACATCAATTATCTGCGTGCTTTCTCCGAGGGGCTTCCCGCGCCCTTCGTGAACCCCATCTTCGCTAGCGAAACTCTGCGATACCCTTTGGGTGCGGATCTCTACAGCGCGCTCTGGGAAGCTGTGGGCATTCCGACCTCGGCGCACTTGTTTGTTGTCGGCATGCTTTGTACGTGGTTGGCGATATCTTTCTTGCGAGCCGTCGGTGGAGGAATGGGAATCGTCGGCTTCTTTTTGGCGGGTGGATCTTTGGGTTGGGGTGTACTTGCCGGAGAGCCAATTCGCGACTTTCAGGCGAGCTTAGAGTGGAAGAATACCTTTCTGGCGGTATGGATCACGCAACGTGGATTTCTATGGGCCTTGCCGATCGGTCTGCTGTTGTGGATCCGCCTGCGTCGTGCGCGGCAGCGTCGACAACTTTCGCAAAGTGAAGGCGTGGCTCTTGGCGTGTTGTGGGGCGGGCTTGCCGTTTTTCACTTGCACGCGTTTGTCATCGTGAGTTTGCTGCTCGTCGGTGGAGCTTTTTTAGATCTTCTACTCGAGGGAATCGAGCTTCGCTCCGCGAAGGTTTCGAGCCCCTGGGTCGGGAAAGATTTCTTAAAAAGTTGGACCTATCCCTTGATCGCCGCTCTACCGCTCGGCACAGCTGTGGTTTTTCATAGCACACAAGGCTTTGCGAAAGCCTCGGTGATGGAGTGGGCGCCAGGTTGGACGATGCCCCCGGAGTTGAGCTGGCTTCAGCAGCTGAAATGGATCGGTTTGAATTTTGGTCCGAGCCTTTTCGTCCTCGCTTGCGGTGTCGTGTTGATTCTGCGTAGCTCGCGCTTGAGTGTCGCAGCCAGGCGACGCTTTGCCGTCGAGATGAGCTTTCTTGTGAGTCTCTTTTTGTTGTTTACGGCTTGGAAGATGGCGCCGTGGGCTTGGGATAACATTAAGCTGTTGCTCTGGCCTTGGAGTTTGGGCTTTGCGCTTCTCGGTCTTGCCCTTCGCGAGGCTTTTCCAAGTCGCAACGAGGCGTTGACGTGGAGTTTCGCGTTGATCGCTGGTGGTTCCGGCCTGATCTCGCTGGGGCATTCGCTACTTTCGCCGAAAGACAATGCGGTGTTGATGTGGAATGCGGTGGACGTGGCCGAGGCCGAAGCGGCCGTGCGGGATTTGCCTCGCGACTCGGTCTTCGCGTCGGCCACCGTTCACAATCATGCTTTGGCCTGGCTGGGGCGCAATCGCGCGGTCGGTTACGAGGGACATCTCTGGTCGCACGCCATTCGCTATGAGGAGAAGGCCGACGCACTCCAGAAGCTGTTCATGGGCGAAAATCCAGTTGAACAAGCCCAGCGTCTAGAGGCGACGCATATTTTTTGGGGACCGGAGGAGAAAATGAAGTGGGGCACTTGGGCTTCCAGCTGGCTTTCGAAGTTTGAGCTTGTCCGACGTGTTGGAAACATCGAAATCTATTCTTTGCGCTCCTTGCGATCGGATGGAACCACGGAGTTGTCGACCAGAGGTGCATCGGGAGATCCATCCAGGAAACCTCCAAACGACCCGCGCGTGGGTGCAGCCCGGGCAGGCTCGGCCGAGTCGAAGGCCGAACGAAGCGGCAAGAAAAAGTTCAAGCCGCCGGGTCCTGATCGAGCCGGCCAATGAAGGCGTGGGTGCGAGCGAGTGGCGGATCTCGTGCGTATCGGCGGATGGCGAAAGACTTGGCTTCTCGAGGAAGGACATTGTGAGATCTCCCCAAAACACTTTCCAAATCACCAGTTCTCAAAACGATAATTTCGCCACTTCAAGCTGGTGGCGGCAGCCGATCTCGTCGTCCTGCGCACTCAAAATCGCTTTCAAAGTCGTTTTGCAAGGTGGAACGGGATTACGAGTTGCAACGCAGGCAGGAGCCCTTGTTGCGGTTCTCGGCGTGATGGGGTGGTCCTCTGCGGGTGCGCAAACGCGACCGCAGCGTCCTGCGGTCGCCTCGAATGCTGCGGCCGCCTCCCACTCTGGCTCCGAAACTGGCTCCGCTCCCAACTCCGTCCTCGATACAAAGAAGTCAGGCTCCAGCGACGTAGGTCCACAGAGTCTGCGTTTGAAGCTCGGCGAAGATTTCACCTCACAGCTCCAGCCACCCAAGGAATTGCGACAGCTTTATGAGGTCGCTCGCGGTGCCCGAGCGGATGCCAACTCATCGCCCAATTGTGCCTCACTCGCCTCGCAGGCGATCAAGGGCGTGAAGAGTTTGGAAGGTTGGATTCGTGTCATAGAAATTGAATGTGAATTGAAGACGTTTCAGGAGTCGAATCGTGAGCCGTCTTCGGTGTCTTCGAAAAAGTCGCGTGATCGCCGTATCGTTGATTCCGCCACGGCTTACACTCGCTTGCAGAAGTTGGCTCGCACGCTCGACACCCGTGCCGAACTTCTCAGTTGGGGACCATGGGTGCCGGCGCTTCGTACGCAGCAAGTTAAACTTTGGTTGGTGCTTTTGGAGTTGGATCAAAAGCTTGATCGTCAAAAAGTCTGGGACCGCGTGGCCCGATTGAGCCTGATGAGCGATGCTATCGAAAGTAAAGATCGTGCTCGAATGTGGCGGATTGCCGGAGAAGTCGCATTTCTCACACAGCGGACCTCGGCGGCCGTGGACTTTTTTCGCCGCAGTCTCGCCGAGCAAGATCAGGCCGATCTGCGTGATCGCTTGCGGCAGCTTGCACCGCAAAGTTTAGCAAGTGAGGTGAGCGCACTTCCCAATGCATCGGGCGTGCTCGCCACTCGTGCTGAGGATGCGCCCGCGGAGGAACTCGAGATCTTTGAACGTCACAATTCGGCGATCAAGCGCGGCGATGTCGTTGCGGCCGGCGAAGACGCGGTGAAACTCATCAATAAGTATCCAGGCTCGAGTCGTGCGAAAACTGTGAGCCAGAAGCTTTTCGATAATTTGGTCTCTGCAGCTGAGAAGTCACTCTCGGGGCAAGAGAGATTTCTACCGATTCGTGACGCTTTACTTAAACAGATGGAGCGAGCGGAAAGCGATCATCTCGCGAATTGGGGGCGACTCGCGTTCAACAAGGGACTGTGGCCTGAAGCGGCTCGCCTTTTGGATCGAGCGTCGCGCGAAATGGGTCCGGCCTCGCGGGCCACCAAAACCTTGGTGCTGGCGCTCGAAGCGCAATACGCGGTTGGTAATTGGAAGGCTGTACGCGAGATCGCCGAGATTCTCATCGATCAACATGGTGGAACACCGGAGTCTCAAGAGGCCGTGTTCAGATCTGGACTCGCATTCTATCGCCAAGGCGAATACTCACGTGCGGTGATGTCCTTTGAGCGGTTTCTCGCAATTTCGGCCAGCGAGCCGCTGACCGGAGCCACCTCGCTCCGAATTCCCGGGCTCTACTGGTATTGGCGAAGCCTGCAAAAAATCGAGGGGAAGGCGGACTTCGCTCGACAAGTTGCGATGGATCTCGCGGCTCTTGCGCCCTTTAGTTACTACGGGCTGCGAGCGAGACTTGAGACCGACGGGCAACTGCCTTGGATGACGAAATCCTCAAGCTCGGCATCTCCAACAGCATCGACAACACCCGCTTCTCTCACCACCAGCGCCCAGATCGATATGACCCTTTGGCTGACACGCGAAGAGAAGTTGGCGTGGGAGAGAGCCATCGTGCTGATTGCCACCGGTCTTTTCGATGAGGCCCAAGCTGAACTCAAGCTATTGCCTCCGCCCCAAGACTCCGAATCGAGGGCGATTCATGCGACGCTTTGGGCGGCGGCTCGAAATTTCTTGTTGGCATCGCGCTTGGCCAATCAGGCCTGGGATGCGCGCCCGGAACTTCGTCGAGAAGAGTTGATTCGCGTGGCTTGGCCCGATGAATTCAAGCCCGTGTTTGAGACGGAGGCGAAGGCGAAAGGCTTGGACCCACATTTGACACGTTCGCTGACGAAACAGGAAAGCGGCTTTTTCACCAAGGCCGTGTCTTCAAGTGGTGCTCTCGGTTTGATGCAAATGATTCCGCCCACGGCGCGTGAGATCGCCGATGACCTTCGCCTCGGCAAACTGAGTCTACCGGATGACCTTTTTGAGCCCGAGCGAAACATCAAGATGGGGACTCACTACGTTCATAAAATGGTTCAGAGCTTCCGAGGCCATGTGCCGCTTGCCCTGGCGGCCTACAACGCTGGTCCCACGCGAGTCGAACGTTGGTTGAAGGCTCGGCCTTCGCTTCAGCAGTTGGCCGACACGCGAAGTTCTTCGCCTGAAAATGAAATTTGGATGGATGAGTTTCCTTACAGCGAAACTTCCTTCTATGTGAAAGCGATCTTGCGGAATGTGATTTTGTTTCGCTGGATTGAATCCGGTCAGGTTGTGAGCTCAGAGCCTCTATGGAAGGGACTGAGTGAGCGCAGTGATCGCACCCCAGCCCAGGTCTCTGACAAGCGTCACACTCCGAATTGAGCGGGGATCTCGGGCTCGCCTGCGGATTCGTAGGAGTTGCTGTTCAAGAATCGGGCAATGTCGACCAAGGTCCTGCTGAAAGAGCGAAGTCTGTGACTCCGTCCACCGATCGATCAGGGCCTGGACATCGACCGAATCAGGGCTGAAGTCTCTAGGGAAAGTCGGTCGAGTCTCGCTCTGATCATGGTCTTGGGCGCGCGTCACCGCGTCCGAATTCATGCTTTATGCTTCGCTTTTGTTTGCGGCATCGAAAGTTCGAGTTTAACTTGAAAAAACGTGTTTCCAACAATTCGCTGCGAGGCCGGAATCGAGTGATGATGAAACTGACGCCAAGCTTTAAAAAGCGCTTCATGACGAACTCCGCGACAGGAGTTGACGCCCCCGACGTTTCGCCATCGCATCGGCTCACCATCGGGTCGATCTGGATGCGCTCTGGTTTGGCCGTATTGTTGAGCATGAGTTTGTCAGCTTGTGCCACGTCATCTGTGAAGACGGCGGCAAGTGGCACAACGGGCTCTATGGTTGAAGGTGTCGAGTTGGGCAATTCGCCGAATGATCTGTCGGACTCCGGCGCCGATATGTTGGGAATTCCCATCGAAGTGAATCGATTGGTGCTGAAGTGGATTGACTACTTTCAAGGATCCGGGCGGCCGCATATGGAGCGCTATCTCTCGCGCAGTACGCGCTACGCGCCCATCATGAAAGAGATTTTGCGCAAGGAAGGTCTTCCTGAGGATTTGATCTACATCGCTTTGATTGAATCAGGATTCTCTTCCACAGCTCACTCTTCGGCCAATGCCGTCGGTTACTGGCAGTTCATTCGTGGAACGGGACTTCGCTACCGTCTGCGAATCGATAACTTCGTCGATGACCGCCGCGACTTCGTCAAAGCGACTTATGCGGCCGCGGACTACTTCAAGGGACTCTACAATCTGTTTGGAGCGTGGTATTTGGCGATCGCCTCCTACAACGTCGGCGAGAATCGCGTGAAGAATTTGGTCATGAAAAACAAGACGCGCGACTTCTGGTTGCTGGCTCGTGAAAACCGCTTGCCGCAAGAGACGATCAACTACGTGCCGAAGTTTTTGGCAGCACGTTTGATCGCCAAAGAACCAGAAAAATATGGCTTCACCGACATCGACTATCAGCCGCCTTTGGACTTTGCCGAAGTGGAATTCAACTCGGCGATGGATCTGCGCAAGCTCGCGGCGGAAATGGGACTTGAGTACGATGATCTGCGAGATCTGAACCCGGCCTACAAGCGGGGCATCGCACCGCTCAGCGATCGCGGTGCCGATCAAGGCAAGTTGGTGTTGCGCGTGCCTCGCGGTACTGAGGCAAAGGCTCTGGCGGCAGCAGAAAGCTCGCGCGCCAGCACGACCGCACGCTATGTCGCTGAAGATGATTATAGCTACTATCGTGTTCGCTCCGGCGACACCGTGACGGGCATCGCCCGAAAGTTCAACACAACCGTTCGCGAGATTTTGCGACTGAACCGATTGTCTTTGGGTACGACCTTGTCCGTCGGCCGCCGCTTGCGTGTCCCAGCTGAGAATGTCGCGACACTCGGACCCAAGCGAAGCTCGCGGAACATGCGTTCGACTGAACAGCGTGAGCCAGCTCAGCACGTCGAGAACCGAGCTTCGAAGTCGAGCATTTTATCGGGCTCGCAGGCTAAAGTGGGATCGCGCGTCGGGCGCAAAGTCGCTCAGTCCAAAACCGAGGCAACGAACCGACCGACAGTTTCAGCTTCTTCGAAGTCGACTTCGAAGAGCCGAACGAACAAAGCGGTGGCGGCGGGCAACTCCAAGAAGAATTCACCCAAAGTGCACGTGGTTCGTCGCGGCGAGAATCTCACGCAGATCGCGCGACGCTATAATGTGAGCCTCGGCGCTCTGATCGACGCCAACGAAGTGAAAAAGAGTCGGCCGCTTTACGTGGGCCGCAAGCTCTCCATTCCGCGCTGAGCTTGATCATCCAAAATCACATCGGAAATCGGGAAGCTCGCAAATTTGGGTTGTACCGGAACCCCAAGAGTTCCGGCGCCTTGCCCTCAGGAGCATCTTCATCAAATCGAACCGATCGTCATTCCGCCAAAAGCGAGCGTAGCATCCACGCGGTTTTCTCGTGAACCTGCAGACGCTGTGTGAGCAAGTCCGCCGTGGCCTCATCGACGGCCTGATCCGCAATCGGGAATACCGAGCGAGCCGTTCGCAACACGGTTTCGTGAGCCTGGACGAGTCGGGCGATCATCTCTCTCGCGCTGGGTACATCATTGTCTTCTTCGATTTTTGAAAGCTTGGCATACGCCGAGTAAGTGCCGGGCGCCACGGACCCCAGCGAGCGAATGCGTTCGGCAATCGCGTCGACGGCGAGCGCGAGCTCGTTGTACTGCGTTTCGAACATCAGATGCAGAGTCTGAAACATAGGACCGGTGACGTTCCAGTGATAGTAGTGAGTTTTGAGGTAGAGCGTGTAGGTGTCGGCGAGAAGATGCGAGAGTCCCTCGGCCAAAGTGAGCCGGTCTTTCTCATTGATCCCGATGTTGATTCCGATTTCGGGTTTCGAGACCGATCGAAGGGCAGTTGCTGAGGTCGATTTGCGAGATGATTTTTTCGCCATGGGCTCTCCTGACGCTGAGGTGAGATGAGATGAGGTGAGTGGAGCCTAGGCACTCGGTGTTTCGGCGACAACGCTGGAGACTTCGCGGCACGAGCGACTAAGGTCGGGCTCGACCACGCGAGCGGAGCTCGGTGCCGACGACGTGCTAATCTGAGAAAGTGTGAACGGCCTGCTGTGAAAGCGGCCTGGACGTCGACGAGGAAGCATGTCTTGGAGCGGGCCTCGTGAGCGTGGAATCAAGCAAAAGAGGAGCTCAAAATATGGGACTCATTTCCCTCGGCTTTCTGCGAATAAGGTCGTTGGCGACGTTTTCAGCTTTGCTGTTGGCTGGCGGTGTGAGCGCGGTCGGCGTGACTCAAGAGGCGATGGCCTCGTCCGCTTTCGCCTTGCTCGGCGACTATGGAAAAGACACGGCCCAGATGCGGGCGCCAGGTCGGCATTCAACGCGCTCGGAGTTGTTTGAGGCTCCCGGTCCTGCGCGAAACGATGGTTTTGATTTGCTGCGCGGGTCGGAGAGTCGCGTCTTGGCGATTCGCTGTGAGGAAGGATGGGATGGCCCTCGCGTGTGGCAATACAGGGACGCGATCCTCAGCGAAAAATCGGACGACCAAAGTACGCGTCACTTGCGCTATCAGTTTCAAAATCTCGATGAGTGCTTCAAAGCTCGGGATGCTTTGAGCTCGACTCGCGAAGCGGGTTGCCGTGTAAGAATTGATTTCATCGGAGGACAACCCAAGGGTACGGCGCGGTTTCGCGGTGTCGAGTGCGACTCGCAGACGGCGTCGACGTCTTCGGGGGCTCGTGCTGGCGCGTCCGGCTCGACGCCCGGATCTACACCTGGATCAGCACCGAGTCGTGCCCCGGCTCCGTCGACGCGACCGCCGCGGGTTTCGCGATAAAGATGTCCTAAGCTGGGCCCGTTGATTGTGCTTACGAAGTTAAAATTACTAATGATTTCAGATTTTTAGTCTGCATTTGGTCGGCTCCGTGATGTGCCTGAGGTCCAGGGATTACGGTGATGGATTCACGGAAGCACAATCAAGTGGCCCACTTTAAAATAAAAAACCCGCCGTGGGGCTGGCGGGTTCGGGGTTCACGGACCCCGTTACCGATGAATTCCTCCAAGATGCTTGCTCAAGTGCTTCTCGTCCTCTGGCAGCTTGGCTGGCGTCGTGCACCGATACGTTGGCGGGAGACCGTGCACATTAGCCCCATTAGCTTTGCGTCCCACTCTTTCGAGTGGTTTGCCCTGAGCAAAGGAGGGATTCTGTCAGCATATCAATAGAACCTCCTTGTCGAAGTCCGACTGACAGTTGAACAGACCTAACCTCTATGTCGTGTTGATCCCCGCTACTCTGGCGGAGGATCCGAAATCCTAATGGACCTACTCGGCATCCTTCTTCCCCCTACGGCGCCGCGATATTTGGACCCTCAAGTTTCCCTAATCTCTTGAGCGAGGGCTCCACGCGAGATTTTTTCCTTCCGTGGCTCACCGTGAAACCAGATTATCGCAATGCGTCAAAAGAGTGAAGAAGAAGTCGGCGAGTGTCGCAACATCAAACACTAGCTCGGCTCAAGCTGAGACGGTCGCGCTCAAAGCGCCGAAAAAAGCACGGCGCTTAGATCTCGTTGTGCAGATCTCGTTGTGCAAAAAAAGAATTTTCAGCTCGGTTTAGATCAGCCGCGAAGCGATTTGTGCGAAAGCCTTGGACTCTTCGCTAGAGGGATCGCTCTCAACGACGGGAATTCCAGCTTCGCCCCCCAAGCCGACGTTGGGATGAAAGGGGACCTCGCCGAGTTTCATCAACCCGCGCTCTTCGAGCCAGCGGTCGAGCGAGCCCTTCGGGAAAAGTTGCACGCGCTCCGTGCTGCCGGGAGGTACAAACCAACTCATATTTTCGACCACACCGATCACCGGCACCTGCACACGGGCCCACATGTCGATGGCCTTCTTCACATCCGTGAGAGCCACATCCTGAGGAGTGCTGACCGCAATGGCGCCAGCGACCGGAACTTTTTGGGCGAGTGAAAGCTGAATGTCGCCTGTGCCTGGCGGCAAATCCACCAGGAGGACATCCAACTCGCCCCAAGCCACTTCGCGAAGGAATTGATCCATAGCTTTGAACAGCATGGGGCCGCGCCAAACCACGGCGAGATCTTCGTCGACAAGGTAGCCGATGCTCATCAGCTTGAGGCCGTAGCGCTCCAGTGGTTGCAGAAGGTTGTTCTCGCCGAGGGCGACCTTTTGCTGCAAGGTTCCCGTCATTCGCGGCAGTGAAGGGCCGTAGATGTCCGCGTCGAGCAAGCCCACCTTCAGACCTTTTTTGGCGAGGGCGAGGGCAATATTCGTGGCCACCGTGCTTTTGCCGACACCACCTTTGCCGGAAGAAACCGCGAGAATTCGCTTCACGCCCGGGATGGGCCGCTGTTGGTCGAAGGGATTCATTTGTGCCATCGTGAGCCTCACTTTTTTCAAGCCGATCCCCGAGTTTCCGGGTTCTCGTGTCGAGTTTCGAAACCGCTCAAGCGCCTTGGCGTTCAGTATGTCGCCCCTTGCCCTTGCTCTTGCCCTTGTCGCCTGGTTACGGGCTGTCTCAGAATGGGTCGGCAGCCAGGCCTTGAGGCGAGTCGCGGAAATTCCGATAACGCTATACAGTGGAGTGGTTACTAAATCCAGATAACTTGATGCTGATTCAAGGCCTTGTGTTCTTGATCGTCGTCACCATCATTTGGTTGGGCGGGGCGAGATCGCGTCCGCAGGCCTACTTGCGATTTGATGAGGATAACGGCCGCGCCATTCCCTTTGAGGCCGAGGTTGTAACCGAAGAGGCCTCTTCGTCACGATCGGACAACTACGCCAAGGCTCTTGCGGTCCTTGAAGTGGAAGAGCCCTCGCCACGCCTGAACGGACGAGGTCGCGAGTCCTCCGCGGAGGCCTTTGGCGGCGGTCGATCGTTGAATGTGTTTTTCAACTGGAACGGTCACACTTGGGATGCGCATGAAGTCCTCGGGCTTCCGGCCGGAGCCTCGCGCGACAAAGTGATTCAGGCCTTCCATGCGGCGCGGGCCCGCGCGGGCCGCGACAGTCTGCCGTTTTTGCAGGCGGCCGCCGATGCCATCCTCAAACGCAGCGCTTAATCCCAAGCGCGAATTGACCCACTTTTGCCCTCGTTGGTAGCGTCGAGCGACCTGAACCTGCGAGGTGCGTCGTGAGTGATTCCGTCAAGCGTTTAGCTGATTTGGCCACCATGGTGTCGTTGTGCAAACGACGCGGATTTGTGTTTCAGAGCTCTGAGATCTATGGCGGTTTGAACTCGTGCTGGGACTACGGGCCGCTCGGCGCGCAGCTCAAGCAAAACGTGAAGCGCGCGTGGTGGAACTCGATGACTCGGCGGGATGATGTGGTCGGTTTGGATGCGGCCATCCTCATGCACCCAACGGTGTGGAAGGCCAGCGGTCACGTCGACGGTTTCAGCGATCCGCTGGTCGATTGCAAAGACTGTAAGACTCGCTTTCGCGCCGACAACACGGAAAGCTACATCAACGAAAAAAAATGTCCCAACTGCGGCTCGAAGAATCTCACTGAGGAGCGCAAGTTCAACTTGATGTTCAAGACGCACATGGGGCCCACAGAGGATCAAGGGTCGGTGGTCTACTTGCGTCCTGAAACCGCGCAGGGCCATTTCGTGAACTACGAAAACATTCAGACCACGTCGCGACGCAAGATTCCGTTTGGCATTGCGGCCATCGGTAAGAGTTTCCGCAACGAGATCACGCCCGGAAACTTCATTTTCCGCACGCGCGAGTTCGAGCAGATGGAGATGCAGTACTTCGTGAAGCCCGGTACCGACGCCGAATGGTATGAAAAGTGGCGCGAAACTCGCTGGCAATTCTATCTTCGCATGGGGATTCGTGCTGAGAATTTGCGTTGGAAGCCGCACGGAGCGGATGAACTCGCGCACTACGCCAAAGCTGCCGTCGATGTGCAGTATCAGTTCCCGTTTGGCTGGCAGGAGCTCGAGGGTATTCACAATCGCAGCGACTTTGACCTCTCTCAGCACGCTAAGTTCTCGGGTAAAAAGCTCGAGTATTTCGATGAAGCCGCCAAAGAAAAGTATGTTCCATTTGTCATCGAGACAGCTGTGGGCTGCGATCGCTTGATTCTTGTGGTGTTGTGCGACGCTTACCGGGAAGAAGTGAGTGTCGACGACGAGTCAGGTAAGCCTGATACACGCGTGGTGCTTGGTTTTCATCCCGATCTGGCGCCAGTGAAAGTTGCGGTCTTGCCGCTCTCGAAAAAAGTGGAGCTGCAAGGTCCGGCCATGAAACTTCGCGATGCTTTAGCTGAAGAGTTCGACGTGCAGTACGATGACTCGCAGTCGATTGGTAAGCGCTATCGTCGCCAGGATGAAATCGGCACGCCCTTTTGCGTGACCTTCGATTTCGATTCGCTCAATGACCAAAAGGTCACGGTTCGTCACCGCGACACCATGAAGCAGGAACGCGTCGCGATCGATCAAGTGGTTGGTTATGTGGCGGCCGGGCTTAAGAACTTCCAAAACATGTGAGGTGCTGGAATGAAGCGCGTCTATTTCTTCGCGGCCGGTGAGACCGAAGGCAACGCATCGATGCGCAACATTCTGGGCGGTAAAGGCGCGAATCTCGCCGAAATGACCTCTTTGGGTATTCCTGTACCGCCGGGATTCACAATCTCTACGGAGATGTGTGTGCAATTCTATCACGACGGCGAAAAGCTCTCCGCGGCTTTGCGCTCCGACGTTGAGGCCGCTCTGGCACGCGTGGAAGCCAAGATCGGTAAGAAATTTGGCGATCCGGCGAATCCTTTGTTGGTGAGTGTGCGCTCCGGCGCGCGCGCTTCGATGCCGGGGATGATGGACACCATTTTGAACTTGGGTCTCAACGATGTGACGGTCGAAGGTTTGGCGAGCGCCAGTGGCAACGCCCGGTTTGCGTGGGACTCTTACCGTCGCTTCATTCAGATGTATTCCGACGTCGTGATGGGGATGAACTCCACACTGCTCGACGTGATGATGGAAGATCTCAAGGATCACAAAGGCTACAAGCAGGACACGGATCTCACGGTCGATGATCTCAAGAGCTTGGTCGTGGCGTTTAAGCGCCAGATCACAGAAACCACAGGGCAGAAGTTCCCCGCAGATCCGCGTGAGCAGCTTTGGGGTTCGATCTCGGCCGTCTTCCGTTCATGGAACACGCCGCGTGCGGTCGCCTATCGGCAGCTGCACAACATCCCTTCGGAGTGGGGCACGGCCGTCAACGTGCAGTCGATGGTGTTTGGTAATCTCGGTGAAGATTCGGCGACAGGTGTGGCGTTTTCGCGAAACCCTTCGACCGGAGAGCGAGTGTTTTACGGCGAGTACTTAGTGAACGCACAAGGTGAAGACGTGGTCGCTGGCATTCGCACGCCCGTGCCCATTCTCGCAGCGGAAGCAGCGGCTGCGAAAATGAAGGGTGAATCTCTTCAAGAGCGCATGCCGGAGGCCTTTGGCGCACTGGTCGCAACTTATGAGCGACTTGAAAAGCACTACCGCGATATGCAGGACATGGAATTCACCATCGAGCGCGGCAAACTGTGGATGCTGCAAACGCGAACCGGTAAGCGCACGGCAAAGGCCGCGCTGCGGATCGCTTGCGACATGATGGATGAAGGAATGATCTCGCGCGATGAAGCTCTGCTGCGGATTGATCCCAAATCTTTGGATCAGCTGCTGCATCCGACCCTGGACACGAAAGCCAAAAAGACTTTGCTCACAAAGGCATTACCGGCCTCGCCCGGAGGAGCTGTCGGTCGCATCGTGTTTTCGAGCGAAGAAGCTGTCGACGCCAAGGAGCGCGGTGAGAAAGTCATTTTGGTGCGAGTCGAAACTTCTCCGGAAGACATTCTCGGCATGGTCTCGGCGCAAGGTATTCTGACGTCGCGCGGAGGCATGACCTCGCACGCGGCCGTGGTCGCTCGGGGCATGGGAAAGTGTTGTGTGGCCGGCGCGGGCGATGTGACGGTCGACTATCACCGCGAGGAAATGCGTGTGGCCGGTTATGTTCTGCGTAAGGGTGATGTGATCACCCTCGACGGATCAACAGGCGAAGTTTTCCTTGGCGAAGTGAACATGGTGGAGCCTGAGCTCTCCGGTGATTTTGCGCGGTTGATGAAGATGGCGGATGAGACACGCGTCTTGCGCGTTCGCGCCAATGCCGACACGCCCAAAGATGCGGAAACGGCACGCGGCTTTGGCGCCGAAGGCATTGGCCTTTGCCGTACGGAGCACATGTTCTTTGGTGCAGACCGCATCGATGTGGTGCGCGAGATGATTGTTGCGGAATCGCGTGCGGAGCGCGAAGACGCGCTCGAACGCTTGTTGCCGATGCAGCGTTCCGACTTCATCGCCCTATTTAAAACGATGAAGGGCTATCCGGTGACGATTCGTCTTTTGGATCCGCCTCTTCACGAGTTTGTTCCGCACACTGAGGCGGAGACGCGCGAATTGGCGGCCAAGCTCGACATGGATTTTGATCGCTTGATGAATCGTGTTCGTGGTTTGCATGAGTTCAATCCAATGCTGGGGCATCGAGGCTGCCGCCTCGCCATTACGTATCCCGAGATCTACGCCATGCAGGCTCGCGCGATCGCCGAAGCTGCAGTGGTTGTGGTGAAGGAAGGCCTCGAGCTTGTACCTGAAATCATGATTCCGCTTGTCGGCGTTGAAAAAGAGTTGTCTTTGCTGCGCGAGTTGGTCGTGCGCGAGGTCGATCGCGTGAAGTCCGAGAGTGGCGTGGCCTTTGACTACTTGGTCGGCACGATGATTGAGTTGCCGCGCGCGGCCCTCGTGGCCGGGGATATTGCTCGCCAAGCCGACTTCTTTAGCTTTGGTACCAACGACTTGACGCAGACGACGCTGGGGCTTTCGCGGGACGACTCGGCTCGCTTCCTGGCGACCTACGTGAATGAAGGAATTTTTGCGCAAGATCCCTTTGTCAGCATCGACCAAGAGGGCGTCGGTCAACTGGTGCGCATGGGAGTCGAACGAGGTCGCGCCATCCGAAGTGGATTGAAGGTCGGTGTTTGCGGCGAACACGGCGGCGATCCCGATTCGATTCACTTTTTCGCTCGGGTCGGTTTGGACTACGTCAGCTGTTCGCCCTATCGCGTGCCGATTGCGCGTCTCGCAGCCGCCCAAGCTCAGTTGTTGAAGCTGCGTGGCGGTGGTCAGGCGGGGAGTGGAATGCACTGATTGGGAACTGTCGCGCGGTTGTGATCTGCGGTTGTGATGTGCGGGGCGCTGACGCAGAGTGACCCGCGCCAGCGCGGTCAGGCACCTCAGCGCCCACCCCGCGCCAGCGCGTGCGTGGGCTCGCGTTGGGTGGTGCGTGCAGGTCGCGTGTCCGAAATCCGGACCCGCCTACGGTGTGCCCGGATTATCCTTGACGTGTTTTTGCCTGTGCCGCGTGCGTGGTGATCTCGCAAATCCCAGCCCCACTCCGCCAGGGCTCAAACACCGCTTGAGGCCCCGCTCGCTGCGCGAAAAAC
>CANHQR010000041.1 GCA_947462815.1 Pseudobdellovibrionaceae bacterium
CCGTGGCACTGCCGCTCGACGACCGCATCTTCTTGACGCGATTTGGATGCGCTTGGTTTGTGAAGGAGTTGCTGAAGCAGGTACGCCATCTGCAACACGGCCCCGTGCTCCCCAAGCTCGATCAGATCACCCGTGCGATTTTGTCCCGCAACCCGGTCTTCGGCAAAGTTCTTGGCCTGATTCCTGCCGGTGGCCTCAATGACTTCTTGAACATCCTTCCAGGTCTCTTCGTCATCGGCGGGATCTTCGGAACGTTCTTGGGCGTGATGAACGGACTTCCCAGTCTCGGCGGAATGTCGGTCGAGAATCCCGAGCAAACCAAGCAAATTATGGATGCCTTCCTTCGCGATGTCGCCATGTCTATGGGCGCCTCGGTCACAGGGATCTTCTTGAGCGTGCTGATGACATTGATCAATACGACCTGGTCGCCCGAGCGCTTGCATGACGACATGGTTGAGCGATTTGAAAACTCGCTGGACTTGCTCTGGAACTACGCCACATCCAATGAAGTGCCCCACGACGTTCGCGGGTTCGACGAGAACCAAGATCCCGTCGAAGCCTTGAGTGCAGCGGCACTGAACCAAGAATACGAAAAGCACCGCGCCCGATTTGGCGAATCACCTGAGCCGACGGCTAAATCGGCTTAAAGGATAATTGGATCAAAGGAGCCTGGGATCTCAATGAAAAGTGCGCGGCGAATATGCCTCATCAAGATCGGTTCAGGTGAGAAGCAAAGAACTCACCTGATCGATCGGACCGACTTCACCGTCGGTCGCTCCCCTGAGGCTGACATTGTACTGCCTTCTACGAGTGCTTCGCGTCTCCACGCGAAGTTCGCGTTTTCGTCACGTCAAGACGCTAAGGCCGTCACACTCAGCGTGCAGGACTTGGGCTCAGCTAACGGAACCTTTGTGAATGGCGAGCGGATCGCCGCTCATACGCCCATCGTCCTCAATGAGGGGGCCCGTGTGCGCGTCGCCATGATGATGGAAGAGATTGAGTGTCACATCCTTCCCCTGCCCTTTGAACTCTCCGATCTCGAAACGGCTCGTATGGTCACGCGAGAGTTTCTGATTCAAGCTTTTGCTGACGAAGAAAGAAAGCTGCAAGAAAACTTTGAGCGCGAACGCGAGGCGCTTCGCAAGCAAGTGAACCTTGAGATTGAGCGCGAGCGCGCCAAAATCGAAGCTTCGGCTGGAGAACGCATTCTGCAAGCGACGCGCGAGGCGGAAGTCGCCGCCGAGAGGATTCTCGCCGAAGCCCGCATGAAAGGCGATCAGCTCAAAGACAAGTCCCGCGATGAGGCAACTCAAATCTTCTCATCTATGGAACGTCAGGCGGCCCAACTTCGGCAGCAAGCGGCGGATCTCCTGGCCAAGACTCAGCGCGAGGCCAGCGAAGAGCGTGAGCGCCGAACGCAAGAGGCTCGTAAAGAGGCCGAGCAGCTTCTTGAGCAAGCTAAAATGGAAGCCCGCCGAGATCAAGAGCGCCATCTTCAAGAATCTCAGCGTGTTCTTGATACTGCTAAGCTGGACGCCGAGGATGTGTTAAAACGGGCTCATGCCGAGGCACAGGCCTTTCGCGAACAAGAGCGACAATCGCAAGCTCTCGAACTCGAGCGACAGCGCTTGCAGGTCATCGCGGAGGCCAAAGAAAAGGCGACACAAGAGCAAGACGCCATCGTTGCGAACTATAAGGGCTTGATCCAAGCGCTTAAAGACAAGCTTGAACAATTCCGCACTCAATTCGCCGAGACCGAAGCCAAGCGCGAGCAGGAGCTTCGTGAAGTGGAATCGCGTCACAAGCTTCTCGCAGATCTCGAAGCCCGCTGTTTGCAGTCGAAAACCGAACTTTACCGAATCGATGAACAACTCGCTCAAGCCAAGAAGTTGATCGCCGAAGGACAAAATGCAGCCGAGCAGCGCGCGGCCGACGAACGAAGCGTTGCAGCGCTCAAGGTGCAAATTCAAGAGTTGGAACAAAGGCGTCAGAACGAAATTTCCCGATCGGAAGACGAGGTGGCTCAACACCGGACTCAGCTTGCCGCTGATTTCGAGCGCGAAAAAAAGGCACGCGAGGACCAAGCCCATCGTGAGCGACTCGAAACCATGGAGCGCCTCAAGAATGAATTGGCCGCCGAAGAGAAACGCTATCGCGATCTGTTACGCTTGAAAGCCACCGAAATCGCCACACAGATCGAACTCAAAGTTCTCCCCCGCCTTCAGCAGGCCCTCGCCGATACACCGGCGGCGATCAGCGAACGCGCCTTGGCCGATGCGCAGACGGCCGTACGAGATTCTGTTGCCCAAGTCACAGAATCGAACGTCACGAGCATTAGCTTGGCCGCGATGAGCGACGGCGCCAAAGCCCAAAAAACCTCCCAGGCGATTCGACAAGGCGCCCAAGCCTTGGGATGGGCCACCGTTGGCCTCATTGTACTGGGGATCTTCAACTGGCGCACCGTCGTGCACTACTTCGAGAATCGAGAGCGTGTTCTCGCGAGCCTGCTCGCCACAGAAGATGAGGCTCGCCGCCTCTACGTTCCGATGCGCACGACGGAGTGGCGTGACAGCTACGTCGACCGAGTTCTCTATGTCGACCGCTATCTCGAAACAAAGACGAACAGTATCTACTTGGACCAGTGGACATTGCGCCTGCAAGACGTTGAACTCGCACGTCGTCTCGGGCTTAAAGACGATGATTTGATTCGCTTCTTGGCCATCGAAGCCAACATGATTAAAAAGCTGGATGAAATGCGTCATCAAATCGATGCGACGCAACCGGAGTTTGGCATCAATGCTATGCGGAATTTTGAGAATGCCGAAGTCCGAAACATGCGGGCGGCCGTGCGCACGCAAGCGAACTTCGAAGCTCTCATTGGCCTAGAGCGCGAGTTCTCTCAAGGCTTCATCCATCGAGAAAAGCGCTGAAGCCATGTAACAAACAAATAAAAAAGCCGCGCCGCGATCTCTTTGCGGCCCGGCCGATCCACCCCACCTCTTAGGTTAGGGTGATTTGTCAGGAATAAAATTCTGCTGTCGACTCGAAGATGCGGATCGTTCTTCGGAATTAACCAGTTTTAAGATCGCAAGCGAGACAACCTTGAGTTCTCAACCTGCGACTGCGCTGATTCTCCGAGCGCACGGAGAGACTCCGCTCTCCGTGCACGTCCAAACCAAGTTGCAAAAAATCAAATACCGAATGCGCCGACGTCGCCGTTGCCGTTGCCCGAGCCTGTACCCGTCTCGTTGCGAATCGGCGCGATCGATCCTGCGACAGTGGTTGAACCCACTGGCATTGTGTTGATTGCAGCTGCGCCTGCAGGGATTTCGGCGCGAGGAGCCTGAGCCGGCTCGTTGTCCACGAAACCGAGGTGCGGCAAGCACCAAACGATGAGCTGGGCTCGAGATTTAACGTTCATCTTCTTGTAGATGTTCGTCAGATGAAACTTCACCGTCTTTTCTGTGACGAAAAGCTGGTTTGCGACTTCCTTGTTCGACAATCCTTTCGAAACAAGTTCAGCCACTTCGGCTTCGCGATTCGAAAGACCTTTTTGAATCAGTACATCTCTGAGCATCCTTGCTCCCTCCGCGTTGGTTTGAACGTACACCTTCGTTTAGACATTCGACCGGTTCGATTGCGTCCAACAGCCTTCCGACAAAAGCCCTAAGAGCCATGCCTGAGGACCACTTAAACAGCTTTCCGAACGCCTCGATCAGTCCGTGAATTAGGTCCCTGGTGAGTTCCCTAATCCTGATCCCTATCCCTAGGACCATCCCGACCGGCCATTCGGTTAGCACAAAAGCGCCGACCTCTATCAAAGTCTGACAGGGGCCAAAGTCGCACGCAAGCCCCCTTTTTGATCAAAATCACATTTCTGGACTCGTCCCGAGTCTTGCCTAATCAGCGTTTGGCCAGCGAGAGCGGCGCTTCTTCTCGACGTCGGCATAGGCCGGGAGTGCTCAGTTTGAGAGTCGCAAATTATTGAAATGAGAAATTTCTCAACGAACAACACCTCGACTTCGCTGCAGGGGTCAACCCCAGGCCTCGACCTCGCCCCCAGAACACTTCGAAAATTCGCGTTGTGTTGGCCGCAGCCTTAGCTCACAATTCGCAGCCCGTTCTCAGCGACACAAATGCGGCATCGGTGATTTGCCCGATCCATGAAGGCTCTCTCAACACAGGCGTCTGGCGAGTCGGGCCACAACATCCTCGGCCACGAGATCTTTTCGGGCCTGAACTCCCAAAACATCATCCAAGCTTTTGCCCCAGGTGTGAACCTTCGCCCAACGTATGGAAAGCCCCTCCTCGAGCAAGGCCTCAAGCGCCGTTCGCAAAGCGCCCGCCTGATCCACTCCTTGAAGTGAAATGACCCACTCATCCGAAGTTTGCGAGAGAAGCTCAATGCGCTGAAATTTCACCTGAGGCAATGCTTGAGGGGCACTCGGGCTCACATTCACCGCCTCCCAAGCGCTCAAGAGTCGAGCCTCCCACCGCTTGGGTTGAAACTCCCCGCGAGGTGGCTTCACCTCAAACCAATCATAAACGCCGAGCGTTTCGTCCGTTAGAATACTGGCATGACGCACGGACAGACCAACCTGGTGAAGCGCCCGAGCAAAACCCACCAGAAGTCCGGGCCGATCCACGGGAACATGGAATCGGACGAGGACCCGGCCACTCTTTGCAGTACGGATCACTTTGATGGTGCCGACATCGGCCCGCCCGACACCACTCGGATCGCGGCTCAAGCCTTGCCGAATCTCCTGTTTCCAAACTTCATGAAGGTCAGAAGCCAAGACTCTCGGCGATACAGCGGCGACCAGAAAAGGATCCAGACGTTCGGCGATTTGTAGAACTTCTGCAAACTGCGAAAGCCCCGCTGCGTCTGCATTTTCTGAAACCGACTTTCCAGAACGATCCAAAGAACGATCAGAAATCTCAACAAGAGCCTTCATAAACTTCGAAAAACTCAGCGCTTCGGGGCGCTCAAGTTGCTCCATCAGATCAGCTAAAAGTCGTTCTTTCCATGGCGTCCAAGCCTCTCGATTGGTCGCCCACACGTCGATCGCGGTGAAAACAGCAAGACGTCGTGCGCGTTCTCCTTCGCAGCCGATGTCATGCAGTTCACGCCAAGTCGAAGGCAAGGCCGGATTGCCACGAAAGGCGGCTTGCGACATCGCGAGGTGGTGTTCCACGAGCCAGAGAACTTCGTCGATGAATCTTGGCTTAAGCCCCCACGCGCGAAGATCTCGCTCCGCAATTTCGCGAGACGCATCGGAATGATCTCGGCCGGAGCCTTTGCCGATATCATGATAGAGCGCCGCCCAACCGAGAATGCGCCAATCTTCTCGAGAAAAATCTTTAGTGTATCGTCCGAGTCGACCGATCCGCTTGGGATGCCGGGCCACGCGTTTGACCTCGCGAACCGCTTGGAGCAAATGCGCATCGGCTGAGTAGCGATGGTATTGATCATGCTGAACCCAGCCGACCAATTTTGTGAAGCCGCTGACCGCGAGGTCAGCTAAGCGAGATCGAAAAAAGGCCACAGCCAATTCTTCAGACTCATGCGGATCGAGGGCTTTCGCCAAAAGTTCACCCAAGGCCTCTCGGCCACCGGGCCCGGAAGCTCTCCAAAGGCTTCGCCCTTGCTCTCTCGCTTCAAGCTGAGTCAATAAATCCGGAGACTGCTCCAGCGCACTGGTCAGCTGGCCTAAATTCACGAATCGTCGACGCCTAAAAACTTTAGCTTCGGAGCGCGCGCCACGCGCAAAATCGGTATCCGCATAAAATGAAACTCGCGACAGACCCTTTTGCAATTCGCGCATGAAGTCTCGAGCTGATGCGTAGCCCATCCACTCCGCAACAGGCGCCTGATCGTAGGCGCTCAGAACGTCACCGCCACTGCCTGCGACATGCACTCTATGCCGAACTAAAAGATAAAAGCGCTTATAATACTCGTAAATCGCCACCGCATGCTCGTCGGTTTCAAAGCGGTCTGGAAACAAACGCCGCAAGGAGAGCGCTTGCTCCAAATCTCGCAGAGCCCCAGGCCCAAACTTGAGGTTTGGCTCAAGATAGTTTGCGATGGAGTCGTGTCGTTTAACTCGGGCTTCGCGCTCGCGGCGACAAACTCGAAAAAAGTCTCTTCGCAAGCTCTTCAGCCGAGCCTCAAGCTGAACTTGCTGAAGCAACAAAACGCCTTCACCACTCTCGGTTAGGGCTCGCGCCCTGAGCAAAGCCAAGACATCAAACGCCTCAACACCAATGGTCCAATCCTCACGAGACTCAGGGACTCGAGCGCGAATCTTGATACCCTGAGACTGCGCCCAACGTGTCACTTCAGCCGCCGCAGCCTCTTCACCAGCAAAAACGAGATCCAGATCCGAACGCGGCGACAGCTCATCGCGCGACCAAGAACCCACTGCAATCGGAGCGGCCGCATCCCACACATCTCCCAATGAGAGACGAAAACGCTCCTGCAGAGCCTGGGCGAGAACTTTCGCAAAGGTATAGGGATCGAACTGCGCCAACTGCGACTCTTCTCCGTCCGGAGGCCGCGACGGAGGACGCAAAAAGCTTTTCGCTAAATCTTCGAGTTGGTCTTTGTCGAGGAAAGCTCGCGTCGCCACTCCGCTAGTCTCAAGAAGGCATCCAAAGGCGTCAAGCGCTCGAGTTCGAGGCTCGCCATCTCCGCCATGACCTTCTCGACGACGGGGTCCATACCCGCTCCAGGACCGAGAGACTCAGGGGCCCGAAGAGCCTCTGGGCTCGGCGGCGCCGAATCGAATAAGGAGAGCTGAGGACGTTGCGAATCTCGGCTCAGGGACCTCTCCACTTCCTTCAAAATCTGCGTCGCCCGGCGGGTGATCGACGGAGATAGCCCCGCAAGCCGCGCCACCGCGATCCCGTAGGACTTCGTCGCGGGTCCACTCACAAGCCGATGCAGAAAGACAATTTCGCCGGCCGACTTCTCGTGAATCGCCATGTGCGCATTGCGTAGCCGAGCAAAGCGGGTCTCCAGCTCCGTCAATTCGTGGTAGTGAGTCGCAAAGAGAGTCAGACACTGTTTCTCTGACAGCAAATGCTCTAAGATGGCTTGCGCAAGCGCCATCCCATCAAAAGTCGACGTTCCCCGGCCGATCTCATCGAGAACGACAAGGCTCTTTTCGTCGGCTTCCGCCAACAATTCAGCGGTTTCCTTCATTTCGACCATGAAGGTCGACAAGCCTTCCGCCAGCGCATCGCTGGCACCAATTCGCGTCAACACTCTTTCCAGAATAGGCAGATGTGCCTCTCGCGCGGGCACAAAAGATCCTATCTGCGCGAGAATTTGTGTGACGGCCACTTGCCGCATGAGAGTGGACTTACCGGCCATATTAGGCCCAGTCAGAAGCAGGCACTCTCCAGAGCGAATTTCAAGATCATTGGCAATGAAGGGTGTTGAGTTCAATTGCTCCACGACGGGATGCCGAGAAGCTTTTAAAGAAATGGCGAGCTGATCCCCAAACTTCGGCCGAGTGTAGTTTTCCTCACGCGCCAAGATCGCCAGCGCACCGAGGACATCAAGCTCCGCCAAAACAGTCGCAAACTCCGTGATCCGACGAGCGTGAGCGCTGACCAGTCGCGCGAGCTCCTGGAAAATCGACTCTTCAAGGTTCAGTCGACGATCCTGGGCCGTGACAACTTTTCGTTCGAGCTCAACCAACTCATCCGTCACAAAGCGCTCGGCATTGGCGAGAGTTTGCTTTCGTTGGTAGCGACCGACCGGTACCCGATCGCGGTGCGTGTTGGTGATCTCAATCGAATAGCCAAAGACATTATTCCAGCGAATCTTGAGTGAAGAGATCCCGGTGAGCTCTCTCTCGCGTTGCTCCAGCTCCAAAACCAAGCGCGAAGAATTGGTCGCTAACACGACGAGCTCATCAAGCTCAGGCGAAGCTCCGGCTCGAATGCTGCCACCTTGCCGCAGGAGCTGAGGCGGCTCCTCCGCCATAACACGCTCGAGCTCTTCATACACCGAACGAATTTCCGCTTCGAGTACCTGCCAAGATCGAGCGGCCGACTCGTCACCCTTTTGGCCCAACTCCATCGCGGAAATGGCCGCACCGAGACTGGCGCGCAAACTCGCGAGATCGCGAGGGCCTCGGCCCTGCCCCGTGGCTTTCGCCAAGCGACGCGGCAAATCGCCGACGCCTCCCAAAGCTGCACGCAACTCATCGAGCTCCATCGGCTTTGAAATCCATGTCGCCACGCGATCCTGACGCGCCTCAATCTCTTGACGTGAACAAAGCGGAAACTGCAGCCAGCTTCGCAGCAATCGCGCGCCCGCCGATGTCCGCGTGCGATCCACAGCTTGAAAGAGAGCCCCGCGAGTCTCGCCCTTGTAGGTCGAGAAAATTTCCAAATGTTGAAGCGTCGTGGGCGAAAGGCGGAGTCGCCCACGCAACTCGCGAGCCTCGAGCTCAGCCAGCGATCGCAGCCACTCGCGGGCGGTAGGTGCAGAAAACTGCAAAGCCGCGTAGGCCACCACGCGCTGCACGGAATTCGGTGCTGCTGACAACCAGGCTGGCTGAGGAAGCGTTTCACCATCCGCAGATTGAAGCTCAAGACGAGAGTGCCAGCTTAATGTGACACCGGCCCGCTGAGCTCGACGAGTCCATACATCGGCCGCCGAATCGGCCACCGGCGTTGCCGAGCTCAAGACCGACGGGATCACCCATTCCACGGCCCCCAGAGCCTCAGCAAGCTCTTGAGCCTGCGAATCCTGAAGACCCAAAAAATAAAAGCCTTCGCCTGTGCTCACATCGAGGAAAGCCACACTGTGATCGGAGCCCGTAGGGTCCCACGACACCAAATAGTGGCTAGCAGCTGCATCCAAACTCTCGGGGTCATAGACCATACCGGGGGTCAAAACTCGAGTGATCCCGCGTTTCACCAAACCCTTGGCCTGCTTAGGATCTTCGAGTTGATCGCAAATCGCGATTTTGAAGCCCGCGGCCAAAAGCTTATTGATACTGCCGCTCACCGAGTGTTGAGGCACACCACACATCGGTGTTTCATCTTTGGCCTTTTTGTTTCGGAATGTGAGCGCAATTCCCAAGACAGGCGCCGCAATCTCCGCATCGCGATGAAACATCTCAAAAAAGTCGCCCATGCGGAACAAGACGATCTTATCGGGATGGGCTGACTTCACGGTCCAGTACTGTTTCATCAGGGGCGTGGTGGAAGCCGAAATCTTGGCCAGATCCGAGGCCGAACGCTGAAGCTCAGCACTTTCCGTTGCGATCGATGCCGCTGAAATCGATTTCGCGTTTTCTGATTTCAATTGAGGTGATTTCAATTGAGGTGATTCCAATTGGGGCGATTCCAAGTGAGGCGATTCCGCCAAGAGCATTTCCGACATGGGCCACAGCTTAAGCATAAAGAGGGCGGCATCGCGACGCTCGATGCGCCGCGCTCGAAGAGCAAAAGGCTTCGCAAATACAGCTACTTAGACACAACCTTCAAAGCTCTCAATAAATACACGTATTCCAAGGCTAAAAGTTCGGATTTGGACGCCGGCGTGGCAGCTCCCGCATGCCCGCCCTCGATGTTTTCAAAGTAGAGGACACGATGTCCAAGTTCGCGAAGGCGTTGTGTAAATCGCCGCGCATGGCCCGGGTGCACACGATCATCGCGTGTTGAGGTCGTCACAAAGGCTTCTGGCAACTGCTGATCCGCACGGACCTGATGATAAGGCGAGTAGCGTCTCAACCAAACTCGATCTGCCTCATTTTCCGGAGAGCCATACTCACTCACCCAGGCCGCGCCCGCAAGCAAGCGATGAAAGCGGAGCATATCCAGGAGTGGCACTTGCACGATCACCGCTTGGTACAAATCAGGTCTCTGCACCATCGCGTTTCCCGCCAAGAGGCCGCCATTACTGCCCCCGCGGAAACCGATTTGCCCTGCCGAACTGAGGCCACGCCGAATCGCATCTTCGGTCACCGCGAACAGATCATCATAGGCACGCTGGCGATTCTCACGCAGAGCCGCTTGATGCCAGCGAGGCCCATACTCGCTGCCGCCGCGAATGTTGGCGACAATGTAAGCGCCGCCGCGCTCAAGCCAAACCTTACCCACATCCGACCAGTAGCGCGGCAAAACCGGCGATTCAAATCCACCGTAGGCTGTGATTAACGTGGGCGCTGGCCCGCTTCGCTGATTCCTCACAATGCGGTACGGAATTTTTTCGCCGTCCGCACTCGTTGCAAAATATCTCTCGCAGACCAAGCCTTCGGACCGAAAACGCGGCGGACTCTGTCGCAGCTTTCGCCACTTGACCTCAAACCTTCGATTCTCCGGCCTTCGATTCTCCGGATATGAACTCAGCGTTTCTGCCCACAAGGCCTCTAAATCCAAAAGGTACTGCGATGGAGGCTCCAACTCGTGGTGGCGAGTCACCACAATCTGTGCGCGATCTCGCGAAGTGAAATCGACAACGACATGAGCTTCGCCCAAATCGCCCCAGAGGGACGTTCGTTGCCATCGACCGTCGATCCAGCGACACATGTCCATCTGCGTTTGCACATCGCGCAGATAGATCAAAATGAGAGCGTCACGAGTCTCATAACAAACCAAGTAAGCCTCTTGGGAACTCGGCTTCCAAAGCGGCGTTAGACCCCGAATCTCGCCGGTTGCTTTCCAATGTTCCCAATCCCAGCTCCAGACTTCCCCCATTTGCAATGGGGTCCCAGCGAAGATTGTGGATCGTTTCACATACATGACGAACTGACCCGAGCGAACATCCACAAAATCCACCCAAGCAGGCAGTGGCACCTCACGAAGTTCACCCGAAGGCGAGCGCCACAAGAGCTTCGACTCATGAAAGCTCACGAAACGATGCAAAAAATGTTCGGATCGAACGAGCGTTTCTTGATCGAACTCCCGCATGACGTAAGCCCACATGAGTACATCTTCGCGAGGTGCTTCAAGTACGATGGGCGCGTCGATGAGGCTTTCATCGCGTCCCCAAAGACGCATTCGCCGCGGGTATCCTGCCGCAGTCTTTTCATTCGCGTCAGCAGGCCAGGCCGCATACAAATGCTCGGCGTCACACCAGGCGATGATGGCCTTAGCCTCGGAGGTTCGAAATCCCGATTCGACAAACTCGCGCTTCTGCAAGTCGTACTCTCGCCACTCGACGGCATCGCCACCCCCGCGAGACAATGACAAGAGCGCGCGCGAAGAAGGACGCGGTGCCGGTCGCACATCGTGGAGGACCCACGAAACCCCCTCTCGGGATGCGAGCGCATCCACGTCCAGCCAGATTTGCCAGTTTGGCTCGGCGACCTCTGTGAATTCTGACCAAGTTGTGGCGCGCAAGACTCCCTGCGGATGCTGGGCATCTTGCCAAACATTGAGAACCCAAGACTGCGTTTGCGAAGCGTCCCACCAAACAGCGTGAATTGAAGGCAAGCGATCTCGCGCCTCCAAAATGCCTCGCAGCTCGTTGCGGACCTCAGAAAATTCCCTTAACCCCGAGAGTCGATGCATGGTCTCAGAATTTCGATCGCGCACCCACGCCATCGCCGACTCGCCCTCGACCTCCTCCAACCAAAGATCGATTGGCGGCTGCTCGAGGGCGATATCGTTTGGGGATTTGTCAGACTTTTGACCTTGGCTCATGAAAATCTCCGCTTTCACAAAGGTGAAGCATGGCGTGCGACGAGGCAAGCTTCAGCTTGGGGCGCAGGGCTCTGACTGCGACCGAACCTTGAATTTCATGATCATTAGATAACCGCGAGGACTCTCGCGATGTGCGCGCCAGGCGCCGGCCAGGCTCGCCTCGCAAATTAGGCTGAGTGTCGAGAGGTTCTGGCTGGCAACGAATTGTCAGTGAGAGCGGCTAAAGATCATTCGACAGAAGGGCTCAGCCGCCCGAACGATCACGGTCGTCTCGCGGCCCTGGGCACTGAGGTTGACTTTGCCATCTCCCTGCAAAGGCAAGCTTCGCCCCCATGGCACATCACTGACCAACACTCGACCGCGTGGCGGCACGTCCGAATGAATTCGCAAGTCGACGATCTGCGAACCCATCACCGACAAAGGCGTATACTCTTGAATCTTGTAGCGCCAAGGCTCGCGGCGCGCCTCTTCTAATCCGCGTTCGAATTCTTCTTGAGTGATTTTCGCACCCACGTAAATACCGCTTCCTCCCCGACCGTCCACCACCTTGATCACCCAACGATCTCTCTCACGCGCGACGTTATTCAGAAACTCCGTGCGCGGCAAGATTCGATTTCCAATTCTCTCGCCAGCGTCTTCGGTGCGAATGTTACGCAATATCGGCTCCTCCGCCAAATAGGTCCGCACGACATCTTCCATGTAGAGGTAGAATTCTTTGTCGTTCACGAAGTTGGTACCGGGCGAGTAGTTTGTCGCCACGCGACCGGACAGGACAGCATCTAGCAAACCGGGATAGGACTTGGCTTTCCATTCCGTCAAAGTCTGCCAATCATCCATTCCTCGAAGGGCACCCTCTAACCTCTGCAGGTTCGGCAGACCCGTTCGCGGATCTCGTTCGCTCATGACGGCCAAAAAATCTCTCTCTGCACGCGTGAGTCTCGCCTCGCCCTGGCGGCGCAACTTGCTTCGCACCTCATCCTCCGTCAGCTTCGCGTATTCTGTGATCGCGATTGGCCACATTCGAGGATCGTGCATATCCATCCACCAGTGCTCACCATTGAGGGCCAAAAATCCAACTTTTTCACGCGAAGCCCCAGGGCTCGGTATCAGCCACGCGCCTTCGCCATCAAATTGAAGTTGCGCACGGGTATGCGGTGTCACGACATCGATTCCCGCTTCACGCATCAAGCGCATCACGCGTCGATCTTCGAAATCCGCATACGGTGGAATCTGCAACATCACCACGCGACCGCCTTGGGCACGAGATCTGTAGCGACTGGCTAACTGCCGATAGAAGTCCATCGGATCGCGTTCGGCGAGTCGTCGCCCGAGTCGCTCATTGTACTCCGGCACATGGCGCTCCAAAGATTCCAGAGCGAGTCGAAGATCACCGAAGCCGCCGAGGAACCCCGTATTGTCTTCGACCACGCGAAACACTCCGCGAGGATCACGAACCACATCTGGTCCATAGAAAAACGTGATATCTCGGACAGCCCCCACCAAGCCCGTTTCCAGGTTCCGTGCGACGATGCGATCGAGAACTTCCTGCGGCATCCGCCCCTCTCTCACGAGGCGAGGCTGACCTTGCGTGCGATGAAAATCGAGCAGGAACTCCCTCAAAGCTCGACCTCTTTGGTCCACTCCGGGACGAAGATATTGGTCGAATTCTGTACTCACCAGAATTCGAGGAACCGGATTGAGCATATAATCTTTATGGAAGTCTCGACGCGTTTCCCTTTCGATTCGCTGCACCCGTGTCGGCGAGATCTCGCGCGCGACCTCGACGATACCTCGATAGTGTGGTCGAATCTCGCCGTTGGGATGATAGAGCTCATCATAGTGTCCACGGGGCGCCTGCGAGACCAAGGCCTCATCGGCCGTCCCCAAAGGGCTCACCCCGAATCCCAAAGCCACAGCCAAGGCCAATCTTTGGGCCCAAGAAAAGCTTCGCATCACGTTGCAAAAGCAAAGTCTCGAAGTCAGGACGTTAGCGACGCGCATAGCACTCTCCCGATCAAGCGGAATCTCAGTGGACTCTAGGGAGCAAACTGGCGACCTGGCCAAGAGCGAAATGAAGGGGCCGCCGGGTGTTGGGCCTTGTCAAACTTTTGGACAAGACAGACTGGAAGAGGCACGCTATGAGCGTATGACGCAAACCAATCAAGAACGACGACCTGTAGACCGAATTCAACTTCATGCCGGCGCTCACGTGCACTTCATGGGAATTTGCGGAACGGCCATGGCCTCCTTAGCGGGTTTACTCCACTCCCAAGGTTACAAGGTCACAGGATCCGACCAGAGTGTGTATCCGCCGATGTCGACGCAACTTGCGGACCTCGGCATTCGAATCATGAACGGCTATCACGCGGCAAACCTCACGAGCGAAGGACGACCTGACTTGGTCATCGTGGGGAATGTGATCACTCGCAAACACGAGGAGGCGCAAGCCTTGCTCTCGAGCGATATTCCATTCACGTCACTGCCCCAAGCCATGGGACAACTGGTGATTGATCATCGGCATAGCGTGGTCGTTGCCGGCACACATGGTAAGACAACCACGTCGTCCATGAACGCCTTTGTGGCCGACGCGCTCCAACTCCATCCTGGCTTCATGATTGGCGGAATCCCGAAGAACTTTGCCCAGAGTTACCGCTTTCCCAAAGGCGATTGGTTTGTCATCGAAGGCGACGAATACGACACGGCTTTTTTTGACAAGGTCCCCAAGTTCATTCACTACCGACCTCGATCGGTGATTCTCAACTCCGTCGAATTCGATCATGCGGATATCTACCGGGATCTTGAACACGTGAAACAGGCGTTCCTCAGCTTGCTGGACCTTATTCCCCCTAAGGGGCTCTTGGTGACATGCGAGGATGAAGACAGCATCCGCGATCTGTTGGCCCGCCGGAAGGATCGCTTGAAGGAGCGAGACATACGCGTGCTGACCTTTGGCCTGGAGCGAGGTCAATACCGGGCTTCACAAATCGAGGCTTGTATGGCCGACCCCGTCACAGGACGTCGAGGTACGCGCTTCTTGGTGGAGCGTCCCGAGAGAAAGTCCGTGCAGATCGAATTACCGATGATCGGTCACTATAACGTAAAGAATGCTCTGGCGACCTTGGCTCTTTGGGAAAATCTCGGCTTCCCAACCGAGGCCATTGTCGAAGCTCTCCGCCGATTTGATGGCGTGAAGCGCCGCCAAGATGTGCTGGGGCGGAGCCAAAGTGGCGGCTACACCGTCATGGAAGATTTCGCTCATCATCCCACAGCTGTGCGCGAAACCATTCGTACTGTACAAAGTCAGTATCCCGACGCGCGTGTGTTCAGCGTCTTCGAAGCTCGCTCGGCGACTTCTCGCCGTAACGTCTTTCAGCGAGAGTACGCCGAGGCCTTTCGCGAAGCTCAATGTGTGTTGATGCCGCCGCCTTTTAATCAAAGCGGAATCCCCGAGAGCGAACGTTTCTCTGCTGAGCAGCTAATTGGCGAGCTTCGTCAAGCTCACGTCGATGCACATCTGCTCGGCGACGTGGACGCGATCGTCGCATTCATCAAATCCAAGGCAAGACCCCAAGATCTTGTGCTCGTGATGAGTAACGGCGGCTTTGACGGAATTTACGCCAAGCTCCTGGCTTGAGATCACCGTGCTCAGAGACTGATCGACGAGGACACAACGGATCGCCATGCGGTCGCCACGAACCTTGCTAGGTCCCTTGCTAAGGAATGTAGTTCACAGATTGGACCGTTTCATTGAGCAGATCACCGTCAACGAGCAAGGTCCCATCGCGATCACATTGTACGCGTCGCGAGTACGGTAGGCTGCACGTGGCGCCCCATGAGTTCCGAACACGAAATCGGCATTGCCCGCGAGCCGCATCCCATTCACGACCCACGATGACCATCGCATGATAAGCATGGCCTTCGGGTACAGGGCTCATCCACGAGCGCATGTCCAAGCTAATGCCAGCGGGCCGTCGCAAATCAAGCGCCCGATGTACGGCTCGACTTGAGCGCTGATCTACCGTCGGCCAACTCGAATCAAAACTCTGCGGAATGAATCGCCGACGCGACACTTGGCTCCGGCACTGTGTCTCAATATCGTCAATGAGTCCGTGCGCGTTCATGGAAAGTGCTGCATAAATATTATTGGCACTGTTCAAAAACGAATTGGAGCGAAGTTCACACTCGCGACTTTCAATGAATCTTTGGCGAGAGGCCGCCAACATTCGATCGGTTCCGTTTCGATCAATCACCGAACTGTAAGGAATTTCATTTTCAGAACAGACCTTCTTGGCGTTGGCGAAATCCAAGATCGCACCACGAACGTGACCGCCGCCGACATTTTCAAAGCCTTCCAGTCCTCGACGATAAGTTGAATGAAAACGCGCGGTCTCATCTCGCCGCAAAGCTGCATGTGACACTCGAGCACTCCGCTGAGGTCTCGCAAAATGCGATGCGAAGTGCGAACCAAAGCGACCAACGGTCTCACGATCCAAACCGTTGAGAAAATAGTTTGCAGTGACTTGATAAGCTGAAACGCCACCTTGGATTCCCATCCGCTCGGAAAGGAGATCAGCCGCGACGAAGGCAAAGCAGAAACCTCTTTGCCCCTGATCGCGGACGGGCGGGAGTTGGGAACGCAGATCCACCGCAGAGCAACCCGTCGCACCGGCCTCACGCGGTACCGTAAGGGAGCGTTGAAGCCCCCGATCTAAGTCCTCAACCGGTGGAAGATCGTTCGCGATCGAACGATTCACACTCCCGACCGAAGCCATGATCAAGAGAATAATAACAGGATACCGCCCCATCGAAACTCTTATCGGCAGCTCAAACTCCGCCAAAGAGTTTCGTCTCAATTTGAGACAGCCTGGTAGATCAGATCGTGGAGGTGCGGCCGAAGCTTGGCAAAGAGGTTCGGTTCACGCCCATAGGCTACACGATTGCTCAGGATCGAGACCAATAGATCAGCTTTTGGATCATACCATAGCGATGTGCCGGTAAAGCCGGTGTGACCCAAGCTTGATCTTGAAAAGAAACGTCCGGCCGTTGAGTTGGGACGCGACGGCATCATGAAGCCAAGTGCCCAGTCCCCGATATGGACAGGGACTTGACGCCGAATAAATGGACGGGACGAACTCAAGGTCCATGCGGCACGTGAATTCCCCTGCATCAATCGGCGAAGCTCGAGGCCGTAAAGAGAAAGATCACCAATGGGCCCAAAGAGACCCGCATGCGGTGCGATCCCACCTAGGGCCGCTGCGTTTTCATCTTGAACTTCGCCTCGAAGCCGACGCCCTCGCCATGTGCAGACTTCCGTGGGCGCAGTGTTTTGCCGGCGACGTCGATCCTGAACTGAGAAGCTTCCCGCTTCAAGATCCGCACGACGCAAAACATGGAAACCAGTCTGGTGAAGCTGCAATCGATCCGCAACTCGACTCCACTGAGTCGCCAAGGACTCAAGCCAAGCCCGCCGCAAGATTTCGCCAAGAAAGAAAAAGTCCAGATCCGAGTAAATGGATCGCTGGGGAAACAGGGCCTTTTGCTTTGCCAAACGCTGGGCCTCGCGAACCACGAGTGCGTAATGGGTTGACCAACGCAACTCGGGCTCTCGCGATTTCAATTGGTCAACAGTCTTAAAGAAGGGCTTCCACCAAGTCAGACCCGCTGAGTGCGTCAGTAAATGTCGAACTCGGAGAGCGCGCTTTGAGTCTTTCGGCCAGTCGATCTCGGGCAACCAATCTGCCAGTAGATCTTCAGGCTTGAGTCCGACTTCCCTTGCCCACATCACCGACGAGACGGTGAAGACAATCTTCGTGAGCGAGGCCCAATCATAAAACTCGTGCTCTTCACCCAAGGACAGGTCGACGCACTTCTTTCCTTTTCGATAAGCTTGCACACGAACTGAAGGTGTCGCGCCTTGCCAGTCCTCTCCCGACTCTGCACGCCATCTTAGAATTCCATTGAGGACTTGATTTTCAATCGAGTTGGGCTTCCCTCGCTGCAGCTTCATAACGTTCGACCAGCCTGGCCACCAGTACGCAAAGTCCAACTACCATTTCGCAGATCCAATTCACTCTTCACGCCCAGAGGTAAACTCCGCTGCTGGACGCCGTGACCGACGGGAAGTCCGCGAAGAACGGCAATTCCGAACTCGCGTCCGACCTGTTGTGCAAAACGCTCGATGACGGCTGGAACACGAGTGGCCTCCCCCCCGGGTTCCTGATCACCTGTAAACTCCCCGAAGATCACCGCGACCGTTTTTTCATTGAAAACCTTGGCTTGTCGAAGCTGCTCAAGCAATCGATCGACTCGATATCCGCGTTCACCGATATCCTCAAACACGAGAATTCGACCCGTTGTTTTCGGATGCAGAGGCGTTGCCAATGCGGATGCCCAAGTCACAAGATTCCCACCGCCGGAAACCCCTTTCCGAATGCGATCACCACGACCGCGGTGCAAAACCTCGAGCTCCTGAAACTGAATTTCCTCTTGCTCGCCGCGAATGACTCGCAGGAGCTCAGCCACTTGCTCTGCGGGCGGAACCGGCTTGCCGCCAGTCGCCAAACTTGATTCCATCAACCGAGCTAAACGATCCACCAGTGAGGCATGCAAGCTCGGCCAACCCCAAGTTTGATTTAAAAACAGATGCAGCGTCGTCACATCACTCAGGCCGACCAGCAATTTGGGTGTTGTCGCTGGGCGCTTCATTTCCATCAAATGAGGGACAATACGAATTGCTCCATACCCCCCGCGCAGACACCAGATCGCGCGAGAGTCTCGAGCTTGCAGGGCTTGACGAAGGTGCCGGAAACGAGCCGCGTCCGTGTTGGAGGCGATCACATCTTCAGCGAACAAATCGCGAGGTAGACGAACGCGGAAACCCCATCGCTCGAGGAACTTCACGCCGAATTGAACTTCCGCATCGGTCGGCCGAAACCCGGGAGCCACGACATCGATGAGGTCCTGATCGCGCAAATACCGCCAACTCTTACTCGAGGCCACGCACATTTCCCTTCGGTTGCTCATCCAAGCCGAAGAGAGGTGTAGGATACCGGCCATCAAAGCAGGCCGCGCAGTAACCGCCTTTTTCCCCTCGAACAGCTTCCATGAGTCCATTCAAACTCAAGAATTCGAGAGTGTCAGCGCCAACGAAGTCGCGAATTTGCTCCAAACTATGGGTGGCTGCGATCAACTGTGACTTCTCGGGGGTATCGACGCCATAATAACAGGGACCGATCGTCGGGGGGGCCGCAATACGCAAGTGCACTTCCCGAGCACCGGCCTGGCGCACAAGTGAAATGATCTTCTTCGAAGTCGTGCCTCGCACTAAAGAGTCGTCGATCACCACTACTCGACGCCCATGGAGGACCGCCGACTGGGGGTTCAACTTGATCTTCACACCGAAATCGCGAATCGCCTGATGGGGCTGGATGAAGGTCCTGCCAATGTAATGATTCCGGATGATACCCAACTCAAAGGGGCGCTTCGCTTCTTCTGCAAATCCAAGGGCAGCCGGAACACCGCTGTCAGGAACCGGAATTACGACGTCACAGTCTGCGGCACCCGACTTAACAAATTCTCGGGCCAAGATCCGACCTGCTTGTTTGCGGGACTCGTAAACACTCTGTCCGAAGACGATCGAGTCAGGGCGCGCGAAATACACATGTTCAAAAACACAACTGCTGCGAGCGGCTTGGAGAGGGATTCGCACTGAATGTTCGCCTTGAGCATCAACCCACCAGATCTCACCAGGCTCGACTTCGCGAACGAACTGAGCACCGACCAGATCAAATGCGCAAGTCTCGCTCGCCACCACCCACGAGGCACCCTCGGACGTGGGAATCTTACCGATCACCAAAGGACGGAATCCCTGGGGATCGCGAATCGCAAACAAAGCCTCGTGCGAAAGAACCGTGAGTGAATAGGCACCTTGAAGCTTCGCCAAACTTTGTTGCAGACACTCCACCAAGTTGGGTGACGGGTGGCGCGCAATCAAATGCAGAATACACTCGGTGTCGTTAGTTCCCTGAAAAATCGAACCTTGAGCTTTGAGTTCCTCACGAATCACATTCGCGTTCACGATATTGCCGTTGTGGGCGATCGCTACGGGGCCATTGGAAAGCGAAGCTTGCAGAGGCTGTGCGTTCGCCATTTGATTCATCCCCGTCGTGGAGTAGCGAACATGTCCAATGCCGGCACGCCCCTTCAGTTGGTCCAGCGTCGAGTCATTGAAGACCTCGGCCACAAGGCCTAAGCCTTTTTGCAGGCGATGCACGCCCTGATCCAGAGTGACGATGCCAGCGGACTCTTGCCCACGATGCTGAATCGCGTAGAGCGAGAGATAAGCCATGCGCGATGCCTGCGGATGATTCCACACTCCGACAACTCCGCACTCATCCTTCCAAACACCATCGCGTCTGCTCATTAGGCCTCTCCGTAGCTCTGGGGCAACTTGAGATTTTCAAATGCGTTCGTCCAACCTGCCTGCGACCAAGCCTCCAGCTTGTGCGCCTCGACATTCAGTAAGCCTTCGATCAAAAGTGCTGATCCCTCGGTTTTACCAAGGTGAACCATTTCAAAGAGGTCGACGGGCGAATGTGCTGCCAACTGTCGCATCACGAGGCTGCGAAATTCACTCGGCGAGGCTGAGGTTTCCAAAATGACCTCATAAAATACTTCATGGAAGAGCGCGCCCGCAGCGAGCGTATGTCGAGCGGCCTCAAAACCGCCTCGACCGATGCGAACTCCGACCCGAGATCTCGACACCATTTTGGCGAGAGCATAGGCCAGTCCAAACTTACCCACCACTCGCGTGGCCAGCACTTTCTCGTCACGAGCCACTTGTGTGAGTGCTCGCAAGAATCCCGCAAAAGGCCGCGCCGCCAATTGTCCAGCGCAAGCCGGCTCTTGTCCGCGCAGTTCACGGTAAGCCCCGCCACTCATCAACTGCGGCAGTCGCAGCAAGAAGACCTCGCGTCCAGAGCTTGAAAAGGCCGATTTCGGAACTTTCAATACGTCAGGTCGCAAGCCCACAAGCCCCGTCGAGGGCGTGGACGTGATGTTCCGTCCTTCGGTCTCATTGTAGAAGGAGACGTTACCACTAATGATCGGCGTCTCGAGAATTCGACAGAGTTCATTCATGCCATCTAAAGCCGCAACGAAGCTCGACATCACTTCGACACGCTCGGGATTGCCGAAATTCAAACAATCCGTGACCGCGAGGGGCTCAAAGCCCTTCGCCGCCAACTCCAGAGCGGGATAGGCAATCGCATCAAATCCGCCATCTCGAGCGTCCTGCCGCATGACCTGCGGGCGGCAACCCAAAACTACACCCAAGCCACGACCCGAGTCCTTCAAACGCAACACACCCACAGAGTCCTCACAATCGGCCACTGTGGCTGCCCCGACATGCGCATCATACTGGCGATAGATAAACTCTCGAGAGCAACCTTGCGGCGAGGTGAGAACACGCTCCAATTCTCGCTCCGCGATCGAGGCCTCGATGGGCACAGCCACTTGCGCCTGGGGAACTCGCGATCGAGGCGACCATACTTCAAAAGGTCGTTCATATTTTGGTGCATGTTCAGTTAAGAGATCTGGATCGATTTCGGTCAAAAGCTGGCCGTGCCAGTAAAGCTTCATTTTGCGATCCGGAATCACTTCACCAATCGCCACAGCTTCCAGGCCCCACCGCGCAAAGACTTCCTGAACACGTTGAAGCTTGCTCGGTTCGACGACCATCAGCATTCGCTCTTGGCTCTCGCTCAACAGAATATCTTCGGGAGTCAGTGTGGAATCGCGAAGCGGCACCCGATCCAAATGCATAACAAATCCCACGCCGCCCTTGGACGCCATCTCAAAACTCGAAGACGTGAGACCCGCCGCTCCCATGTCTTGAATCGCGACGACTAAATCTTCCGCCATCACTTCCAAACACGACTCAATCAGAAGTTTTTCAAAAAACGGATCGCCAATTTGTACAGTTGGTCGCTTGGCCGCTGAGTCCTTGCCGAAACTTTCCGAAGCCATCGAGGCTCCATGCACGCCATCGCGGCCCGTTTTCGCTCCTGCATAGACAACCAGATTCCCAGGGCCTTTCGCCTTCGACAAAAACACCTTTTCCCCTGGGCGGAATAAGCCAACAGCCATAGCATTGACGAGTATGTTTCGATCATAACTCTCGTGAAACTCAGTTTGTCCCGTCACGGTCGGCACACCGACCGCGTTGCCGTATCCACCAATCCCGCGCACGACACCATCGACGAGCTTTTCCATGCGCTCGGCTTCTGGACGACCAAAGCACAAGTAGTTGGCGCTCGCGATCGGCCGAGCTCCCATGGTGAAAATATCACGGAGGATGCCACCGACGCCTGTGGCGGCCCCTTGATAGGGTTCGATGTAGGAGGGGTGATTGTGCGACTCAATTTTGAAGGCCACTCGCTCACCATCTCCGAGATCCACGACACCTGCATTTTCACCGAAGGCCTGTAGGACTCTGGGTGAAGTGTTGTAGAGATTTTTGAGATGGACTCGAGAGCTCTTATAGGAGCAATGCTCGCTCCAGAGCGCGGAAAACAGCGCCCACTCAACGCCTTGCGGCTCCCTTCCAATTAAACCGCAGATGCGCTTGTGCTCGTCGCGGTTCAATCGGTAGCGCTTGAGCTTCGCTGCGAACTCTTCATCGAGACGTTCAGTTTGTCCCATTTTCAACTCCCGTCAGATCAATCCCACAAATCCAAAATTTTTCGCCCATCCTCGCCACCCATCCATGCGTGAAAGGCTCTCTCAGGGTGCGGCATGAGACCGGCGACATTTCCTTTTCGATTCGTCACACCTGCAATCGCATGTCGCGAACCGTTGGGGTTCTCCGTGTAGCGAAGCCAAATTTGTTGCCCATCTTGGAGCGCTTTTAAGGTCTCGTCGTTCACCATGTAGCGTCCGTCCGCATGAGCAATCGGCACCCGTAGTCGAGCACCCGAACTCAAGCGGGCGCCAAATGGACTCTGACTCCCCACTTTTTCGAGCTCCACCCATTGATCGCGAAATCGCAGGCCCGCATTTCTCGTCAAAGCGCCAGGCAGTAAGCCCGACTCACATAAGATTTGAAAACCGTTGCAAATGCCAAGAATCGGTGTGCCTCGATCGGCCGCCTCGCGAACCGACTTCATGGCAACAGCTCGGGCCGCGAGTGCGCCGCTTCGCAAGTAGTCACCATATGAGAAACCACCCGGTAGCACCAACGCATCAAAGGCCTTCGCATCAAACAAATCGGCATGCCAAAGCCATATGGCTTCAGCACCGGCGTGACCGATCGCCTCAAAGACATCCCGATCACAATTCGTTCCGGGAAATCGCAGAACTCCAACACGTGCCACGACTCAACCTCGCTTTTCGATCGCAAAGGTTTCAATTAAGGAATTGCAGAGGAGAGATTCAGCAATCGTCTGCGCCTCTTGGGTCGCCTGAGCTTCGTCACCAGCCTGAACCTCAAGCTCGACGAATCGTCCGACTCGAACGGCTTGGACCTTTCGCCCCTCGCGCTTTAAGGTTTCTTCAACGGCGCGACCTTGAGTGTCCAAAACTTCGGGCCGCGGCATGACACGAACGCCAAACTTGTAAATCGCCATCTCTTACCCCACCTGCGTCTGTTTTAATCGTTGCAAAACATCCATATAAGCCTCGCGTACGCCGCCGAGATCGCGACGAAACCGATCCTTATCGAGCTTCTCACCAGACTTCTCATCCCACAGACGACAAGTATCGGGCGAAATTTCATCACCCAACACGAGACGCCCCTGGGAATCGCGCCCCACTTCGATCTTAAAATCAATCAGCCGGAGTCCCGCTCTGACCATGACGGCGCAAAGCACTTCATTCACGCGTAGCGCGAACTGCTTCAGCTCATTCAATTCGACTTGCGATTGCGCAGCCCCAATCATGATCGCCTGATCATCACTCACAAAGGGATCGGCCAAAGCATCGTCTTTATAGTAAAACTCAACGAGCGGCCGGGAGAGCGCCCGGCCCTCTTCGATCGCAAACTTTTTTGCCGTCGAACCAGCCAGGACATTTCGTACGACTAATTCCAGTTTGACCATGGAGAGGCGCCGCGTAACCTCCGCATTCACGGACTGTAAGGCCACCCGATGTGTCGGGACCCCCGCCTTCTCAAGGCTTGTGTACAAGATCCCGCAGATTTCGCGATTGATGGCGCCCTTGTCTTCAAAGCTTCCCTTTTTTTGCGCATTGAAAGCTGTGAGCGAATCCTTAAATTCCTGCCAGATCAGGTCGTCATGACCGACGACCTTGTAGAGCCGTTTGGCTTTACCTTCGTATAACAACTCACCCTTTTCGTAGATCACTTGAGGTTGGCTCATGTGGACTTCCCTTCGCGATGACCTGACCCGGGGCGAGCGGCACCATGGAGCCCAGCCCTTTCAAGAGCCGCAGCGATTGATTCTCGATGCCTTCTTCCCGAGAACACATCATCCAAAATTTTTTCCGACAGGCGCTGACTGACCTTCGCATCTCGTCCCGCCGCCTCGCGCAGGGTCTCACCGACTTTCAAACCATGAGCCAAACGCTGAACTTCCGTGTAGGCCTCTTCACGAGAAAGTCCGGTGTCCACCAAAGCCAGGAGCAGGTGCGAACTCATCAAACTTCCGCCTGACAGATTCATATTTCCCAACATTCGCTCGCGATCCACGTAGAGACCTTCGATCAACGTCGCCATTCGATCTGTCGCATAGTCCGCGATAATGAAGGCATCGGGCAAAATGACTCGCTCAACCGAAGAGTGTGAAATATCTCGCTCGTGCCATAGTGCGATATTCTCGAGGGCCGTCATGGCATACCCTCGAAGCAATCGCGAGAGTCCGGTGACATTCTCTGCCGAGATCGGATTCTTCTTGTGCGGCATCGCGCTGGAACCCTTCTGGCCCGGCGTGAAGGCCTCGATCACTTCGCCAAGTTCTGTGCGTTGCAAGTGCCGAAGCTCAACGGCCAAGCGCTCGAGGCCGCCGCCTAAGAGCGACAAAGCGACAAACAATTCGGCATGACGGTCTCGAGGCACAACTTGCGTCGCAATGCTCTCCGGCTTGAGCCCCAAACGCCGGCAGACACCGGCCTCGACTTCAAAACTTTGCGTCGAGTAAGTACCGACAGCTCCCGAGAGCTTGCCGATCGCATTTCGCTCCAACGCGGCAACCAAACGTTCTCGATTGCGATGAAGCTCAGCCCAGAAGCCGGCGAGTTTCATGCCAAAACTCGTCGGCTCGGCGTGCATGCCGTGGGTACGGCCCGAGCAAAGTGTTTGAGCTTCTTCAATCGCTCGCCGACGCAAGGCTTCGAGCAAACGGTCCACACGACCTAAGAGTACCCGTCCTGCAGCCTGGATCTGCAAACTCAACGCTGTATCCAGCACATCGCTGGACGTGAGACCGTAATGCACGAATCGACCCTCTTCGCCCACCTTCTCCGCGACAGATGAGACGAAAGCGATGACGTCGTGCTTTGTCGTCTTTTCTATCTCCTCGATGCGCCGAACATCGAAGCCGGCACGAGCACGAATCGCTTGTGCCGCTGCTGCAGGTATTAACCCGAGCTCCGCTTGCGTCTCCGCGACGGCGATCTCAACCTCCAACATCCAATGAAAACGTTGATCTTCTTCGAAAACAGCACCCATCTCAGGGCGGGTGTAACGGCGAATCATGGCTGCACCTCCTCGCGTTGCGCGCGAGCCTGGCGATCCCAGTCACGACGCATTCGCTCCAGTGAATCGATCCACACGGGCTCCGCATCTCGAGCGCCGATCAGGCCGACGCCTCGCCAAGTTTCAGGCCCAGCAAAAACAAGATTACTCGCTCTCGACTTGGCCGGGACTGAATCGGACGCATAGACCGGACAAGAAAGCCGAACAGCGGGTTCAGTTAGACTCAGCGGCGAAGGAGTCAACCATTCCAATTCAAGTCGAGGCAGGCGACCGCGCAACAGTCCTTCCGCACGACGCCTGAGTTCATCGCGATAGACATGATCCGCACGCGACCAAAACGGAATGCGCATCCACAGATCAAAGACACTTCGACCTGCGCTCTGCTCCACACGTTCTAAGACGAGTAGATTTTCGTGTGTCCAAGGACGTTCAATGGTTGAGATCATGAAGACCAGGGCCGGCAAGTGCGGCCGGACAAAGGCCTGCCCGTCGTCGAGATCGCGAATGTTCAAGCGATTGCGCCACCATCCCAACTCAGGACGAACCGAACCAAAACTGATGAAATCCGCCACGCGCGCCGGATCAACAAAGAACTCCTCACGCAGGGATTCTTCTTCGCTCAACATCCACACAATCGATCGCGTTCGTTCAACCGCCAACTCCGGCACCACTGAATCTCCACGGGCCACCTCAGCCTCAACGAGATCCGCGTGACCTTGTGCCGTACGAACTCGACGAATTCGAGAAACCTCTCGCCAACGTCCGCCGAGCTTCAGCAGTCGATCGCGCTGCAGAGCTTCAAACCGTGCCGCCTCATCGCCTCGCTGGCGCACACGCAGAGGCTCCGCAAGCGGAAGCGCAAAACAATCCGCAGGTTGCTGCAGCCAATACTGCCTTCGAGCAAATATCGCAGCACCCACGGATCTCGCCAAAGCCAAAGGCCAGGTCGTGGAAAGCTCTAGGCCCTTGCCACCCTCCGTGACTCGCTTCACTTCATCCCAATCCACGCCGTACTCGTCGCGCAATCTGCGAAAGCCTTGCGGCGATGTTGGACCACCCCAACTGACAGGACCATCTGGCAACCAAAGTGCGGCGTAGGCATCGGACTCCGAAGACTCGGCCGTCGAGACCCATGAGACGAAGGGACCGAGGCGGTCGATCGCTTCCATTTCACGACCACTCGGCTGACCGGGCCTCGGCTCTATTTCTAAGACCACAACGCGCCAGCCGCGCTCAGCGAGCTCGCAGCCTAAACTCCAACCACGTCCGTGAGTGGAGACGATGACGACATCTGAAACTTCAAACTGCCCGAGCCCCGTCACGCGTCGACCCTCCAGCGCGCGGCCACTTCGCGCACAGATCTCGCTTCATCGAGATGCACCAAAAACTCAGTTTGCTCGAAGGTCGCGATCTCAACTTCAACCGCTCGCTGCCTGAGGATTCGACCCGCATCGATTTCTTCGATCACCTCATGCACGCTCATTCCACACACTTCACCATCCGCGTAAGCACGTTCGAGAGCGCGGAGGCCGGGGTACTTCGGTAAAAGCGAAGGATGAACATTGAACACGCGGCCTCGCCAACGCGCCAAAAATTTTGCCGGCACAATTCGCATGAAACCGAGGAGGAAGATTTGGTCAATACCTCGAAGCTTGAGGGCCGAATCAACCCATTCCCAATCGAGCGCACTTGAGGGGCTTGAAAGCTCTCGGGGAATCACGTCGGCCGCAACTCCAGCTCGTCGAGCCTTTGCCAAACCCGGCGCATCCTCTCGGGATGACAACACATAGCGGACATCCACATCGGGGGCCTCCAGCAAGGACGCGAGATTTGAGCCTCGACCCGAGATCAGCACCGCCCAGCGTGTGTCTCTCGAGGTCCGCGCGCGCATCAATACACCACCTGCGCTTCGGCCTCGGCATTCGCCATGGGCCGGAGTTCGCCCAGCATCGTGGCGCGGAACTGATGTCGCTCGATCGCCGACCAAACCGCGGCCCGATTTTCTGGCGCCACGACGAGAGCCATACCCACGCCGCAGTTCAGAGTCTTCAGCATTTCCTCCCGAGACATGTGCGTGCGGTCTTGAACCTCCACAAACGCTTGCGGCCAAGCCCAATCTTGAAGCGGGAGTTCTAGTCCACGCGGCAGAACTCGCGGGACATTTTCCATACCACCACCAGTGATGTGCGCCGCCGCCTTCACCAATCCGGCGCGATGCAATTCCAAAACGAGATTGACGTAGAGAGCTGTTGGCGTCAGCAGTCGATCCATCCAAGCCTCGAGGTCTTCGGCAAAGACTCGGCGAAGCAAGGAATAGCCATTGGAATGAAATCCCGAGGACGAGACACCCAACACCACATCACCGCTGCGAACATTCTGAGGTCCCAACATGTGATCTTCATCCACCACGCCAACGGCAAAACCAGCCGCATCGAAATCGCCGGGCTTGTAGACACCCGGCATCTCCGCCGTCTCGCCGCCGATCAGGGCACAGTTCACACTATGGCAAGCTTCGCGCACACTCGCCAAGAACTGGCGAGCCTGGTCGCCTTCAAGGCGCCCGGTTGCGTAGTAGTCCAAGAAAAAGAGCGGCTCCGCACCCGAGCAAACCAAATCGTTCACACACATCGCGACGAGGTCTTGCCCCACAGCTCCATGCCGCCCGGATTGCGCCGCCAAAAGAATCTTCGTCCCAACGCCGTCTGTGGCGGCGACGAGGCAGGGCTTCTTGTACTGACTGAAGGAGGCCCGAAACACGGCAGCGAAGCCACCGATCCCCGAGACAATCTGATTTTGGCGAGGGCGCTGCTGGCCCTCACTCTCCACCAACCAGTCCACCAACTGATCGCCAGCTTCAACATCGACACCGGCACTGCGGTAAGAGAGGCCGGCCGTTGAATTTTTGGACTCTACAGATCTTGAAGGATCCTTCGTCACAGTGAAGTGCTCCCGGCTTACGAAAGGATTCAGAGAATTCGTTGCCTGCGACTTCATCATAGGGAAACTTCGACGGCAAGGCGCACGCATCACGTGGTAAAAATGCGGCGTAAAGGCACAAATTTTTCGCCCTTTTCACCGATGAATTCCTCGCGTTGCCCCAGGCCCCGAGACGCCCCAGGCTTCGCCAGCCAGTGTCCAAAAGCTAGGCGCCCGTCTAAGACATAAACAGCGTTGCGACCCGAGCGCCTCGCTCCGCCGCCCGTCCACTTGCCAGGCTTTTGCACACTTTCAGGAGCTGATGCCTTCGGGCCCTGTGCGAACTTCGCTTCAGCACTCCGAGGAGTCACCGCCCCAAGGGCCAAGGCCATGCCGGAGGAAGGGGTACGCTGATGGAGAACGCGCGAACAGGTCGAGTCCTCCCGAGTGAGGCTTGCTCGACGTTGCGGCAGCCGATAGCCTAGAAACAAGCTGAGCAAGGGGGTTTATGCGCTGCATTAATTGGCCGGTAAGCTATTTTTCCGCTCTGTTCGGAGCCCTCCTTTGGGGAGCCTCATCGCTTTTTTCAGCGTCGGCTGCAGCGTCGCCTTCAGCTTCGGCCGCAAACTCTACCGCAGCGCCAGTCCCGTCGGAGTCCGCTATTGAACGATTACAGCTGGGCAGCACTTTACCCGCCCCTTCCTACCGAGACCTCGGCATTCTGCTCGCCCAAGACGATACTTATGATCCCTTCGCCGATTACTCGGAATTCGAAGAATCGATGGAAGAGGAAGAGGACATCAACTTCTTCCGCAATGGACGCCTTCTCACACTCGGATTTCAAGGTGGCTTCCGAGGCTGGACGCAAACTCTTTCGAGTATTTACACCAGCAATATCAGCTTTGGCTTGTTCGCCTGCTATTTCTTCGACCTTCGTTTTGCTTTGCAGTTTGGCTTCACGACCAGCGACCACGTGATCCAAGTGACTTCCCCGGCGACCACCGCGATTCGCGGCACGGTCGGCATCACGGATCTCAGCTTCAACATGAAATATTATTTCAACACGCAAAACGTGACGCGTGGTTTAGCTGAACTCAACCCCTTTGTCTTGGGTGGCTTCTCGCAGGTCTATCGAACCATCGTCGTCACCGGTAACAGCAACTTCGCGAAAGACTCCGCCTTTGGCTTTAATCTCGGCGGCGGCATCGAAGTGCCCATGATGCGGAACAAAATGTTTTTTGGTCTCCAGGGTCTGTTTCAGTATCTGATGTTTGCCGATGAGAATAAAATCATCCTCGATGAGAATGACGTTAAAACCGGCGTGTCACCCGTGGGTGACTCGTTTCAAATCACGGGCGTCATCGGCGTGAACTTCTAAATTCACATCTTGATGTTCTTCATGATCCAACCGACCAACGTGAGCAAGAAGCCGGCGCCGATGACGATCGGGCCGATCCAAACAATTGCAAATCGCCAATGCGAATAAAGCGATTGGGTAATCGGCGAATCATCGCTTTGAAACTCGGCTGTTGCCGCTGAAGCCTTCAACTGGCGAGTCACCGCTAGGCAAAATGCGAGACCACTCAAGGGCAAGAGCCAGTTGACCGCCAGTCCATCCCAGAGTTCAAGAACACTTCGACCGGCGATCTGCACATGGCTGAGAGAAGATCCAGAGAGAGCCGGAATGGCGGCAAACGCCACCGCCACAAGACCTGTCAGCCAAACTGCGCGATCGCGATCGAGTCGAAATACTTCGATGATGTTCGCCACCAAAGACTCAAACAAGCCTATGGACGCCGCCAGAGCGCCTATGTAAAGACAGACGAAGAAGCTGACGCCAATGAACCATCCGGACTGTAGATCCTGAAGAAGACGGGGTAGCGACCGAAACAAGAGCTCCGGACCACCGCTGGCACTGAGCCCTAAACTCACCGGAAAAACCAAAAGTCCGGCGACAGCTGAAATCACCACGTCCAACACCGTGACACGAAATCCAGCACTCGGGATATGAGTCTCAGACTTCAAATACGAACCAAAAGTGATCATGGTTCCGAGCCCAATACTCAAAGTGAAAAACACATGCCCAATCGCTTGCTGCAGCGAGCTCCAACTCAATCGAGAAAAATCTGGATAGAATTGAAACCGCAGCGCCTCGACGGTTTGGCCCGAGCCCAAAGCCTTTGCGACCAATACGGCCATCAACAAAATGAAAATCGGCGTCATCCAGCTGGCCCAGCGCTCGATTCCACCTTGAACTCCCCGCGCCACGACAACCAAAGCCAGAACGATGTGCACACTCGCCAAGCCAAATTGCATCGCACCATTCTCTTGGAGCAGGCGCAGAGTCAAATCCACATCATGGCCGGACGCCTGGCCAAGAGGACCGAAGTTTCCGAACGCGAACTGCATCAGAAAATGTAGAACCCAGCCGCTCACGACGGCGTAGTACGAGACGATGAGCAAGCAGCCCAAGGCCGCAAGCGGACCCGCACGAAAGGTGCCGGGCCGTGAGCCTTCAGAGAGATCCTCGTCGGATTCGAGGCGACGAAATGCCGCGACGGCTCCGCGACGCGTGAGCTTACCAATCATCAGCTCGCCGATGAGAATGGGCAGTCCGATCGCAATAGCGACTCCGAAGTAAAGAAAGACGAACGCACCGCCGCCATTTTCCGTTGTGACGAAGGGAAAACGCCAGAGGTTCCCTAAGCCCAACGCCGAGCTGATCGCCGCCAAGTAGAAGCCAAACCTCGTGGCCCAAACATTTTGTCGAATGCCCGAGCGTCCGAATGCAGATGAAAGCTCTTGGCCACTCATTTTTCACTCCTGGGAACGACGGCCGACACCCATGCAGAAGATTCGAATCGGCACGCCCTGCAAATTCCACTGCTCTTGAATTCGCTTGGCGAGGAAGCGTCGATACGAATTGTCCACTCCATCCGGATAGTTCGCAAACGCGATGAAGGCCGGCGGCCGCTGATGCGTCTGCGTCAGATAGTAGAATTTCACGTTTGTGTGACCCCATACTGGAGCTGGAGCCTGCCGAATGACATGCATGAAAAAGTCATTCAACTCGGAGGTGGGAATCCGACGAGATAGCTTCTGTTCCATATCCACGATGGCCTCAAAGAGCTCAGGTAGCCCCCGTCCAGTCTTCGCTGAAACGAAGACGATCGGCACATCCGCAAAAAAATGGAACTCTTCACTCACCTGAGTGCGGAAGACTTTTCGGTATTCCGCGATCTCACGATCACCGAGGTCGGACTTATTCGCAACCACGATAACAGCCTTATGGGCCTCCAGGATTGCCTGCAGAATCTTGGCGTCTTGATCCGAGGGCCCGAGAGTCCCATCGACGACGAGCAGCACGAGATCCGCTCGGCGAATCGCATCTTGTGATTTGAACGCGGCGATGATCTCAACATCGTCTTCGCGTTTTGAAGAGCGACGAAGACCGGCTGTGTCGATAAGTGTGAACTTGCGGTCTCGGTACACAAGCTCGGTATCCACGGCGTCGACGGTCGTTCCCGCGATGTCGCTCACCAGCAGTCGATTTTCGCCGAGCAGTCGATTACAAAGCGAACTCTTCCCCACATTCGGCTTCCCGACCATAGCGAG
>CANHQR010000042.1 GCA_947462815.1 Pseudobdellovibrionaceae bacterium
AAATCTCGAGACTTAGCTGACATCATTGATCGTTACTCCTCGAGAAGCTTTGGATTCGCTTCGGCGAATTTCTACGCCTGCTTTTTGGCAGCGGTGATCGTTGAGCGCCAAGCGCGAGAACGTCTCGGCGAAGTGAAGTGGAGTCTGGAGTTTGAGGGCGCTGAGATCGATGTCTCTCGTCCGATTCCGTGGTCGTTTGTCGTTGAAGTCTTTGATCAAGAGCAGGAACTTGCGGTGCTACAGAATCCCCACATCGGTCAGCGAATTCGTGAAGGGCGAGTTGAAATACCAGTGGGAACCTTTGTGCGGATTCCGGCGACAAGATTTGAAGTGGTACGCGACTATCTCGAAGGTCGATTGGATCCCAAAGATCTCAGTCGTCAGCTTTCGCTATTTCCTATTCCCAAGCCTGAATCCATTGGGGGGAGTCAGCCCGCAACGCATCCGGGTTATTCTTTAGTGCCCTCTCGTGTGAGTGAGATTCTCGGCTCGGTCGGCCAAGCTGCAAAAAAGCTGCTTCCGATGTTTGGTCCCGCGACTCCCACGCCTCGTCCTTTGTCCGGAGAAGACAAGGGCCCTGATGGGCGAGGTGGCATGCGCCTTGACCCAGTTTCACCTCTTCCGAATGAGTCGAACACGCCTTGACGGTCATATCCTGAGGTTTAGTCTGTTGAACATGTCGTCTGCCTCTCTGGATTTCTATAGAGAGCTCCCGCCCTTCTCGCCCTTCTCGAAAGTGACGGCAGCGGAACACTATCGTGCTGTTCCACAGGATTGGATCGTGGTGATCACCGACGTAAAAGGTTCGACAAAGGCGATCGAAGAGAGACGATATAAAGATGTCAATATGCTCGGAGCTTCGAGCATCGTGGCGATCCTGAACGCCCTCAAGGGCCGCGCGATCCCCTTCGTCTTTGGCGGAGATGGTGCCACGCTTTTGGTTCATCAGTCGGACTGGGAAAAGGTCATTGAGCCTTTGCAGGCCACCCAGGCAATGGCGCGGCGGGCTTTCAATCTCGAACTTAGGGTGGGAGCTGTTCCCATGCGCGACTTGATCGAACAAGGCGCTCAGATCGAGGTGGCTCGGTTTCAAATTTCTTCGGTCGCAAGTTTGGCGATGATTCGCGGTGGCGGTCTACAGCTCGCAGAGAAGTGGGTGAAGTCCGAGGATTCGGCAGGCAAGTACAGCTTGCCCCGCTTCGAGCGTGAGCCTGAGGCGTCCTATGAGGGCCTGTCGTGTCGATGGAATCCCGTGCAGGCCAAACGCGGCGAAATGATGAGTCTTCTCGTTCTCGCTCGTGGAGACGGCGATCTGACGCCCACCTACTCGCGAATTTTGCGAGATATCGAAGCTGTACTGAATCCCTCAGGTCGTCAGGCGATCTCGCCCATTCACGAGGATAATTTTGCACATCGCGCGAATTGGAAAGGTCTGTGGACGGAGGTGAAGCTGCATCTTCCCGAAGCGGCCTTGGGCCCCAGGCTTTTGAGATGGCTCGGCGTGTTTATCCAAGTTCTCGTGGTGAAGTTCTCACGGGCAACCGGACTTCGACTCGGTGCCTCCCACGCGCCGACTTACATTCAAGACATGCTCGCGAACACGGACTTTCAGAAGTTTGACGATATGCTGCGCATGATCCGCGAGGTGAGTCGCGAAGAAAAAGATGAGCTTCTCAAGTTACTCGAGAAACACCGCCAGGCCGGTCAACTCTATTACGGTACCCATTTTTCGCCGCAAGCCTTGATGACCTGCTTGGTTTTCAGCTTCGATCACCACATTCACTTTGTTGATGGCGGCGATGGCGGATATGCCCTCGCCGCCAAACAGCTCAAAGCGCAGATGAAGGTCGGACCTTAGGGAGCGTGGCTGACTTCGGTTTAGTACTTCATCGGCACGCGCCAAAACGCATCGCCGCAGAAAAAGACCAAGGCGGCCGGGTCCTGATTTGTCGCGGGAATAACGTTCCCCATCGCTTCACAGCCGGTTGGTGCGGACAGTCGCAAGCGCGCGGGCCGCACAAGCGCCTCAAGCGCTCCCGAAGGAGCACGGCGCGGAACAAGGACCTCCACGCTTGCACCTGTGCCGAGGCCGGCTGGCAAGAACACCATGGGTGTCCGTGCGCCCGTCGAGCTCATTTCGCCGATTGCAGGGAAGAACAAGCGCAAAAAGAAAAAGCCCGGTAGGAAGCTAAATCTTCGAAGCGAAGTGCTGACGACTTCGCCGCGAGCGAGGTCATGATATTGCAATTCATAAATGGATTGGGCGGCGACGCTCGCTTGCCCTTGTGGCGTCGTAAAGCCCGCAACGATCGATGTGAGAGAATCCATTTGCGACATCGGTGTGAGAACTCGATCAAAACTCGGAATGTTTTGGCCACGTGGGCCGTGAAGAGTTGAGATGCGCAGTGCGGATCGGAAGGAGTCGGTGTGAAACAAGGTGCCGACGATGCCTCCTGAAGTGCTGAGCACGGGAGCAACGGCCGTTGGACGAAGTTGGCGGAAGCCTCCCAAATTCAGAGCTTGAAGACCGGTGCTTGCAAGCTTCCCGGCCTGCTCCGAAATATCGCCGAATTCGTAGATTGAATCTGTACCGGTGCCCGAAAGCCAAACGATGCGTTGTGAAAGCTGTGAGTCGCCAGGCAAGATGGTAACGGGTGTCTTATCCTTCAAGTTCACGCTTCGTAGGCCGTCCTCAGCCCAATAGTAGAAGCGAAATTGAGGCATATCGAGGGGAGTTGGCTCCCAAGGATCGAACGCGGGCTTTTCCAGATCCGGTGTAGTGCCGCGCGAGATCCACACCGGCACGAGTTGACCCTTAAGTCTGAGCCACTGAAAGCGTTCATTGATCACAGTGACGGTGTTAGTGAATTCGATTTCGGCGGCGTATTGCCCTTCGAAGCGCATGCGGAGAGGCTCAAACTTCGTGTTGAAGAAGCGAAACATGAAGCTGGGTTGCTTGCGCGGTGGTGTGGGCGTCACGCGCCAAACCAATGCGTAGTCACCTTGTCCGTCGCCATCCAAGTCCACGCGTTGAAGGCTCAACAATTCACCGCGAGTGGCCGCTACAGTCGCTCGCGCGACAAACTGATATTGACCTAGCCTCTGCGCAAGCAGCGAAAGCTGAATTTCCTGCGGTGAGACTTGCACGGCAATGTAATCTTGGCGAGGGCGAGCGTCAGCGGATTCGACCGACCTTAAACTCATGCCCTTGAGACGCGTGACCTCGGCCGCTGGGCCTGCGATCGGCCATCTCGAGATTTCCGCGTCGCGCGTTGAATCAGGAACGGCCACCACATCCAAGCCGACCCATCGAATATCGGTGTAGCTGTGACCTTGGCCATCTCGCGCCACAATCTCGAGTCGCAAACGCAATTCGCTCTCCAAATCCGATTTTGGATCGCGTAGAGAAAACTCCAGTTCACGCCGTTCGCCGTTTCGCCATTGAGTTTGGGACGGATTCGTCTGTGCAAGTTGGGCGTCTGAGGTCGAGCGCCCACGGGCGTGAAGTTCAGCTTCAATTTGCACGATCGAGGCATCAGCCCAGAGATTGGTGAGCGGAACCCGGAAGGGAATCTCTCGGCTCACGCGATCCCAGCGAAGCTCAACGGCTCGCTTCGATGCAGGAAGAATTAGAGGGCGAGGCGTTGCACTCCATGCTCGCGAGACATCTACGTTGCCCGCTTGAACACGCATCAGATCGCTTCGTCGTACACGAGGATTATCTGCCGTCGAGCGAGCGCCGACCATCAAACGCGCAAACGCCTCTTGAGGTGTAATACCGAGATTGATCAAGCGCGCCAAGGCCGCCGCGACGTAGGGCGCAGCCATGCTTGTGCCACTCTTGATTTCGTAGCCAACACGCTCTGTGAAGACTCGCGACAATACGCTCGATGGGTAGAGACTCAAAATGTTGAGGCCGGGCGCAGCGAGATCGACGCCTGGACCGTGGTTCGAAAAGTGCGAGATGGCTCCATCGGGGTCGTGAGAGGCGACGCAGATGACGCCTTCATAGACACAGGGTCGGATCAGTGCATCGGTTCCGTCGTTCCCGGCGGCGGCGACGACGAGGACACCACGCGCCTTGGCGAGATCCAACATCTGTTGCATCAGCGGTGACTCGACATCCGCTGGCCAACCGAGAGACATATTCACAATCTGCGCATTCGAGCGAATCGCATAGAGCAAGCCTCGCGCAATCAAATCACCTAATCCCTTAGGGGCCCGGAGGGCGCTCTCTTCGGGAGAGGGCAGACTCGTAGCGGAAGCATTCGCATTCACGGCCATTGGTCGCACCGGCCCAGCGGGACCTGCCGCTATGACTTTCACGGGCAAGATGCGAACTTGCTGCATCACGCCTCGAATTCCGTCGCTATCATCGATCCGCGCCGCGATTGCGCCGCTGACATGGGTGCCATGTCCATTGAGATCCTTAGGATCGGCATCGCCCCATACCTTTGCACTGGGCGCAGATTTAGCGGTCAAATTCCAACCCGAACAATCCAGGGGATAGCCGTTGCCATCGGTATCGCGCTGAGCGTGTTGCGTATCACAAGTTTGCCGAGCGCTCGCATTTTGTCCGGCTTGTCGCAGGCACTGAGTGTACTCGACCAAAGCGCGACATTCGCTCGGCGACTCCACGAGGCGATCGGCCAACTCAGGGTGAGCATAGTCGATGCCTGTGTCGAGCACCGCAATGCGAATCAGATGACCTGGATTTTCTGATGGAAGATTCTTGATTCCCAAGTCTTCACCAGGTCGACCGAGAACGGGAAGACTCGTCAGATCATCCAGGGCAACGCTCTCTGTGATACCTGGATTACCGAGGGCCCACTGCAGTCGCTCGAAGACGCCTTGAGCGCTGGGGCGTGAAGCGGCTTGGCCTTCGAGGGTGCGAAACGGAACCTCAGCAGCTTCGATTTCAATCCCAGCCGCCGTGCGCTCGAGGCGCGCTCGAAGTTGCCCGGCAGCTTGAACCGAATCCACCTTGAAACTCATCGCCTCAGCGAGTCCACGTCGCCCTTGGCGGCGAAGCCATTCGCGCTCGCTGGGTGAGAACATTGGGGTGAGACCTTTGACCTCAGGAGATGAGCGAAGCGCCGCCAGTGAGGAGGCATCACCGGAATTTTTGATCGTCGCAATCATGGGGTAGTCGCTGGCATTTGCAGGCAGGCTCAAGAACAAGGCCACAATGAGTGCGCTGGTTAAGATTGTCGGACGCATCTTAGAAGCCCTCGCTCAAGTAGCTGGCGTTCATTTCAGACGCCATGATCTGGTAGTCGGTCGTAAAGTCGCGGAATGCGCCCGCACGCAACGCTGTGTTGAAGGTGCCGATTGTCGATGAAGTGTAGTCCGCTGTATCGCCATTCTCGTCACGCGTGCGAAAGCCCGAGACTTTCACTTGGTAGTAGAGATTGTCCTTACCGATGTATTGAATCAAACGGCCCAGGTCCACATTGCGAATGAGCAAAGTCATAACCTTGGTAGCCCATTTCACTTGCTCTTCGCGATGGCTCGGATAGTCGCGTCGCAGCTCGAGCATCTCTTGTTGCCAAGGCAAAATACACTCGTAGGCTTGGCCGCGAACATAGGTGGATGTGTGTGTTGAACCACCGCCTTCGCCGCCTTGTGGGCGATGCATTTCATAGCAAGCCTGACGGAAACGCTCTTGACCCATCATTGGAATCAAAATGCGATTCATCACTTCGGGATCCTTGCCGCTAAAACTATTCCAGCCTCCCAAACGTTCAAACCATGAACCCCGACGTCCATCGCGCACGAGGAGACGATCACGGAGACGCTCCATACCCTTTTCGTAGACGATCAAGGTGCTCTGAATTTCGTAGAGTTGTAGGCGTCGCATGTCGTTTAAGTTATTGCGATCGATCAAGGGCAAGCCAAGTCCCAATGTACGAATACGCTGATCCATGCTGTCGAGTGTGCGAAATAGATCGCGTCTCGATAGATCCCAACCCGCCCAGTGTTCAGTGATCGTCGTTACGGGCGGCGAGGGTCGGGTGCGCGTCACCTCAGCTTCCGTGGTGATCATCGACCACCGAGCCGTGCCCATGAAAGTGTCGCGTGGGTTGGATCCGCCCGGCGAGGTCACGAGACCAGGGCGCCAGAAGGTCGAGTTCTGTACTAAACCATCGAGAACATCGCCGAGGAACGCGTGGTAGTTGCGACCGGTTCGCTCCATGATGCGGTGGCTGAAGAGGGTCCGCTCGTGTTGAGCCGGGTTGAAGTCTCGAGCGGGATCTCGCGGCGGTCGGATTCGTACGCGATGCCACTCTTCGATATTCGTCCAACGCCACCATAGGAATTTGCCATTGATGATCTCGCTGTGGGTGCGGTGATCAAGTTGGTAAGGGTGAAAGTGATTTTCGAGGGTTTCTGAGTTGTTGGTGGTCAGAATTCCCTTCATCGCCAAGATCGTATTGCGAAGCTTGATTTCTTCAGACGGTTTTTCTTCCAAGTGGAAGGCGCGAGTTTGGGCTTGTCCCCACTTTTGCTCATAAGAGAGACGGAAGATATTCATCCATAGGTTGAAGTCAAAAGACACACCGGCCAATTGGCTCTGGATGTTTTGGAGATAAATTTTGATCAAACCGTTTTCGCGCGTGAAGGTCGTCCGTCGCAGCACCACGCTATTGGCGTGGGCACCTATCACAAAGTTGTTCGAGAAGGCCACCGGATCTAAGCCCAAAAGAGATGTCAGCGGAATCGTCAAAGAGGCATTAGCTCCGAGCGAAAGAGAATCTGTGATGGTGAAGCTTTCATTCTCCTTCAGCTCGTCGAGAAACTTGGTGAGGTTCTCTTGCATGGCCTTGGTTCGATCCTCGGGTGTCTCAGATCCCGAAATTTCGAGCATGCCGCCGAGGTTGCGCATGAAGCCGGGAACCCAAAGGTCCTGCCAGGATTTCTTGTCTCCAGCTTGAATGGAAGGAACGGGTCGCACGTGCACATAGCTTCGAACGACGGAGAGGTTCGCTCCTAGTCCCGGGATGACGTTAGGTAATCCGTCGACGCCCAGGAAGTATCCGATTCGACCGCCGGCCGAAACTTGATCGACCAGTGAGACGCGGAAGTCGCTCGACTGTGAACCGTAATACGATCCCGTCACGATGGAGCGGGAGGCGTTGATGTTCAGTCCTCCAACTGGTCCACCCCACGTCGAAAGGGGCTGGACGTAGGGACGAAAAGGATTCTGTCGAATGTGATTGATGAATTGCTCGCGCAGCTGTTCGTTGCGATCGCGCAAGAGCGCGTCCATCGTGAAGACTTGTAGCTGCTCGTTGATCATCGACGTCATCTGGCGAATGCCCGAGGTCATCGATTCGATGCGAAGATAACGAACCACGTCGTCGGTTGTCAGCGGAGATTGGGGGTCCCCATGGGTGAAGCGAAGGGCATAGCCCTCATAGCGCTCACGGGTCACTTTACCTTGCTGAACAGCTCCGACCGTCACTTGCGTGTTGTAAGACAAATTTTGTTCAGGTTGAGGAAGCCGAGATCGCACATCGGCGAGAGCGACAATCGAGTTCCGGCGCGCCACATTCTTTTCCAGAATGATCGTAGCGACATCCGAGGGATACTGGCCAGCGGCAACGATCTCTTGCCAATCTCGCCGCGTAAGTCGAGCCACACGTTCGGTGATCCAGCGAATGTCGTCGATGGTGGTTTCGCCGAAGGCTTCGGCATACTTGTGTGTGAGAACCAAGTTTTCACTGACGATTTTTCCAGCTTCCCAAGAGAACATATTCACGCTCTCAGGCACATCCACCAAAACAAAGGGAACCAGGAGGGCGCGTAGCACCCGTCGACCGCGAACGTGCGTGGCGTTGAGATTGCCCATGGCAAAAGCGGTGGGTACGGTGATCTGCGCGGGTTCGAGCATCGCATCTTGAACCAAGACGTCGTTGCTCGATTCATTTTCTTGCAGCACCCAACGTTTGTGGTCGACCAAACCGCCTTGCACCGAGAGCTCGGAAATGAATTGCTGTCGGGTCGCTTTATCCGCGAACTTGATGCGCATCTGCCGATACCATTGCGGCGACTGCATGGGATAGCCGAGCTTTCGAAGCAGCGCTGCACGCATCATCGCTTGATGCACGTTCAAACCCATCACAAGGCGATACTGACGACGTTGTCCGTCGGCACCGGTTGCGAGCACTTGGCCTCGAAACCAACCTTCGGGGTTCAGCGGCACGAGACTCTGCCACTCAATCACTTGGCCCGCGGCAGGATACTTCCAAGTTTCCGCATCGCTGGCGCTGAGCTTCTGATCCGACCACACATCGCTCGCGGAGGGTTGCAATCGCGAAAGATCCGTTCCGCGCGCGCGAAAGTCCGCGGCCTGATCGGGATCGAGAGGTTGGCCCTGATGCAAAAGATCTGAGGCTGGAATTCCATTTTGAGCGAGTCCAACGGCCTTGGTCGGAATGGCGGTTGAGTCCGCGTGGGCGGGTGTTGCAAATCCGCTGATCAACGCGGCGCTGAGGATGGAGATCAAGCCAAGCAACAGATGGCGAGGTGGGAAGATCGAATGAGCCGAGGATCGAATGGAAACATGGGCCATTGGAGCAGGGGTCCCCGATGACTTTCGGTAGCAGCCGTGCGGATCGTGCATTTTTAATTTCTCCCTCGACCTTTGCTGCGATGCGTTCTCTCATAATTGACGCAATTCGGCAACGGACCCTGTATTCCCTCTATAACCAGGTCGGGAGCTGCGTCATGGACGCTCGGGTCCCGCGATTCCTCAGAGTTTATGAGGTGGGCCACTTGATTGGGCTCACCCAAATCCATCTCCATAGCCCCGGGACTCCGGCGCATTTTCGAATCCATCAAAAGTAGCTTAAGTAAACAAAATCATTTGTGAATCGACCGTCCCGCGCACAATTAAGTGGCCCAGCTTCAAAAAGAAACCCCGGTGCGGGCACCGGGGTTTTCACGTCGATCTGTCTCTGGGAAGCGGGGTCAGTCCTAAGGAACGGCGAGGCCTAGAGCAAGGGCGAGGCCCTTGGCTCTCAACCTGACGAGACCTCGGCCACGGAATCAAAAGAGGACGTCAGCCTGCTGACCGTACCAAGTTTTGAGAATCTCCTTCATCGTTTCGGGAGTCGTCGACCAGTTGGTCGCGGCCTGATCGACCAAAGCCTCCATTTCGCCGCGCTCGCCCTTCATCGCTTCGGCCAACGCGCCCTTCACTTTGTTGAAGTCGACGCCATAGAGCCGTTGGGTGAAGTCCGCGATGTCGCGCTCAGTGCGGGCGCGATCCTTTCCAATGGTCGCCCAGTCGTTCAAGGCGCGCGCGACTTTCATGCCGGTCGCGGCGTCGAGTTGGTATTTTGCGGCGAAGAATTCGCCGGCCGACTTCACCGCATTTTGCTCAAGCTCCGCGACATCCGCTGCGAAATCGCGACCCTGGCCATCGGTTTCGTTCAAGGCATCGCCGAAATCGTCATAGATGATACCGTTGGGAGATTGCCATGCCCAGCCGACATATGAAGACGGAAAACCGTAGCTATCGAGGTAGTGCCAAACATCAAATTCAAGATAATACGTGCCGCGGAAGTAAGGATCTTCAATGTCGATGATCTTCATACCGTTGGCATAGAAGTTACAGCCAGGGCTTGGGGAGTAACCGCAGCGTCGACCATAAACGTCATACCAAGCGCCGTAGCCCGGATCGACCACAGGGCCGCCGCCTCCACCACCACCGCCGCCACAAGCCGTCATCAGACTTAAGGTGCCCATGGTCGCGATTGCAGCCAATCCAAGTTTCAGTGTTTTTCCCCAATTCGCTGCCTTCATCTTTATCCCCTTTCGAACTCGCATCTTTCTCGAGATGCGTTGGTGTTCATCTGTTGTCGACCCGAGTTGTCGACCCGAGTGTCCGTTTTGAGAGTCTGGCGTGATTTCTCATGCCGCGACGTCGAGTGGGTGCGAAATGAACCTAGCTCGAGTGAACCGCGACATGTTTGCGTCACGCCTTGTGCGTAAAGCAACGGCCGGACCAACGGCTTCGAGGTCAATTCGTCACCACTTTTGTACCAAAATGACACGAGCCTCAGCCCGCGAGAGCTGTCGCCATTTCGAAGCGTTGCGCTCAAGCTGAGACACGGGACCTGCCGATAGGGAAAAGGGTGATGCGAACTAAATCTCTCTGGCCACTCGGCTTTTCAATATTTGTCGCGATCTTGTGGAGCCCGGCTCTCTGCTGGGCGCGTGTGACTTCCGCAGAAAACGCCTTAACTAAATCTCGAATTTCGCCCGTCAGCACGAACTCGGGCTCGGCCTGCCTGGTCGGCTCGCAAAATGAGACCACGCTGAGCGACCGCCTCACCAGGCGGGGGCGATCAACTGAGGCCGTAGACTTCCTCGCACAATTTCAGAATTCGCGATCTCAACGACAATTGCCCACCCAAGTTGCTTCCGTAGAGTCTCCCGAAAATTGTGAGCCGGATGTTCGCTATAGCCCGAGTGTGCCTCCCCCTGTGGTGCGCACGCTCATAGCTACCGCGAGCGCCCTCGCGCCGCAAAGATTCGTTCGCCGTCAGTGCATTCAACGAGCGATGATGCGCCTGCCGAATGTGGGGGGCGTTGATTACTACGACTGCGAGACAGACTCTTCCAATCCAAGAGAGCTCCGACGCTTACCATGCATCACCACCGAGATGGTGGCCTACACACATTTCACAGTGAATGAGGCCATCAATTGCCTCTCTCAGCCGGGGTCGCCGATCGACGCGCAACTGCTCTTTCGCAAGATCAACAATGAGAGCGCCTTTGCTGGATTCATTCGCAATCAGAATGGGACAGGCATCGGCCAGCTGGTGAGTTTCGGCGCGCGAGAGATGGGCCCAGGCGGAAGAGGGCATAACTTTCTGATGGAACGGATGCAGCGTCGAGGTCGAGCCTGCGATCGATTTACTTCTTTGGCCTCGCGCGAGCTCGATCTCACCTCGCCCAACGCGCAAGGTGAGAGATCCGTGCGCACTTGCCAGCTCGTAGGGATGGGCAACGGCATGGCTCGAAACATGATCTATTCGATCGGGCTATTCCTCTACTACCGCGAGGCCATGCCCCACAATGCTGAACAACTCCTACGTGAGGCGGGACTCGGCGATCATCCTGACTTCTTGCGCATGCGGGATTTGCTGACCATGGTGGCCTATAGCCGCGAAGGTCCACAGGGTATGCGCCTGGTGATGCGGCAATTGCGCAGTCGACTCAGCCCACGAATGTCCTTGAGGGCCTTCCAAGCCATGGTCGAAGGGCAAGTGCCTTATCTGGTCGAGACGCAACGACGCTTCCAAGACGTCTTTGGCCAAAACGATGTCGACTGCACCGAATCCGCGAGGAGGTTGTGATGCCTAAAATCCTCGTTGTCCTGGCGGTGGTGTGCGGAGTGCTCATAGCACGGTCAGCCTCGGGCGAGCCCAAGCCATCGACGAATCGGGCCTCCGCGACAAATGTTTCTCCCGATGCAGCGACCGAATCCAAGAACAGTCGCCAAGCCCGGAGTGTCGTAGAAAAGGCCATCGAGGCCCTACCGCTGGCTGCAAGTGAAAGCGCACGTTGGCAGCGACTCGATCTCTTAGAACAAGAACTGCGGAAGCTGTTTGAAGCTGAGCCGGAAGAGCAGACCATCGGCACAGATCAAGAGCCCTCGGCGGCGCAGATTTTCTTTACCTTTGAAGAGGTTTTTGCGGCCACGCGTGAACCAGGATTTCGCGATAGTCCCCAGCAGCGCCGAGAAATTTGTGAGGGCTTGTCGACGCGAATCGCTTTTCCGCTTCGCAGCACTCGGCCGGATTCGCGTGAGGTCACGATCACTTGGCATGAAGCGCGCGCGCAGCAAGTGGCGCGCATCATTTGTGGAAAGTTTCCGACCCAAGCTGCTCCCAAGAAGTGAACTGCCAATAGCTTGTTAACGACAGCCGGTGCTTTGATCGGGCTCAGCTTGGCGACGGCAAGCCGGATAATGAGGCGAGCACTTTACGCGCAGATGAAAGTGATGATGGTGGCCACTTTGCGCGCGAATTCGCCGCATGATATCGCGATCGCGCTCGTTCTCCAGGATGCGATTCTCGGTTGCCCAAGTGCACAAAGCGGTTTTGATCACAGGGTTAACGAAGATTCGATTGAGAACCGTGGTCTCGTGTCCGTCTTCGATGATGCGTTGACTGTGAACGGCGCGGAAAAATTCCCAGTGCGCTTCATAGTCAAAGTCACGTCGCATGCGGCCTTGGCCATCGAGCATGTTTTGAAAGCCTTGGTTGTGTGTATTGAAGTAGGGAATGTCCGCATCCAAGCCGCTTTGGTGAGAGGCATGTGAGCCAAACTGACCGCCTCGCTGCTTCGATAGGTCACCAATTTGAATTCGATAGTTCTTATCGCGGGCTCTCCAGGCCTGAGTGACGGCCGCCCCCACGCGATCGATGAGGCTCACCAACATGCCTGTGCCAAAAGCTGAACGTCGATGAGGATACACAATATTCAAATAAGGGCGTTCCAATGCGGCTAGATCTGAGCCCTCCTCCAGGCGGCCGGCGTCAATGGCTCCAATCGCGCGACCACCTTCGACAAGCTCGAGAAGAGGAGCGAGAGCGAGCTCTTGCGGTTGGGCAGTTGGACGTGGACGCGCCGTCGGTCGCGGAGTTGTCGTTGCCTGAGGTGCCGCGTCAGGTGAGGGTTGGGGTGGTTGCGGAGTTGGTGGTGGCGTCGGCGCAGCGGTCGCGCTCGGCCTCACAAATGGAGAAGCCGAAGGCCGAGGCGGTGGTGTCGCGGGTGTAGCGTTCGGCACAGGCGCCGTGAGCTGTGGACGGGGCGTTGCCGTCGGCTGAGGCGTCGCCACAGGCGGGGGCGGGGAATTCGGAGTTGTGGGGCGGATCAACGCAGGAGTCGCTGTGGGTGGCACCGAGGTCCGGACTGGCGGACGCGGCTCGGGGGACGTGGTGGCAGGTGTCGGACTCACCGAGGGACGCGCGATCGTGATGGGCGAGGCGGTCGGCGCCGGTACCGGAGTCGACGTCGGTGTCGCACCAGATGTCGCGCCAGGTGTTGCCTCCGGTGTGGCACGAGGTGTTGCGGTCAGTGTCGCCACGGGAGCGGGGCTGCCGGGCGTGGTGCCTGAGGGACTCGACGTCGGCGAGGGAGAAGCTGAAGGACGGGGAGTCGGCGCTTCCACCACCGGCGCGAGACGCTGGAGCAACTCGGGCTGCGCAGGTCGACCGACAAAGTCTCCCATCTGATTGCGTCCGGTGAGGTCATCATTCTGTTCCTGCTCTTCGCGCGTCCCATGATCAAATGCGGGATCATCTTCATGCTCGTGAGGTGTCGCTTGCGGGTCGGAGCCCGGCGGGCTCACGCGATCTGTCGCGCGCTCAATCGAGCCGCTGACAAACTGGCGCTTCACGGTCTGAGCACCATTTCTCCAGAACACATCGACCAGAACTCGGGCGCAGCTCTCATCCACGCAAAACGCCTGCGCGACAGCGCGCGGGCGTCGTTCGCCGTCGACGATGATGGGTTCAAGATCCAGGAGCATGGCGAAGTTGTCTTCATCCACACGGCCGGCCATTTCAATATCGAACTCTTGAGACGCACGTCGAACTTTCACCAAAGCGGCGAGCTGTTGCGTACTCGCATCGAAGGCCGTCGATAGGCTCATGACTTCCATTGGCACTTCCGCAGCGGGACCCGCAGCGGTCGCAGCCGAAGGAACAGCGGCTGGACCTAGAACGATGGGGGGTTTGTCGCCTGAAGGAGGTACGAGGACTTGCCCTTCGCCACGCAGCAAGCGTTCGCGCACGGCGGGATCTACAGCGAGAGGCTCATTGAAGCCGTTGCCGCGAGCACAATTGACCAAGGTCATGAGCGAACTCAGCATGCACAAAGCCATCACGGCGCGCGGAAAAACGTGTCGCGAGCGAGGTGGGTGGGAGCGGTGTGAACGTGAAGTCCCAGAAGACATGCGCGGCACTCCTCAAGATCATCGGGAAGCTCATACGACTCAATGCAACTCAGGCCGACGATTTCGCAGCCGCAAGCTTCTTCAGGTTGTTGTCGCAAGCGCCGTGCTCAGCGCCGAATGTCTGGGGTGACGCCTGGAGGCTCGTGGAGGCTTGTCGAACCTCGATTCAGCGGCGGGAAGGTGACATTTTTGGGCCTAGGGTGACCAATCTTCGCACAAGTAAGTGCGTACCTATGAGCATCATAAGAAGTGATAATCCCATCGAAATTGTCAGATTCAGCATCGCGGTTTCCGGGGTGCTGGAACTGCTCCACAGCGGTAACGAAGGTCCCCGATCATCTCCGCGCATCAGTTCCATCAGCACGCGTCCCAAACCGTGGCCGATCATCCAAATCAAAAATCGATTTGCTTTCTGACGACTCAACAAGAACCAGAGACCGAGCTCCCAAATGACCGCGAAACCCTGGGAGGGAAGCACCCAAGCTTGCGTGCCCCATTCGCAGACCCAGCCATGACAGCAGCCGACGGCCCAACACGCGACTCGCCCTCCCGCATACCCCAGGGCGAGAATCGGCGCGAAGAAGTCGAGCCAGGGGCCGATCGCTTCACGCCAACGTCGAAGTAAAATGAAACCGGTCAAGCCGCCGCCCATCAGCCCGCCCCACCACACAAAACCACCGCGCCACAATTCAAACACGCGGATCAGACTTTCAGTGTAGTAACTCGGCTCTTCCCAAACGACATGAAGAAGTCGCGCCCCTAGAAAACCTCCGAGCAAGGTCGCGATGAATAAATCCAGAGACCGACGTGGGGGCAGACCAGCGGCCTGAGCCCAGTGAGGGAGGCGCCAGGCGATGCCAGACATAACGAGGCTGATGATCAAAAAGTAAGGCGACAGCTGCAGCTCGCCCCATCGCAACTCCGGCCAGAATCCCGAAGTCGCGATCGGCGTCATGGTGAGTCCGCCGCAGAGTCAGAGGTAGGACCCGAGTTCGACTTTTCAGCCTCAGGTAGCGCCTTCTTGCCGCGTACAAGTTCAAGATACAGCAGCATGCCCACGCCGATCACGATCGCCATATCGGCGATGTTAAACGCAGGCCAAACATACTTTTTCTGAATGTGAAAATCGAGAAAGTCGATCACGTAGCGAAAGCGCAACCGGTCGATGTAGTTACCAATCGCGCCGCCAAAAACCAGCGAGAGTGAAGTCACACTCCAGCGGTCGGCGGCGGGTACACCCCGCATAATGGCCAAAATGATCAAGAGTGCAATTGGCGGCATCGACAAAAAGAACAGCTCGCGAAATCCAGGATGCGAGTCTGCCAAAAATCCGAAGGCTGCGCCGAAATTGCGAACATAAGTCAGGTTAAAAAAGCCAGGCACCACTTCGATGCTCTCGTGCAATTGAAAGCTCGTATGAACCCACATCTTCGTCGCCTGGTCGGCCGTGATGATGGCGCCCGAGATCGTCGACAAAATGAGGTACTTTTCATTGAGCTTCACCAGGCTGCTCCTTCGCGTCGGACGGTGGTCGAGTCTCTTCAGGCTAGCGCCCTGGAGCACTTTCCGCAAACCGTTGGATGTTTTTGGTCCTGTCCAATGTCTTCGCTAAAGTACCAGCAGCGCTCACACTTTTGGCCGGCCGCGTGCTCGACGGCAATTTTCGCTGCGCCAGAAGCGAGTTGGACCTGCGAAACAATGAAGAACTCAGACAATAACGGCTCGTACTTTCTCAAGAGCTGAAGGCGTGTCTCGTCAGCCGACAAAGTCACGCGAGCATCAAGCCCTGAACCGATCACCTTGGATTGCCGTAGGGTTTCGAGCTCTTTGAGGACTTCGCCGCGAACCTCAAAGAGACCGGACAAATCCTGGGCGATCTCGGCTTGATCCCATTCGCTTCGCGTCTGAGGAAAATCACACAAAAAGACGCTGTCTTCCTTTGGTCCAGGGAGGTGTCCGTAAACCTCGTCGGCCAGGAAGGAGGTGATGGGCGCCATGATTCGGACAAGATGCTCGGTGATGGTGAAGATCGCGGTCTGTGCGCTTCGGCGTTCGCGACTTGTGGATTTGAACGTGTAGAGGCGGTCTTTCAACATGTCGAGGTAGCCCGCCGACAAGGTGACCGTGAAGAACAGATTCAGCGCATGATAGACTTTGTAGAAGTCATAAGCCTCAAAAGCCGAGCGAGTTTCGCGAACCAAATCATTGAGTCGTCCCAATGCCCAGCGATCCAAAACACTCATCTCGGCAAACTTCACTTGATCCTGAGTGGGATCGAAATCGTGGAGATTCCCGAGCATGAAGCGCATGGTGTTGCGGAACCGACGATAGGTTTCTGTGACACGATCAAAACTTTCTTTGCCGCAGCCCATGTCTTGCCCGAAGTCTTCGTAGGCGGCCCACAAACGCAGAATCTCAGCCCCTGATTTTTTGATGATCTCGGCGGGATCCACGACGTTGCCGAGGGACTTCGACATCTTGCGCCCCTGCACGTCGGTGACAAAGCCATGCGTGACCAGCGCTTTGAAGGGTGGTTCGCCCGTGCTCGCCATCGAAGCGAGTAAAGATGTTTGGAACCAGCCGCGGTGCTGGTCGCTGCCCTCAAGATAAACATCAGCGGGAAAGCTCATACCGCTTCGGCGTTTTTGAACGGCTGACCAACACACTCCCGAATCAAACCAAACATCCAAGATGTCCTGACCGCGCGAGAACTCTTTGCCGCCGCATTTGGAGCAACTTCTGTCGCCGACAAAGTCGCGCTCCGGATGGGCATGGTAGGCTTCGATGCCGCCTTCCTTTTCGATCGCATCCGCGACGCGATCCATGACGTCGGCATCTGCCAACACATTTCCGCAAGACTTACAGTTGAAGACAGGGATGGGCACACCCCAGATCCTTTGGCGGGATAAGCACCAGTCGGGACGGTTTTCGATCATCGCGCGAAGCCGAGCTTCACCCCAGGCCGGAAAGAACTGCAGCTTGTTGACAGCCTCGAGCGCACGCGTTCGCATCTGAGCTCGCGCGGGCTGCCGACCGCCATCGTCATCCAAGTCCATGCCGAGGAACCATTGCGGTGTCGCACGGAAGATCAGCGGCGTCTTGGATCGCCAATTATGCGGGTACTGGTGGGTGAACTCTTTGTACGAGAGCAATCGCCCCAGCGACTTGAGGCGTTCGATGATGATGGGGTTGGCGTCCCAGATCTTAGTGCCCTTGTACTCAGGAACTTCGTCGGTGAAGCGACCTTCGCCGTCGACGGGCGATAAGACCTTCAATCCATACTGTAAACCCACACGGTAGTCGTCTTGGCCGTGACCCGGGGCTGTGTGAACGCAGCCGGTACCCGCTTCAAGAGTGACATGTGGCCCCAGCACAACCAGAGAATCGCGTTCGTAGAACGGATGCTTCGCCATCAGCCGATCAAACGCAGCACCCTTGGCACTCACCCCCGTCGGTGTCAGCGTTAGGCCTGTCGCCTTTTCGACGCTCTCGCGCAGCTCACGTTCCAAAATCAAAACTCGATCACCGGTATCGACAAAGTCGTAATCAAATTCTGCATGGAGTGCGACTCCCAAGTTCGCCGGAAGCGTCCAAGGAGTTGTGGTCCAAACCGCGAAGCCCACAGGCTTTGTGAAGGTTCCGAATTTCTTCGCGCCTTCGTCAAAAGGCATCACGAAGTAAATGGAAGGGGACTTGTGCTCGTGGTATTCAACTTCGGCTTCGGCGAGTGCGGTCTGCAGAGTGGGACACCAGTACACGGGCTTCTCGCCGCGGTACAAGACGCCGCGACGGAGTGCACGCGCTAACTCGCGGACCTCTTCAGCCTCATAGGCGGGATGCATCGTGAGGTAGGGCTCTGACCAATCAGCTAGAATACCGAGTCTCTTAAATTGTCCAGCTTGTCGATCCACCCATTTCTGAGCTTCTTCGCGACAAAGTCGGCGCAGATCTCGATCCGAGACCTCTTTGCGCTTAGGTCCCAGATTCTTGGTGACATTTTGTTCGATGGGCAAGCCGTGGCAATCCCATCCCGGGATAAAGGCTGCAGACCATCCTGCCATCGCCCGATACTTGATCGTGAAATCTTTGAGACTCTTGTTGAGCACGTGGCCGATGTGAATATCGCCATTGGCGTAGGGCGGACCATCGGGCAAGGTGAAGACCGGGCGCCCTCGATTCTTTTCTTGGCGGCGTCGATAAATGTTCTGGGCATCCCACTTCGCAATCTGTTGCGGTTCGCGCTCCGGAAGATTCCCCTTCATCGGAAAATCGGTCTTCGGCAACAGCACGCTATCTTTCAGGGACGTCGACATCGCAAAGCCTCCACGCGTTGGGACTTCAGCCAAGGTAAGGCTCAGAGCTTAGCAAAGTTCGCTTTAACTGATGAGGGATTTCAGGCTCTTAAAGCCCGTGGCGATCAAGATGTTGAGGGCTTCCGCATCGCTCGACAGATTCAACTTTTCGCGCACCTCGCCCAACATGGCTTGGCTTCGAGGATGAAGGGCTTCGATCGATAAGGTCGCTGTGCTTGGCGCAGCGGGTCGAGCAGGAGAAGTCTCCCATTTTACCGGCGCAGCCTGAGTTTTACTCGCGTTCGAGTTCGCGACCTGAGTTCCAGAGCTCATCGCAGAAATGGGTTGAACGGTTTGTGCCGGAGTCCCTTCAAACTGTTGGAGGGCCTGATTGATTTGTCGCAAGTCCTGAACAAAGGCGGCAGCCGAGGCCGGGGCTTCGCTCGACCAGGTGGCTTGACCATCGGGCTGAGCTGCTGGTCCAGAAGAAGCGGGAGGCGCCGGGCGCGTCGCCCTTTGAAACATGCTCATCAGTTTGTCGGTATCTGTGGCGAGCTTTCGCACACTCTCGGGCTGTTGAACCAACCAATTGAAGGCGGCTTGCAGATCCGATCGCGAGGGCAGCGGACGAGCTAAGCGTTCACCCGAGTTCTCGCCTGGGCTCGCTCCATAGGAAAACGAACTGGGCGACGACGGGCTCGAAGCGAACGATGCGGAATTCGTATTTGTTGGGGGCGTCGAAGTCTCAAACATGGAATCGACGACGTTAGGATTGCTTCAGATGTCGCTCAACAAAAAATCCGCGCTTGCGGAATACAAGGGCAGTCCAACACGAAATCTCTTGAGAGTCCGAGATCTTCCACAGGTCTTCCACAGACTTTCCCACGGGTGCTTGCTGAAAGAAGCTTCACCTGGGCTCAGTGTAGTCCCGAGCCTTGATGCCGTACTTTTCGATTTTACGAAGTAAAGTCTTCTTCGGAATGTTGGCGTGTAGTGCTGTTTGATTGATGCGGCCTTTGAAGGTCTTCAGCGCCTTGATAATGAACTCTCGTTCGAAGGCTTCTTTGTGCTTGTTAAAGTCCAAAGTGTCGCCGCCAATCGAGATCAGGCTATCGCCTGACATTTCAACCGCGATCTCGAGATCGGCATCGTCATCGCTTTCAAGGTCGCCCTCGTCCGTATCGACAAGCGCCGATTCCATGGATTCTTCCGTCGCCGAAGCGGGTTCATCCCAGCGAAGGGCCACACCCACTGCCGAAAGTACGCTTTCCGGAAGGGAACTGAGGGTCAGCGTTGAGCCGTTTTCAAGAATGAAAGCATGCTCGATCACATTTTCGAGTTCGCGGATGTTGCCCGGCCAGTTGTACTTCTTCAGGACGGCCATGGCGTCTGGAGCAACGGAGGTCACTCGCTTGTTGTGAGCCGCGTTGAATTTCTTGATGAAGGAATTCACGAGATTTTCGAGATCGTTGATCCGCTCTGCCAGCGAGGGAAGGTAAATCGGTACGACGTTCAATCGGTAATACAGGTCCTCTCGGAAACGCCCATCTTTGATCATCTGCTCAAGGTTGCGATTGGTCGCCGCAATGACGCGGACGTTGGATTCGATTTCGCGATTAGCGCCTACAGGCGTGAAGGTTTTCTCTTGAAGAACGCGCAAGAGCTTCACTTGCATCGTCACGGGCATTTCGCCCAACTCGTCGAGGAAAAGCGTACCGCCTTCCGCATATTGAAACTTACCGATCTTTCGTTCGTGAGCGCCCGTGAAGGAGCCTTTTTCATGGCCAAAGAGTTCGCTCTCAAACAAGTTTTCGGGGATTGCCGAGCAGTTGATCGCCACGAACTTTCCGTCTTTGCGTGACGAGTTGTAGTGAATCGCACGGGCCACCAGTTCTTTGCCGGTTCCCGAGGCGCCGCGAATCAAGACAGGCGTATCGACCTTTGAAAGTCGATTGATGATGTTAAACACCTTCTGCATTTCGCTCGAAGAGCCGATGATCTTGCGCCCGGCTTCGGTGAGAACGGGGGCACTCGCCGCGATATTGGAAATGAGCGAGCGAGCCTTTAAGGCGCGATCCACGAGGCCGCGCAGTTCTTCGGCGCGCACGGGCTTGGACATGTAGTTGTAGGCCCCCTCTTTAACCGCCACAACGGCGTCGTCGATGTTGGCGTGCGCCGTGAGCACAATCACTTGAATCGAGGGATCGTGCTCCTTGATGAGCTTGAGGGCCTCAAGGCCAGTGAGGCGTGGCATGTCGACGTCGAGGGTGACCAAGTCGAAGTTCGTCGATTTGATCTTCTCCATGGCTTCTAAGCCATCCTGAGCCTCGACGATCTCAAATTTTTCTCCGAGGGCCTCGCGGACTGAGAAGCGAAGTCCCGAATCGTCATCGACCACTAAGACTTTGAGCATGCAACCCCCAAGAAACCATCGACCACGACATGATTTATGAACCTACGGATGCCGAAGGGATGGAACGCCTTGAGCCCCGGAAGTCCGAGCGAGTTATACCCCGTTTCGGCGCTCAGTTGCTCGGTAAATCTACAGTAAACGTCGATCCCGCACCGGGGCTCGAGTCCACGGTGATCCTTCCCTTATGCAACTCCACGAAATAACGAGCAAGATAGAGACCTAGCCCAGAACCCTTTATCGTCGATGCCTTGGCATTTCGACTGCGATAAAATTTCATGAATATGTGAGGAAGTTCATCCTCAGGGATGCCCGGCCCCTGGTCGGCCACCTGCACGCTGACCCAGCCCTCACCCTCCTCGGTCGAGACCAAAACAGAGGATCCCGGAGGACTGTACTTGATGGCGTTTTCGATCAAGTTCTGAAGGACCTGACGCATGAGATCCACGTCCATCTTGATGCTGAACAACGGCTCAAGTTCCGTGCGGATCTGAATGTTCTTGGACTTCGCTTGGTACTCCAGCTTGTGTACGACTTCTTTGATGAGGGAGTTCACATCTTTGGAGTGCATGTGAAGTTGAATGGCTTTGGACTCAATGCGCCCGAGGTTCAAAATGCTCGATACAAACTCCAGAAGTTCGTGACTCGAACTTCGTAGCGTCGCCAAGGCTTCCATTTGCCTTGGACTGAGTCGATCGCGCTCGTTCTCGACGATCTCCACCATGCCTTCGATTCGCGCGATCGGGGTCTTGAGATCATGAGACATCATCGACATGAAGTTGGTTTTGAGCTCTTCAACCTGCGTGAGGAGTTTGTTTTTCTGGTAGTACTCCCAGGACCGTCGGTTTTCGATAATGAGTCGGTAGGGAATGAAAAAGTAGTAACCAATAAACACCGCGAGGTAAGGCGGGGCCATCGAAAGCCAAACGCCACCAAATGCAAACATCAACCAAGCGATCAGCGTAAAACCCGTGACCGTCGCGAGGAGCACCATCAATCCCAAGGTCGGCTTCAGCTTTAAAACCACGATCACGGTCAACAGCGAGATCAGTGCCGTCAGCACGTGATCCAGACCGGACGCCGCGCGTGTCGGCGCATCGTTACGTATGAGAGTATCGAGTGCGTTGGCGTGATACTCAACCGCGGTCATGGCGACGATTTCTCGAGAGTAGGGCGTGCGCACATAATCTTTAGATGTGGTTTGAATATCGCGACCGATGATCACGACTTTATCTTTGTAGCGTTCTGAGGCCACTTCACCGCGAAGAACGCGGGCGAAACTCTGGGAGGGATAGGTCCCTGCCGGCGCAAAGTTCACATAGAGCTGATCGCTTTGCAGGACGTAGAGGCTGCCGCGAACAGCTTGCGCGAATCCGGCCCGGACTTCGACCTCACCTGCATCTTCAGCTGCGGCGAGGGGCGGGGAGGAAACATTGAGTGCGGCTTTGAGCTCAGCGTTGAAGTCGGCTGCGAGAGTCGGCCACAGTGTGGGTTGTCCTTGATAAGCGATCAGCAGGCGTCGAGTGACATCATCTCGAGCGAAGATGTTGGAATCGCGGGGAACGCTTGCCGAGCCCACCGCGAGTTTTTCAAACGGCGAATCCAGACGAAGTCCGTATTCTTCACCTCGAAGGGCGACATCGTTGCGTGCGACGACAAAGCCCGGGGTTGCCTCGGCAACCTTCGCGTACTCGGTTAGCTCATCCAAGGAGCCCACAAACTCAGTTGGTGAAATCAATTGGACGATATGTCGGGCTCCAGCGGCTTGCAGTTTGATCAGTAGATCCAGATGATCGCGAGCTGTGGGAACCTTACCGAGTGCCGAGATCGTCTCGCTATCGACGTAGATCAATTCGATGTTTCCAGAGGGCTTGGGTGCGGGGCGAGAGCGGACTCGAGCGTCGTAAAAGACGGCCTCAAGATAATCGAACTTAAACTGCGAGAGCGAAAAGGTCGTGAGCAAGCCAAAGCCGAGATAGCCAATCGGCTTAAGCCACCACATTCCAGATCGGGAGCCGAGCGTGGAGGCGTCTTGTGAGCGAGGATTCGTTCGATGGCCCCCAAGGGCGATTATGAGGTCGCGAGATCTGCCGAGGAGTTTCGAAGCGAGCGACGTTCGGGATTTCGATCCGGATTGGTCCGTCATGTCGAGGGTTTAGACTGGCTGATCGGCTGATGCAACCGAATGAAAGCTTTGGCCGCCTCCTGGGACAAAAAGCAAAAAGAGGGGTGTTTGATCGTGCCTTGAAGTCTCGATTAAAAAGCTCAATCGCCGGAAACTGGAATGCAGCCTGTGCCGGGTCGACGCGTGAGTTTTGTGTTCGAGGGATCTGCCGATGGAGACAACGTCGACGTGGCCGCTGGCGCTGTGTTGGGAGCGCCTGAGCTCGGCGTTTTATTGACCAATTTAATGAATTTCACGTTCTGCTCCTGGGGAATCGACGGTGGGGTTGTAACGAGCTTCGACATACTTTTCAATTCCTTTCAAAAGTGTGTGGCGGGTTCGATCGCAAAATGCGAGCTCGCGCTCATGTTTGCTTCCATTTTTGACTTTGTTCACGCTCATGCAGCCACCGCCGCAAATGTAGCGTGCCCAGCAGCTGCCGCAATTGTTTTCGTCCACCAAGTCGCTTCGGAAGCGAGCCTGGCGTGCGCTTTCATCAACGCGGATTTCGCCGCCCAAATCTTCGTCCTTTTGGCCGACGAACCACTGGCAGACTGTAAAACGACCGTTCGTATCGAGCTGCAAATGATTTTTGCCAGCCAAACAATGGTTGCGGACTCGAACTTGTTCATCCAGGGTACGAAATAGATGATCCGCGACGTGCAGACGTCGCAGCTCAGACTCGCCGCCCTTCGCAAAAGCTAAGTCCATCACTTCGCAGAGCCCTTCCGCAAACAGTCGGCTCGCCACCTCGTCACCCGTTTCGGCGGCGAAGTCGAACTTCAGCGTTTGAAATGGCAGCTCCGACAAATATTTCCAAGCGCCCACAACATCGAGATTGTGTCGACCGAACACCGCACCCACATGCAAGGAGTGCAAGCGTTCGCGAACCTTCATGAGTTCGGCGAGACCCTTCAGCGCTTGCTCGCTGGATCCGCGTCCACTCTTGGTGACTCGGGCGCGATCGTTTTGCTCGGGTACTCCATCGATCGACACCGTCACGTGGGCTCGAATTCGCGCCAGCAGCTCGGCGCGCTCGGCGTCCACGAGGGTCGCATTGGTGACGATATCAAAGCGGACGTGAAGTTCGCGTCCTGCTGTCATCAGTCGAGTGTGTCGTGCGAGGCGTTCGATGATGTCCGGATGCAAGAGCGGTTCACCGCCTAGAAACGTCAGCGTGAAGCGATCGCCGTCAGGGAGCTGAGCTAACAAATGCGAAATTTGCGCTTCCGTTTTCTCCAGATCCGGAGTTTTGGTCTTTGAACCGTAGGTGCCATCGCCTCCGGCCGCGCAGTACGTGCAAGCCAAGTTGCAGACCTGAGCGACATTCACCGTCAGCGAACGCACCAGCAAGTCGCCAAGGGCGTCGTGACCGGAGCGCGACGCCTGCCATTGCTGCAACTCCTCGCGAATTGCCGATGCAGGAAGGCCCGGATCGGCGGAGGTCTCATCCACATTCCATACAAGTGGGTCCAAGTGTGCCACTTCGAGTTCGCGTGAATGCAGCCCCAGAATCTCTCCGCGTGGCGTTTTGATGAGCAAAATTTCGCCATGACGACGGGTTTCGAAGCCCGGGCGATGCGCAGGGGCCAGGGGAGAGTCGACTTCTGTCAGTCGTTTAAAGAGCAACTGATCCAGGCTGTGTTTCAGTTTCGACATGCTTCCTCCTTTCCCTCGCGCCGCGCGTGCGGCGCGCAATAATGACACCAGTGCCGTAACTCTCCCGCGAGAAGAGTCAGGGTCGGTGTCGTTTGGCACCGGCGAAGTCGCCCAAGCAGAATACTAAAACATAAGTTATATCATGTTCTTAGCGTAGATCTTCTGTGGGGGTTTTCGCCTCCGTTGTGGGTTTGTGGCCAGTATCCGCAGCCCACATCGGGTCAACGTTGCAGGGTTTGGACCGAGCCGTTGCCCAGGTCGAAGGCGAATTCAGATGGGTTCTTGATCTTCGGGATCAACAGGCGAAGGCGTTGCCTCCGACTTGTCGGATCTGAGTTTGAGGTCGACCCGTTCTGGATAGTTGGGAATTGGAGTTTCCAGTTCGAGACTGCGGCGCTCAACGCCCGGAGGCCAATCGAAATCATGGAGAGAAAGAGCCTCAGGTTCCAAAACAGGATTCTCCATGCGTCGAATAAAGTCGGCCCAGATGGGGGTCGCGCCGCCTCCCCCTGTGAGCAGATGCGGAGTGTTGTCATCATAGCCCACCCAAACAACGGCCACTGAACTGGGGGTCATGCCAGCAAACCAGGCATCTTTCTTATCGTTGGTTGTGCCAGTCTTGCCGGCCATCGGGCCCTTCATGCCGAGCGCGCGTAAAAGTTTGGCTGTACCGTAGTTGACGGCCACTTCGAGCATGCCCACAACTTGCGCCGTGGCCTCGGGATCCAGAGCCTCTTCGCCGGTCGGCCGAAAGGCGTGAAGCTCACGACCGCTGAGAGTTTCGATGCGGTAAATTGTCGAGAGAGGCACACGCGATCCCATGCGCGCCAAGGTGGTGAAGGCCTGTGCGACCTCGATGGGAGGCAGCTCAAAGGCGCCGAGGGTGAGAGAAGGCACGGCTTCAAGTCGCGAGGCAATACCGGCACGTCGGGCCACGTCGATGACTTTCTTTAAGCCCAAATCAAAGCCAAGGCGCGCGACGGGGGCATTCAGCGACTCACTGAGTGCGAGCCAGCTCGGAACGAGACCGCGATACTGCCCGTCGTAATTGCGAGGCGTCCAGCGCTGCCCGTCGTATTTAAACTCGTGAGCGCTGTCGTCCAACATCTCGAGCGGCGAGTGCTTCTCAGGGTCCGCTTCGAACGCCGCGAGGTAAACCAAGGGCTTCATGACGGAGCCCACTTGGCGACGACTCTCGGTGGCCCGGTTAAACTGCGTCGCAACGAAGCCGCGACCGCCGACCATCGCGGTAATGAAACCGCTGCGGGGATCTGTCGCAATCAGCGCAGCTTCGAGGTTTCGGCCTTTTTCCTTCAAGCCCTTAACATGTTTGTTCTGTGTTTCGAGCTGGTCGAGCCCTCGGCGCACAGCTTGTTGGGCAGCTTCCTGAGCGCGCAGATCGAGAGTCGTGAAGACGCGCAAGCCTTGGGTGGGGTCGAAGCCCAGTTGCGCCAACTCCTTCCGAGCCGCGCGCACAAAGTAGGGCGCGGGCTCGCTGAGAGTCCGCGCCGTCGCGGTGGGCATGGGTGCCTCCACGATTTGGCGAACGGTCGCCTCGTCGATCATTCCGGCCTCGCGCATCTTGTTGGCGACGCGTTCGCGCCGAAGTTTCGCGCGCTCGGTCTTCGTGAAAGGGTTGAAGTGGCCCGGCGAGTTGAGCACGGCCGCAAGCAGGGCGCACTCCGGGAGCTCGAGATTCTCGATCGACTTATTAAAATAGTAGCGTGATGCGGCCGCGTAGCCGCGAACTTCGAAGGGTCCGTTTTGACCCATATAGATCAGGTTGAAGTAGGTCTCGAGAATCTCTTCTTTGGTGGCGCGGCGCTCGACCAAAAAAGCCATCGCGATTTCGGTGAGCTTTCGCTGGATGGATTTTTCCGGCGTCAAAAAGTAGTTCTTCACGAGCTGCTGAGTGATCGTGCTCCCGCCCTGAGCGGCGCGCCGATCTCGCAAGTTGACGTACACCGCTCGAGCCAAACCCACAAAGCTCACGCCGACGTGCTCAAGAAATTTTGGATCTTCGATCGCGATGACCGAGTTCACGCAGGCCAGAGGGATTTTACCGAGATCAACCTCGTCACGAAGTGTGGGCTTGTCGCCATAGTACTGCGCAAAAAGCTCGGGATCGAGCAGCGCGGCCTCGCTGGGACGGGGATTTGCACCGCTGAAAGTGCCGACCACTCGGGAGTTGGAATCAAAGGCGATAATTTGCAAGCTTTCTGTTTCAGGAGTTGCGGCTTCGGTCTCCAAATCGGTCGATCGCAGTCCTGAGCTGGGCCTCAAAAACAGCCGATAAGCGAGGCAGTTCGTGACGTCGTCGAACTGCGTTCCTGCACCCAGAATCGATTGGCACTCGTGGCCGGACCATGCACTGATGTCGCCGGGGTGAAGCGGCTGGCCAAACTGCCGTGTGCGATAGTTCCGGCGGGCAAAAATTTTGAGAAGATCCTCGCGCTGGCGATACTGTCCGGAGCGAATGAACTCGGGCGCTGAGTAAAACTCCACAGGAGGAGCGAAGCGCTTTTGCGCCAGGCGTTCGGAGATCTCGCGATCCAGTCGAAGCAGCCAGCTGCCGAGAATGAGGGCGGCGAGCAGGAGGGCTCCGAGCGCCGAGAGAAAAAAGCCGGTGAGCCATCGGCGTTGGCGAAGGCTCAATTTCTGAAGACCGAGTCGGCGTCCGAGCATGGTATTGACATTAGGGAGAGGCGTGGCATTAGTCCAGCGTGGGAGTTCTCGCGTCGGGACAAACTGTTGATAAAGGGAGCGTTGAGAAATGGCGAAGGTTAAAGCAACGAAGACAAAAGCATCAATTACGAAAGCATCTATGACAAAGGCGTCAATGACAAAGGCATCAATGACGAAAGCGAAAAAGCCTAACGTGAAGGCGTCGAAGCCGAAGTCCACGTCGGCCAGCAAACTGAGAACGGCCAAGGCACAGGTCAAAGCGAAGCCCAAGACCAAAGCGGTGGTATCCAAGCCCAAAGGTTCTCAGGGCAAGACCGCGCCGGTGAAACTGAAGGCGAAAGCGAAACCCGCCGCATCGAAGCCTGTGGCCCGCGGAGCGACAAATAAAGCTCCTTCTCCGTTGTCGCAAGCTCCGAAACTGCGTTTGGTTTCGTCGTCCGCCGGTTCGCTTTCAAAAAACTTCTCGCCGCTTGATGATCGAATCCTGGTGCAGGTGGAGGCCCGCTTGGAGCGCACTCCTGGTGGACTCTACATTCCCGACACGGTCTCCGAGCGTCCGAATGTCGGGCGCGTCGTGGCCGTCGGCCCGGGGAAGCGAAGCAAAAAGGGCAAGTTGCAGCCGCTGGATGTTCGTGTCGGCGACGAAGTCATGTTTGCTCAGTGGGGCGGTCTCGAGATTGAGATGCCAGGCCAGTCGGGTCGCTTTTTGATTTTGCGAGAAACTGATCTGTTGGGCGTCAAAGCCTAAGACGCATCTTCACGAACGGAGTTGGATGGCAGACCGACCTCGCGGAGCTAGGCGAGCTCGGCCAAAGACGAGTCGAGATTCCACTTTGTTCGCGAGCTTTCAAGAATGCTCATGGGCGCGGCACGCATGCCGCGCATTTTCCGCTCTGGATGCGGGTTTCCCGGCATCTTCCATCGGGTCGGCATCCTAATTTCAATAGTTTAGCAAGGCGCAATGTATTGTGATGTATGGCAATGTAATGTTTTCGTTGACCCTCGGCCGAGGCGAAGGGAGCGTGAAAACCGTCACCAGAATATCTCGCCGATTTAGCCTGAGGCGAAACGAGAGGTCGCATGCGAACGGGTCTCCAGAAAACTCACTCCCCCAGTCCATCCAATTACGGAATCTCTAACAAACGACATTCTCTGCGACGTTCCGTCCGCATGTGGGTGGTGAGCTTTGCCGCTTTCTTGGCCGCCTGGCTCGGCATGTTCTCCGCCTCGATGGCGGCTGATCTTCAGTGGGGTGGGTTGTATCGTTTTGAGGGTGTGCGCGTGAACAACGCCGAGCTCGATGGCAAGAATACCGACAAAGCCTACATGCTTCATCACTTGGTTATGAAACCGAAAATCGTTGCTGCGGATGGCGTGACGATCTTTGGACGCTTCGACCTGCTGAACAATTCCACCGTCGGCGCTAACAACCAGGTGGGTGAGTTCATCGGCAAAGGCGTCGGCACATCGACACCTTCCAATTCTGCAACCTCGAACGTGATCTCCCGCCAACAAGAGTCCGGCGGCCTCGCGGTGACGCAAATGTATATGTCGTGGGCTCAAGAGTTCGGCCAGCTGATTGTCGGCCGAGCCCCGCTGCACTTTGGCTTGGGCACTTGGTATAATTCGGG